>NZ_DASVWK010001079.1:0-23379 GCF_036389735.1 Archangium sp. | reverse complement strand
TCTTCGAGGGCACCGGGCTGCGCACGGACCGCCTCTTCGAGCCGGTGCGTTGAAGCACGTCGCGGTGCTTGACGCACCGCGCACGCCGCTGCTACGCCCCGGGCTCATGCGCGCTCCCTCTGGAAAGGTAAGCCTCGGTGGTCTGGTGCTGTTGGCCCTCCTCGCCGGGGCCATCTACGTCGCCGCGATGCTCGTTCCCGTCTACGTGGACAACCTCACCGTGAAGGAGGCTGTCACGGCGGCCCACAACCGCGCCATCGCGGTGTTCGATGAGCGGGCGATGCTCAACACCATCCTGGAGCGCACCAACCGCCTGGGCTACCACTGGGAATACGACAAGTTCGGCAAGGCCACCCGCGTGCCCGGTCTGGGGTTGAAGCCGGAGCAGATCGTCATCGAGCGCAGCGAGGTCACCTCGAGCGTCCTCGTCCGGGTCGAGTACGACCGGACGGTCCGCTTCAAGCCGAGCAAATACGTGCGCACGATTCACTTCCGGGTCGAGAAGGAAGGCATCCCAGGGCAGCGCTAGGGAGCGTATGAGACACCTGCTGGGAATCGAGGGCCTGCGGCGCGGTGACATCGAGGCGCTGCTGGACCGGGCGGAGGCACACGTCCACGGTGGGCCGGACGCCACGCACGTGCTGAAGGGCAGGGTGGTGGCCAACCTCTTCTTCGAGGACTCCACCCGGACTCGCACCTCCTTCGAGATGGCGGCACACGCGCTCGGGGCCGAGGTGCTCAACTGGACGACGGCGGGCTCCTCCGTCTCCAAGGGCGAGACGCTGCTGGACACGGTGCGCAACATCGAGGCCACCGGGCCCGTGGCGCTCATCATCCGGCACCGCTCCTCGGGTGCTCCCCACCTGGTGGCCAGGCACGTGAACTGCGCCGTCATCAACGCCGGGGACGGCACCCACGAGCACCCCTCGCAGGCCCTGCTGGACGCCTTCACCCTGCGTCGCCGCTGGGGCCGCCTGGACGGGCGCACGGTGCTCATCGTCGGCGACATCTTCCACAGCCGCGTGGCCCGCTCCAACCTGCACTGCCTCACCACGCTGGGTGCCAGGGTGGTGCTGTGCGGCCCGCCCACGCTGCTGCCTCCCGGCCTGGAGTCCTTCGGCGCCGAGGTCACCTCCAACCTGGACGCCGTGCTGCCCCGCGCGGATGCCGTCATGTGCCTGCGCGTGCAGTCGGAGCGGCAGGGCGAGAACTTCTTCCCCTCGACGCGCGAGTTCTCCCGCCTGTATGGGCTCAACGCCGCCCGGGCCGAGCGGCTCAAGCCAGAGGCGCTCGTCCTGCACCCGGGTCCCATGAATCGCGGCGTGGAGATCGCCCCCGCCGTGGCCGACGGCCCCCGCAGCGTCATCCTGGAGCAGGTCGCGCATGGTGTGGCCGTCCGCCGCGCCATCCTGGAGGAGGTGTGTCGGTGAGCTCCACGGTTCTCTTCCGCCGCGGGCGGGTGATCGATCCCCGCAACGGCGTGGACGGCGTGCGCGACGTGCTGGTGCGCGACGGCCGCGTCGCCGAGGTCTCCGAGACGGCGCTGGACGTGCCGGACGCGCGGGTGGTGGATGCCCAGGGCAGGCTGGTGCTGCCGGGCTTCATCGACCTGCACGTGCACCTGCGCGAGCCGGGCGAGGAGGGCAAGGAGACGATCCTCACCGGCTGCATGGCGGCGGTGGCGGGCGGTTTCACCTCGGTGGTGGCCATGCCCAACACCAAGCCCGTCAACGACAGCGTGCTCGTCACCGAGTACGTGAAGGCCAAGGCCCGCGAGGCGCGGCTGTGCAACGTGTACCCGGCGGGCGCCATCACCAAGGGCCTCCAGGGCGAGGAGATGGCGGAGATGGGGGCGCTCCTCGGCGCCGGCTGCGTCTGCATCACCGACGACGGCCGCCCGGTGATGAACGCCGGCCTCATGCGCCGCACCCTCCAGTACGCCACCCTCTTCGACGTCCCCGTGATGGTGCACGAGGAGGACCTGACGCTCTCCGGCAAGGGCGTGATGAACGAGGGGCGCACCGCCACGCGGCTGGGCCTCGTGGGGATTCCACCCTCGGCCGAGGTGGCCATGGTGGCGCGCGACCTGATCCTCCTGGAGGAGACGAAGGGTCGGCTGCACGTCGCCCATGTCTCCTGCGAGGGCAGCGTCCGCCTGCTGCGCGAGGCGAAGCGCCGGGGCCTGCGCGTCACCGCCGAGGCCGCGCCGCACCACTTCACCCTGGATGACGAGGCGGTGGGCGGCTACGACACCCATGCCCGCATGAATCCCCCTCTTCGCTCCCGCGCCGACGTGGAAGCCATCCGCGAGGCCTTGGCCGATGGCACCATCGACGCCATCGCCACGGACCACGCGCCCCATGGCGTGCTGGAGAAGCAGGTCGAGTTCGAGAAGGCGTGGAACGGCGTGGTGGGCCTGGAGACGGCCCTGGGCCTCACGCTGAGCCTCGTGCGCGAGGGCGTGCTGAGCCTGTCACGGGCGGTTTGCCTGCTGACGGACGGGCCCGCGAAGGCATTCGGGCTGTCGGGCGGTCACCTGGCCCCCGGAGCCCCGGCGGACATGGTCGTCGTGGAGCAGGACGTGGAGTGGACGGTGGACTCGGCACGGTTCTTCTCCCGCAGCCGCAATACCCCCTTCCACAGTCGAAGGCTGACAGGTCGGGTCGCCCAGACGTGGGTCGGCGGGCGACTCGTCTTCGAGGACGGACACATCAAGGAGTCCAGGTGATGAAGCGGGCAGTGCTGGCATTGGCGGATGGCACCACCTTCGAGGGTCGCGCCCTGGGCGCCACCGGCGAGACGGTCGGTGAGGTCGTCTTCAACACGTCGATGACCGGCTACCAGGAGATCCTCACGGATCCCTCCTATGTCGGGCAGATCGTCACCATGGCGTACCCCGAGATGGGCAACGTGGGCGCCAACCCCGGCGACCAGGAGTCCCCCAAGCCCCATGCCGTGGGCATGGTGGTGCGCAACGCCACCTCCCAGCACTCCAACTGGCGCGCCCAGCAGACGCTCGACGCCTACCTCAAGAGCCACGACATCGTCGGCATCGAGGGCATCGACACCCGGCGCCTCGTGCGCCACGTGCGCACGCACGGCGCGCAGATGGGCGTCATCTCCACCGAGGACCATACGGCCGCCGCCCTGGTGGAGCGCGCCCGCGGGGCTCGGGGCATGGAGGGGTTGGACCTCGCCACCGGCGTGTCCACCGACAAGCCCTACCTCTTCACCTCGCCCACCCCGAACTTCCTCGACGAGGCGCCCCGGCCCGCCCCCGAGCTCCGCTTCGACGTGGTGGCCTATGACTACGGCCTCAAGCGCTCCATGCTCCATTTCCTCGTGGACGTGGGCTGCCGGGTGACGGTGGTTCCCGCCGGTACCACCGCCGAGCAGGTGCTCGCCCAGAAGCCCCACGGCGTCTTCCTCGCCAATGGCCCCGGAGATCCCGCCGCCGTGGTGGGCGCGGACAAGACCGTGGCCGGGCTGCTCGGCAAGGTGCCCGTGTTCGGCATCTGCCTGGGCCACCAGATTCTGGCGCTCGCCCTGGGCGGCCGGACGTACAAGATGAAGTTCGGCCACCGGGGCGCCAACCAGCCGGTCAAGGACCTGACCACCGGCAAGGTGGAGATCACCTCCCAGAACCACGGCTTCGCCGTGGACGACGCCAGCGTGAAGGGCAAGGCCGTCGTGAGCCACATCAACCTCAATGATGGCACCGTCGAGGGTCTCCACATCCCCGACGCCCGTGCCTTCAGCGTGCAGTACCACCCGGAAGCCTCGCCCGGTCCGCACGACGCCCGCTATCTCTTCTCGCGTTTCGCGAAGCTGATGGCCGGAGAGTAGGATCGCACCGCCACATGGAATCCCCGCTCTCCCCGCTGTCGTACCAGCCCTATCTGGATCAGCTCATCGCCTTTGGCAGCCAGGAGTCGCGCAAGCCGGACCTCCTCGACGCCAAGGCGGAGTACCTGCGCCTCACTGGTGAGGTCTTCGAGGACGACAAGATCTTCGAGCTCCGGATGGCGTCCTTCCTGGACTACTACCTCTTCGATCGCGTCTCGCCGATCTCCAAGCTGACGCCGGCCGCGGAGCTGTACCAACTGCGCCAGCAGAGCGCCTCCCCCGAGGAGGCCAACGCCTTCCGCTGCTTCACCGAGACCGTCCACGGCCTCTTCGAGGTGCGCAAGCTCGGCAAGGGGCTCGTGCGCCTGCGCGAGCTGTACTCCGGCAAGGACTTCGATGTCACCGAGCGCCGCCACGTCGCCGGGCTCGAGACCGGAGATGTCCTGGAGGCCCGGCTCATCCCCTTCGCCGGCCACCTGCTGTTCTCCTCCGCCTTCTGCTTCCACCCTCGCGTCGCCGTGAAGTCCATCAAGGCCGAGGTCAAGCGCCGCAAGAAGAAGGAGCCGGAGCGTTCTCCCCAGGAGCTCGTCTGGGAGTGCGCCCGCCGCGCCGTCAAGGTCGAGCGCTACAAGCAGATCTCCATCGAGCGCATCTACGACTTCTCGCAGACCACTCCCTGGCTCGCGTCGGCCAGCTAGGGAAGGGTGACGCATGGGGGCCCGGTTCGCCGGGCCCCACGGGCGCCGCCGTCAGTCACACGGCAGCATCAAGGTGAACGTCGCGCCCGCTCCGGGACGGCTGGCGAGCGTCACGTTGCCGTCGTGGGCCTCGACCACCTGCTTCACGATCCACAGCCCCAGGCCGAAGCCCCCCGCGAACTGCTCGCTTCCCGCCTGGGCGAAGCGCTCGAAGATTCGCGCGTGGTCCTTCTCGGAGATGCCCGGGCCGCCATCTCGCACGACGATTCGCACCCAGGGGCCCTCGCCCTGGACCCGGATGTGGATGGGAGAGCCCGGGGCATAGCGGGCCGCGTTCTGAAGCAGGTTGGTGATCGCCTGCTCCAGCCGCATCCTGTCCCAGCAGCCCACCAGGGGCTCACGTGCATCGACCGTGACCTGGCAGCCGACACGGGTGAACTCTTCCGCGAAGCGTTCCGCCGCATCCGCCACGAGCTCCGACATGTCGAAGGACTCTCGCTGGAGCATCGGCGTCCTGGCATCGGCGCGGGAGACATCGAGCAGGTTGTTGATGAGCTTCTCGAGGCGGCCGCACTGCACCTGCACCCGATTCAGCCGGGCGTTGAGCTGCTCCGGCGTCAAGGTTCCCCTCGCCTGGGCGCGAACCATCCCCTGCACATAGAGCTGGAGCGAGGTGATGGGGGTCTTCAGCTCGTGCGACGCGATGGAGAGGAACTCATCTCGCGAGCGGACCGCTTGCTCCAGCTCGGTGGTCCGCTCGAGCACCCGGTACTCGAGCTCGGCGTTGAGGCGGTGCAGCTCCTCCTTCGCCATGCCCAGCGCGGCGCTCTCGATCACATGCCAGTCGCCCGCCCTGCGCGTGAGGGCGAACTGGTGGTTGGCGACCACGTCCAGGATGTCGTGGGGCTGGCACCGGTCCAGGCAGTAGCTGCAGAGACCGATGATGTTGCGACCCTGGAAGGTGTTCGAGACGCGGGCCTCGTAATCGACGAAGCCGTTCCAGTCCGAGCGCTCGACCCAATAGGTGTTGCCCGTCAGCCGCAACCCGGCGAACCCATCCGCCCGGGCCCGCTCCTCCCGCTCCACCCATCCTCGCAGGGTGGAGTCCGGGTCGGTCTTCCCCGTCGCCGTGTACCAGTCCTGGTGGTCGATGATCTCGATCTGGTTGCGCCGCTCACGTTCCGCGAGATCCGGGACGGCATTGCGAAGGGCCGTTCGCGCGTCCCTGGCCGGAAGCGGCTCCGAGGTCACCCAGAGGCACTTCTCGTTGCTGTCGAGGCCCGCCTTGAAGAACGGCACGAGCGAGTCCACGAGGTCTTCTTGCACTCCGTAGAACTGACAGAAGTGCGACCCCCAGGGCAGGGAACCGACGGCCGAAAGTCCGCTGGGTCGAAGTTGTTCGTGCATGAAGTTCCCGAAAGCTTGGAGGGGTCCGCCTACAACATCGCAGATCTGCCTCTTTCAAGTACGGCTTACGCCCCCGCCGATAAAGCAGCCGATGGGACAGGCGCTCCAGTGCCTCTTTTTCGCGCCAGCCGGGACATTCCGTTTACAACGCGTTCCGTGCAAGTGCACAATTCCATGTATTTTGCGCCTTCGTGACAGCGAAAAGCACGAAATTCCGTAATTACATGGAGAGATTCATGGATGTCAGGGGTTTGAGAGTGGTGCTCGCGGCCCTGTTGTTCGTGGGCCTGGTGGCGGGCTCCGAGGCGGTCGCGGCGGGCTTCACCCTTTTCGAGAGCGGGCAGGTCCGCCCGTTGGCGCTCTCGCCGAGCGGCAAGCTGCTCTTCGCCGTCAACTCCCCGGACAACCGCCTGGAGGTCTTCCAGGTCGAGAACGGCCACCTCGTCCACCGCTCCTCGGTACCCGTGGGACTCGAGCCCGTCGCGGTCGCCGCCCGCAGTGACGAGGAGGTCTGGGTCGTCAATCACCTGTCCGACAGCGTGAGCGTCGTGCGACTCGGCGCGGACGGGCGCGGCGGTGCCGTGGTGCGGACCCTGCTCGTCGGTGACGAGCCTCGCGACATCGTCTTCGCCGGGCCCTTCAAGCGGCGCGCCTTCATCACCGCCGCCCACCGTGGCCAGAATGTCCCCTTCGATCCTCAGTTCACCACGCCGGGCGTCGGCCGGGCCGATGTCTGGGTCTTCGACGCCGACAACCTGGGCCTCTCGCTCGGCGGCAACCCGCTCTCCATCGTCAACCTGTTCAGCGACACGCCTCGCGCGCTCGCGGTGACGCCCGACGGCTCGCGCGTCTACGCGGCGGCGTTCCACTCCGGCAACCGCAGCACCATCCTCCACGATCTCCTCGTGCCCAATGGCGGCGAGGCGGTGGGCGGCGTCCCGGGTCCCAACACCAACTTCCAGGGGGTGCCGGCGACGGAGGTCGGTGTCCTCGTCAAGTACAACGGCCAGGACTGGGTCGACGTGTTGGGCCGCTCGTGGACGGACAAGGTGCGCTTCTCCCTGCCGGACAAGGACGTGTTCGCCATCGACGCCACCTCCAACCCGCCGGCGCAGCTCGCGGGCCCGGCCGGCTTCTACTCGGGCGTGGGCACCATCCTGTTCAACATGGCCGTCAACCCGGTGAGCGGGAAGGTGTACGTCAGCAACACCGAGGCCCGGAATGATCTGCGCTTCGAGGGCGCCGGCCTCTTCGCCGGCACCAGCCTCCGGGGCCACCTGCACGAGAGCCGCATCTCGGTGCTGAGCCCGGCGGGCGTCGCCCCCCGGCACCTCAACAAGCACATCGACTACAGCTCCTGCTGCGCCCCTCTGCCCAACCCCGAGAACGAGAAGAGCCTCGCGCAGCCGCTCGGCATGGCGGTGAGCTCCAACGGCTCCACGCTGTACGTGGCCGCGTTCGGCTCCTCGAAGATCGGCGTCTACTCCACCGCCGCGCTCGAGGCCGACACCTTCGTGCCGAGCACGGCGAACCAGATCCTCTTGAGCGGCGGCGGACCGACCGGCCTCGTGTTGGATGAGGCCCGCGGGCGCATGTACGTGCTGACGCGCTTCGACAACGGCCTCTCCATCATCAACACCGCCACCCGCCAGGAGATCGCCCACCTGAAGCTGTACAACCCCGAGCCGGAGAGCGTGGTGAAGGGACGCCCGTTCCTCTACGACGCGCGGAAGAGCTCGAGCCACGGGGACTCGTCCTGCGCGAGCTGCCACATCTTCGGCGACTTCGACAGCCTGGACTGGGACCTCGGCAACCCGGATGGCACCGTCAAGGACAACCTCAACCCCATCGTCCAGGTGCCGCCCGAGTTCGGGAGTGATGCCACCTTCGGGCAGGACCCCGACTTCCACCCGGTGAAGGGTCCGCTGGCCACCCAAAGCCTGCGCGGGATGGCGAACCACGGGCCCATGCACTGGCGAGGAGATCGCACCGGCGGCAACGACGCGCCGAGCCTCCAGCCGAACAGCGGGGCCTACGACGAGGTCGCGGCCTTCAAGCAGTTCAACCCGGCGTTCGTGGATCTGCTCGGCCGCAACGCGCAGCTCTCCCCGGCGGAGATGCAGCAGTTCACCGACTTCATGCTCCAGTTGAGCTACCCGCCCAACCCGGTGCGCAACCTCGACAACTCGCTGACACCGGCGCAGCAGGCGGGGCGCGACTTCTTCTTCAACACCGTGAGCTTCTTCCATGGCCCCTGCGCGTCGTGCCACAAGGTGGATCCCAACGCCAACCCCAGCGCGGGCCCCTTCAAGGGCGTGTTCGGAACGCAGGGAGACTCGGCCTTCGTCGCGACGTCCATCTTCCCGAAGACCCCGCACCTGCGGAACCTGTACCAGAAGGTCGGCATGTTCGGCGTGGCGTACGACTTCGGCTTCCAGCTCGCCGACCCCTTCCTCGGCGATCAGGTCCGCGGCTTCGGCTTCAACAGTGACGGCTCCGTCGACACGCTGTTCCGCTTCAACAGCGGCTTCGACTTCCATCCCATCTTCAACTCCGTGGGCATGCCGGACACGCCCGAGAGCGTCCAGGTCAAGAAGGACATGGAGCAGTACCTGCTGGCCTTCGACACCAACCTGGCGCCGATCGTCGGCCAGCAGGTGACGCTCACGGCCGTCAACCCGACCGTGGTGGGCCCCCGCATCAACCTGTTGAGGGCGCGCGCGGATGTCGGCGAGTGCGAGCTGGTGGCGAAGGGCCGGGTCCTGGGCCACGAGGTGGGTTTCCTCTATGGCGGAAGCGGGCAGTTCTCACGCGACCGGCAGGGCCAGCCCCCCGTCTCCGATTCAGCCCTCCGCGCGTACATCATCGCGAACGGCGGGGTGCTGACGTACACCTGTACGCCTCCGGGCTCGGGCCAGCGCATCGGGCTGGATCGCGACCTCGACGGGTTCCTCGACGGCGACGAGCGGGCGGCGGGGAGCAATCCGGCCGATCCCCTCAGCACGCCTTGAGCTGACCGGCCATGCAGTCCGCTCCCGATTCAGCAGCCCGGTCCTCCCTGGCCCGCGCGACGCTCATCAAGATGGGCGTGCGCATCGCGGTGATCATCGCGCTGGCCACCGTCTTCAGCTACCTCCACATCTTCAACTCCTTCCGCACCGAGGTCCTGGTGCAGCTGGAGCGCGGTGTGGCGGAGCGCGCCGAGCGGGAGCAGGCCATCTTCGTGCAGGCGGAGGACAACCACGTCGTCCTCAAGAAGGCCCTGGAGGAGCGGCTCCAGGCCTGGCGCCAGCAGGAACCCGGCCCCCGCTTCGACAGCCTGTTCGCGCAGCTCCCCGATGGCACGATCCGCAACCGCCCCGAGGGGTTCGACGGCACGAGGATGCCGGGGGTGTTCGTTCCCAAGGGCGTGACGGCCGGAGTCGACCTCCGCCGCCAGCTCCTGGCCGCGTACGACGTGGTCGCCCAGTACGGGCCCGCCTTCCACGTGCGCTTCCAGAACACCTACGTCACGCTGCCGGGGGGGGCGATCGTGATCTACTGGCCGGAGCGACCGACCTGGTGTCGGGAAGCCGAGCCGGGCTTCGTGAGCAGCGACTTCGAGTTCTTCACCATCACCACCCCCGAGAACAATCCCCGGAGGCAGACGGGCTGGACCGCGATCTTCTCGGATCCCGTCGCCAATGCCTCGATGGTCTCGGTCTCCACCCCGGTGGACGTGGAGGGCCGACACGTCGCGACGATCAGCCACGACATCCTCATCGAGGAGCTGAAGGGCCGCACCCTCAACGACCACCTGCCCGGCGCGTACAACATGCTCTTCCGCGAGGATGGTCAGCTCATCGCCCATCCAGACCTGAAGCTGGAAGGCTCCGAGGAGGGCTACAACATCTTGAGCGCCGCCGAGCAGCCGGGGGCCGCGTCCGCACGGATCGGCACCGCGGAGCAGCGAGCCCACCTGCTCGCCATCTTCGAGCGGGTGAAGGCCCGTCCAGCCGGTCAGGCCGTGGTGGAAATTCCAGAGTACGACGAGGACCTCGCCGTGAAGCGGCTGGAGGGCCCGGGTTGGAACCTCGTCACGGTGCTGCCCGAGCAGGTGGTGTCCTCGGCCGCCTTCCGGGTGGCGCGCTATGTCCTGGCGTTCGGCGTGTTGTCGCTGCTGATGGAGCTGGCCATCATGTACTGGGTACTCCGGCAGCAGATCTCCCACCCGCTGCTGGCCTTCACCCAGGCCAGCGCCCGGTTGGCGGCCGGTGACTTCCAGGTGGCGCTGGACACCTCGCGCGGCGACGAGCTGGGGCAGCTGGCGCACGCCTTCCAGCGGATGGCCGGGGAGGTGCAGCGACGCGAGGAGGCCCTGCGGCAAGCCAACGAGGGGCTGGAGCAGCGGGTGGAGCAGCGCACCCGGGAGCTCCAGGACACCCACCGGCAGCTCCTGGAGACCGCGAGGCAGGTGGGCCGGGCCGAGATCGCCACCAACATCCTGCACAACGTCGGCAACGTCTTGACCAGCGTCCACTCCTCGGCGCAGCTGGCCAGGGAACGACTCTCCACGCTGAAGCTCGAGAAGTTGCAGTGGGTGGTGGAACTGGTGGATGCGCGGCAGACCGACCTGGCGACCTTCCTCTCCCAGGACGAGCGTGGGCGCACCGTGATGCCCTTCCTGCGCGAGCTGGGCAAGCACATGCTGTCGGAGCGCCATGAGCTCTGGAACCTGCTCGGCGACGTCAACCGGCACACCGAGCACATTGGCGCCATCGTCAAGCTCCAGCAGCGCTACGCCCGCACCCCGCAGCATCTCCTCGAGCCGGTCCAACTGAGCGAGCTGGTGGAGGACGCCCTGCGCATCAACCAGGCCGCGCTCGGCCGGCACTCCGTGCAAGTGGTGCGCGACCTGGCGCCCCTGCCGCCCGTGGTGACCGAGAAGCACAAGGTGCTGATGATCCTCGTCAACCTCGTCAGCAACGCGAGGTACGCCCTGGATGGGGTGCCCGAGGCGGAGCGGCGCCTGTTCGTGAGTCTGAAACAGCCCACCCCCGAGCGCATCCACATCGAGGTGCGGGACAATGGCATGGGCATCGCGCCGGAGATGCTCACCCGCATCTTCCAGTACGGCTTCACCACCCGCGAGCAGGGGCACGGCTTCGGGTTGCACTCCAGCTCCCTGGCGGCCCAGGAGATGGGGGGCTCACTGAGCGTTCACAGCGCCGGGCCGGGGCAGGGGGCCACCTTCACGCTGGAGCTGCCCGCCACCCTGGAGCAGCAGGGCGGGCGGGAAACTCCGTAGCGGCGAAGCCTCGCTCAGATGCGGTGCACCGAGATCATGTTGGTGCGCCCCGGCTCGTTCAGCGGCACGCCCGCCACGATGACCACCGGCGTGTCCAGCGCGCAGATGCCGTCCTCGCGGCACAGCCGCCGTACCTGCCGCAGCATCGCGTCCGTGGACTGGCAGCGGCCCACGTGCTTGGCCGTCACCCCCCAGTAGAGCGCCATCCGGTTCACCGTGTCCGGGTTCGGCGTCAGCGCGACGATCCGCGCCCTCGGCCGGAACTCGGAGATGAGCCGCGCCGTCAGACCGCGCTCCGTGTAGGCCACGATGGTGTGGATGCCCATCTGCTCGGCCGCCGCCACCGCCGCCGCCGCCACGCCCGTGGAGATGTCATGGCCCGAGTCCGGGAAGGGCACGTGTTGCAGGTTGCGCACCGCGCCTGTCTCCGTTTCCTCCACGATGCGCGCCATGGTGGACACCGCCCCCACCGGGTGCTTTCCCGCCGCCGTCTCCCCCGAGAGCATCACCGCGTCCGCCCCGTCCAGGATGGCGTTGGCCACGTCCGACACCTCGGCGCGCGTGGGCCTCGCGTTGTTCACCATGCTCTCCAGCATCTCCGTGGCCACGATGACCACGCCCCCCATCGCGTTCACCGTGCGCACCATGCGCTTCTGGATGGCCGGCAGCTTCTCCAGCGGCATCTCCACGCCCAGGTCCCCGCGCGCCACCATGATGCCGTCCGCCTCGCGGGCGATCGCCTCCAGGTTGTCCACCGCCTGCGGCTTCTCGATCTTCGCGATGAGCGGCGTGTCCCGCCGCGCCACCAGCTTGCGCGCCCGCCGGATGTCCTCCGCCGTGCGCACGAAGGAGAGCGCCACGTAGTCCACCCCCACCTCCTGCCCGAAGGCCAGGTCCTCCTCGTCCTTCTTCGTCACCGTGGGCACCGACACGTGCGCCCCCGGCAGGTTGAGGCCCTTGTGGTCCTTCAAGATGCCGCCCAGCTCCACGTAGCAGGTGACGTCCTGGCCCTTCACCTTCTCCACCTTCAGCCGCACCCGCCCGTCGTCCAGCAGGATGGGGTGTCCCGCCGCCACGTCCTTGGGCAGCGACTTGATGGGCGTGGGGATGAGGTTGCCGTGGCCCATCAGCGAGCGCGTGGTCACCACCACCGTCTGGCCCGTCTGCACCTCCATGCACCCACCTTCGAACTTGCCCAGGCGGATCTTCGGCCCCTGGATGTCCTGGAGGATGGCCACCGGCACTCCCAGCTTCTTCGCGGCGCGGCGGATGAGGTTCACCCGACGGCGGTGCTGGTCGTGCGTGCCGT
This sequence comes from Archangium sp., assembly GCF_036389735.1. GTDB lineage: Bacteria > Myxococcota > Myxococcia > Myxococcales > Myxococcaceae > Archangium. The sequence goes on along the minus strand of NZ_DASVWK010001079.1, from coordinate 10,832 downwards.
GCGAGAAGTTGAGTCGGGCCACGTTCATACCGCCGCGGATGAGTGCCTCGATGACTTCGGAGGAGTCCGAGGACGGCCCTAGCGTGCAGATGATCTTCGCCTTGCGCATGGGCGCGCATCCTAGGCGCATGCCGCCGCCTTGACAGCTTCACGTCCTAGGGAATACTCACCATTCACGCGGGCGAGAGCGACGGCGTCGGCGCGGCGGTACTTTTTTCCAGGGTCTGTTCGTCCCTACGTTGCGAGAAAGCCCGGCGTCCCTGGAGGGGGGGCCGGGCTTTCGCCTTTCCGCGGGGTGTGTTTCCGGAGCGCTAGAGGCTGATCTCGTCCGTCTTCTCGGGCACCAGCGGCGGGGCGAGTCCCGGAGGGGGCTGGCCCTGGTGTGGATCCATCGGGTGCATCGGCTCCGCGTCGCCGCTGCCGCCCACGCCCGGGCCTTCCTCACGCAGCGCGTCGATCTCCGAGCGGCTGATGCCGGCCTCGTCCAGCACCTTGCGCGTCACCATGATGCGGGCCTTGCCGTCCAGCGCCATGGCGATGGAGTCCGAGGGCCTCGCGTCCAGCGACAGCTTGCGCTTGCCCTGGGTGAGGAAGATCCGGCCGGTGTAGATGTCGTCGCGCAGGTCGTCGATGCGCACCTCGACGACCTTGCCGCCCAGCCCCGTCACCAGCGAGCCCAGCAGATCCTGCGCGAGCGGCTGGGGCGGCTGCATGTGGGCGAGGCGGAAGGCGATGGCCACCGCGGCCGACTCGTCCACGAAGATGGGCAGCACCAGCTCGCCGTCCTCGGTGGAGAGCACCACGGCGTGCGTCTGCGCCTCCACGAGCGGGATGACGTCGCGCACCTGGAGCTCGATCAGCTCCTTGCAGGCGGCGGGGTTTCCACCCTGCTTTGGCACGCAGGCCGCTGTCTCACTGGCGACGGGTGCCTTCACCGAGGGTGGGGCGCCAGCAAATCCCGGGAGCACGAGGCCTCCCAGAGCGAGCAGCGCGGCGGACAGCGGAGCAAGGAGGAAAGTGGCGGAGATGGGCGTTTTCACCCTGCAAACGTGTGCATGTGCGCGGGTGAGGGGAGGGCGCCGCCTCATGCTCGCCTGCTCCCCAGCCTCTCACCGCTTTGTCGCCCGGCGACGTGGACCGCGGGGGTAGACGGGCGAGCATCAGCTCTCGGGCTCGTCCTCGTCGTAGTCCTCCTCGTCCTCCACGTCCTCGTCCTCGTCGAAGTCCAGCTCCTCGTCGTCGGACTCCTCCTCGTCATCGTCGGACTCCTCGTCCTCGTCGAGTTCGTCCTCGAGATCCTCGGTCTCCAGCGACATGGAGACGGAGAACTTCTTGCCCAGCACGGCCACCTGGGTGCGCATCTCGGTGAGGGCCGCGACGAAGTCCTCCTGGATGTTGGTCGCAACCTTCTGACCGCAATGAGGGCAGACGAGCTTCTCCGTCCCCTCGATGAGGTCCCCAGCGTCCAGCTCGAAGGTGCCCTCGCACTTCTGGCAAGTCAGATCGATCGTCATGTGAGTCGCGCGGAATACATAGCCGCCCGGTTGCCTGTCAACGCCCGTGGCGGGCCGCTACACGGTTTCAGTACCCTGAAACCCTCTATGGACACGCCCAGGACGATGGTGCATGCGCTCCAGGATCAAGCCACCCGGCGGCAGCACCGTCCGGCCCTGTGGACGCGCAGGGGGCGCAACTACGTGCCCACCTCGTGGCACGAATATGCCCTCCGGGTGAAACGCTTCGCCCTCGGGCTGCACGGGCTCGGCTTCCGGAGGGGAAGCGCCCTGCCCATCCTCTCCTTCAACCGGGAGGAGTGGCTCGTGGCGGACATGGCCGCCCTCGCCCTGGGCGGCATGCCCGTGGGCATCTACACCTCCAGCAGCCTGGAGCAGGTGCGCTACATCGTCGACCACTGCGAGGCCGGGTTGCTCGTGGTGGAGAACGAGAAGCACCTGGCCACCGCACTGGCCGTGCGGGAGCGCGTGCCACGGTTGCGTCACATCATCGTGATGGACGCCCCCTCCAGCCCGCTGCCCGAGGGCGTGCTGCGCTACGCGGACGTGCTCCAGCGGGGCACTGGCGTCGATGAGGGGCCCTACTGGGACTCCGTCAACGCGCTCCAGCCCGACGCGCTCGCCACCCTCATCTATACCTCCGGCACCACGGGCCACCCCAAGGGGGTGATGCTCAGCCACCGCAACCTCGTGTGGACGGCCGAGCACCTCATGCGCGCCGCCGAGCTGGAGGAGGAGGGTGAGGTGCTGCTCTCGTACCTGCCGCTGGCTCACATCGCCGAGCAGATGCTCAGCCTCCATGGGCCCATCCTGGTCGGCGCGGAGGTCTACTTCGCGCGGTCCTTCGAGACGCTGGCCGAGGACCTGCGCGACGCCCGGCCCACGCTCTTCTTCGGCGTGCCGCGCGTCTGGGAGAAGTTCAAGGGCCGCATCGAGCAGTCGCTCCGCGAGCTGCCGCCGGCCCGCCAGAAGGTGGTGGGCTGGGCCCGCGCCGTGGCCTCCGAGCGCCATGCCCGCTCGCTGCGCCACCAGCGCGTCCCCCTGCACCAGGAGGGGCAGTACCAGCTCGCCCGGCGTACCGTCCTCCAGGCGCTCCTGGCGAAGATCGGCTTGGATCGCACCCGCTTCTTCTCCACCGGCGCCGCCCCCATCGGCCGCGACGTGCTCGAGTTCTTCGCCTCGCTCGACGTCGTCCTGCGCGAGGTGTACGGCCAGTCCGAGTCCTGCGGGCCCACCTCCCTCAACACCCGCGGGGCCACGTGCCTGGGCTCACTCGGCCGGCCCCTGCTGGGGGTGGAGGTCCGCATCGCCGAGGACGGGGAGATCCTCGTGCGCGGCGGGGGCATCTGCCTGGGCTACTACAAGGACCCCGCCGCCACCGCCGAGCTGCTCCAGGACGGCTGGCTCCACTCCGGCGACGTGGGGCACCTCGACTCCGAGGGCTACCTCCACATCACCGGCCGCAAGAAGGAACTCATCGTCACCTCCGGCGGCAAGAAGACGGCTCCCGCCCACATCGAGCTGCTCCTCAAGGCCGTGCCTCCCGTGGGCAATGCCGTCGTCATCGGCGAGCGCCGCAAGTTCCTCGTGGCCCTGCTCACCCTGGACCCCGAGCGGGCCCGAGCCCTCGCACGCCAGCACGGTTGGCCCGAGGACCTGAAGGCCCTCGCCACCGATTCGCGCCTGCGCCAGTTGCTCCACGAGTCCCTGGAGCGCGAGGTGAACCCGCGGCTGGCCCGCTTCGAGACCATCAAGCGCTTCGCCGTGCTGGCCGAGGACTTCTCCATCGCCAGCGGGGAGCTGACCCCCAGCATGAAGGTGCGCCGCCAGGCCGTCGAGGCCCGCCACGAGGACCTCATCGAGTCCCTGTACGCCGAGGAGGACGCGGGTCCCCCCGAGGTCCAGGCGGGGTAGGGCTCCTCGTTTCTCCGGGTGGGGAGGAACTGTTAGGATTCGGGCGCTTTGGCGCGCATTCGCCGGGGGGTGCCCGTGTCGTGCCTGCTTCGCTTCGTGGTGCTGTCTCTCGTCCTCGCCGTCGTGGCCTCGCCACCGGCGCGGGCCGCCGACGCCCCCGCCGCACCTTCCGCGCCGGTGCGCTTCGAGACCTTCGGACGGGTGCTGCGGGTCATCAACCCCACCACCGTGGTGGTGAACCGCGGGCGCGCGGAGGGGCTGACGCGCGAGGCGAAGGACCTGAGCATCTACCCGCGGCGCAAGGACCCGAAGACCGGACAGTACTCCTTCGGCTACCCCGTGCGTCTGGCCCGGGCTCGGGTGGAGTCCCTGGAGGAGCACTCGGCCCGGCTCAAGCTGTTCCTGGTGACCGATCCGGTGCGGGAGGGCGACCCCCTCGGCTATCACCTCGACGTGACCGAGGCGCAGCGGGATGACCCTCTCCTCGAGGTGGCCCTGCTGGACGTGGAGGTCCGCACCCTCGATGACGAGGCCCCCATCTATCGGCTGGGGGAGATTCGCGAGCTTCCCCTGGAGGCCTGGCGCCCGCGCGTCCTCGATGCCCTGGTTGCGGAGATCCACGCGCGGGCGGACATCGCTGGCGAGGTCTACACCCAGCGCCTCGAGGGGGGCCGATTCCATGGCAAGACCTTGAGCGAGGCGTTCGCAGCCACCGGCCCCGCGGAGGTCCTGGCCTTCTTCGAGTTCGTGCGCGAGTTCCCGGGCAAGTACATGTGCGACACCTGGAAGCTGGTGGAGGTGTACGGGACCTGGATCGTCAATGGCTCGCCGGCGGAGATCCGGAAGTCCCTCGAGCGCCGGGTCAAGCCCCTGATGGAGCAGGGGGACAAGGCCGCGGAGGAAGGACGTTTCGCGGACGCCGAGGCCGCCTTCCGCCGTGGGCTGGAGCTGCTGCCGGACGACAAGCCGCTGAGCGAGCGGCTCGAGGCGATGACCAACGTGCGCGTGTGGAGTGCCATGTTGGAGAAGGACCCGGACGACACGGCCCTGCGCTGGAAGCTCATGGTCGCCTATTTCAACCAGGGAGCGTTCGCGGACGCGACGCGGGAACTCGACAAGCTGGAGGCGGCCGGCTACCAGCCCGAGCAGGTGCTCAAGTACCGGGGTCTCGTGGCCTGCAGGCAGGAGCGCTTCGATGAGGGGCTGCGCATCCTCGCGCGGGTGCTGGCGCGCGGACCCGACAAGGACGCCTCGGAGCAGAGGGTCTCCTGCCAGCAACTGAAACAGCTCAAGGCCCGGCCCGGCTCGGTGCGCGCGCTGATCGCTCGCGCCGAGCAGCAGGCGTCCCTGGGCTACTGGGGCGCCGCCCAGACACGTTACTGGTCCGCGCTCGACGCGGCGAAGACGAAGGCGGAGATCGAGCAGATCCGGAGCGGCCAGCGGCGCGTGGCCCTGCTGGAGGATCTCGAGGAGCTGGAGGCGCGGGCCAAGGGCCTCATCGAGCGGCACGAGCTCCCGTTTGCCCGCAAGCTGGTGACCCGGCTGCTCGAGCAGTGTGACCAGGCCGGAAAGCCAGGGCGCGTGGAGGAGCGACTGGCCCGACTGGCGTCGACGGCCTATGACGTCTTCGAGGTGGAGCTGGCCCTCGAGCTGCGGCGGGAGCAGCTGCGCCGGGCTCCCAAGGATCTGGCCGCACACCAGGCTCTCGCCTGGCTCCTCCTATGGCGCGGCGAGTTGGCGGCCACCACCGCCGAGCTGAAGGTGGCCCAGGCGCTCGGGCCGGATGCGCCCTACACGCATTACATGTGGGCGCGCGTGCACCTGGAGGAGGGGCGGCTGGCGGAGGCGCGTACTTCCGCCGAGCGCGCCCTGGCGGACAAGAAGTACGCCTGGCCCCGCCAGTTCATGGCGCAGTTCAGTGCCAGCGGGGGCCGTTACGAGGAGGCGGTGCGCTGGGCGAAGGAGGCGCACGCGCTTCGTCCGGACGAGTCTGAAGTGAAGGACACCCTCCTGGCCGCCCTGCGCGCGGAGGAGGCGGCACGCGCCATCTCGGAGGGGCGGGACGTGGCACGCAACCGGTTGCGGCTGGTGCGCGCACTGGTCGCCATGACTCTCGGAGAAGCGGCCCGGCGCGAGGCGGATGCGCTGGTGGGGACACCCCACCATGAAGAGGCGAACTGGGCCATCGCCTCGTCGGAGTCCAGCCTGGTGCGGCTCCCCTTGAAGGCGGCGGCGGCCGACGCGGTGCGGGCGGAGACGCCCGCCCGGGCTCGGATCGTCGGGTTGGTGCGTGCGCGCCTGGCACTCCGGGAGCGGCCGGACGAGGCGGCGGCCCGTGTGACGCTCGCGCGGGCCCTGGTGGACACCGGTGCCTTCCATGAGGCGCTCGCGGTGCTTGGCCCCCTGTTGGTGGACGAGAAGAGCCAGGAGTTCGCCGCCCGCGACGTGGCCGAGCTCGCGCGGCGCGGCCTGCGGGCGCTGGAACTCCATACGGTGAGCGGGCAGGCCTCCTCGCGCGAGGACTACAAGACCGCCGAGCGCTACGCCGCCCAGGCCCAGGAACTGCTGGAGTCGGTGGGTTACAAGTATCTCGTCTTCCACATGGCCAGGTGGAGGGCCTCTCTCCTCTCCGACCAGGGACGGTATGCCGACGCGTTGAGCCTCCTCCGCCCCATCCTCGAGGCGGCGCGTGCGGAGGGCGACCCGCTCACGCTCCATGACATGGAGGTGGGGGTCGCCCGCATCGAGAGCAACAACGGCTCACTCGATTCGATGAGCCAGGCACTCGCTCGAGGCCGGAGCTTGTGCGAGGAACTCGACGATGAGGTCTGCCTGGCGAGGATCCACAAGGATCTCGGCCTGCTGGAGTTGAACACGGGCCGGCTCAACATCGCGCGACAGGAACTGGAGCGCGCGCTCCAGCTCGCCCAGCGGACCGGCCAGCAGCGACTGGAGCGCGAGACACTCGGCTCGCTGTCCGATACGGCTCGGATGATGTCCGAGCCGAAGCGGTCACGCGAGCTGGCGGAGGATCTGCTGCTGCGCAGCCGCAAGGCGGTGGATCCCGGCAACGAGCGCTTCGCCCTCATGTTGCTGGGCGCGTTGGACATCAAGCAGGGAGACGCGGCGCGGGCGCGTGCACGGTTCGAGGAGGTCTACCGGTTGGGCCAGCGCACGGGAGATACGGCGACGCGCGCGCAGGCACGGTTGTGGGACGGGAACGCCGCGCTGCTCGCGTCGCACGACCCACGGGCGGCCCTGGGCTCCTACGAGCAGGCCGTCGTGCTCTATGGCGGCCTGGGGGACGAGATGCATCAGGCGGAGGCCCTCAAGGGGGTGGGCGAGGCGCGGGCGGCGCTGGGCGAGCTGGTTCAGGCACGCGAGGCCCTGGCCTCCGTCATCGAACTGGCGCGCGCACGCAAGCGCCTGGTGATGGAGGGGGAGGCTCAGTCGGAGCTGGCCCTCGTGGAGGTGCAGCGCGGTCAGGCCGGGGCGGCGCTGGCGGCGGCGAACGAGGCGGTGCGGATCGCGGACGCCTCCGACATGCCCGAGGCGCGTTGGCTGGCCCACTACGCCCTGGCACGGGCGCTGGATGCGAGCGGCAAGCAGGCCGAGGCCTCCACCCAGTATGAGACGGCGGTGGCCGAGCTCGGCCGGGTGATGGGGAGCGCTGGCGAGGGGGAGGGGGACCGGGAGCGCCTGCTCTCCTACGGGCGCAGGCGCCAGGTGTTCGAGGACGCCATCGAGCACTACCTGCGCCTGGGCCAGACCGAGCGCGCGCTCGAGCTGCTCCAGCTGTCACACGACTCGCGCCTGCGCCAGATGTTCGACTCCAACCGCCTGAAGGTCCGCGACGGTCAGCTCCAGGAGACGCTCCAGCAAATCGGGGATGCGGAGTCCAGGGCGCGGGCGGCCCAGCAGCAGATCTCCGAGGAGTATTCCAAGTCGCCCGAGCTGCGCAGCGACGCGCGCATCGCGGCCCTCTCCCAGGTGGTCGCCAGCACCAAGAAGGAGATGCTGCGGCAGCTCCAGGCCCTCAAGAGTGAGCACGGTCAGCTCTACGGCCTGCTGGCCATTGATCCCCAATCCATCTCGGACGTGCGCAACGCGCTGCCCGAGGGGACGCTGGTGGTGGTGTACTTCATCGCCTCGGACTCGCTGTATGCCTTCCTCATCACCCGTGGCCAGGACCGTGCCCAGGTGGTGAAGGTGTCCGTGCCCCCCGCTCAAGTGGAGGAGGCGGTGTTCGCCTACCACGATGCACTCGTCCAGCAATCGAAGGAGGTGTCCGTGTTGGCCGAGCGGCTGCACGGCTGGCTCATCGCCCCCATCGAAGCGGAGATGGCGCGGGCGAAGACGACGCTGGTGGTGCCCTTCGGGCCGCTCTACTACCTGCCCTTCCACGCGCTCTCCACGCCGGATGCCTCCGGCCGCCCCGTCTACGTGCTGGAGAAGCACCGGCTCGGCTATCTCTCCTCCACCACCTTCTTCAAGATGATGGACCCCGAGCGCAAGGTCCGGACGAATACCCTGCTGGGCTTCGCCAACCCGGATGGCACCCTGCTCAGGGCTCGCCAGGAGCTGCAGCGCATCACCTCCGAGTCCTACCCCGACGCGCGCGTGCTGTACGGACAGGACGCCACCAACGAGCGCTATTTCGAGCTGGCGGGCGGCTACGACATCATCCACTTCGCCACCCATGGCGTGCTGAGCAAGAACGCGCTCGCCAGTCACCTGAAGATGGCCCGGGGACCGCTCTCCGTGGACGACATCGTCCAGTTCAGCGACCTGGAGGGGAAGACGGGGCTGGTGGTGCTGTCCGCCTGTGAGACGGCCCTCGAGCACGGCAACCGCGCGGGCGATGAGTTCATCTCGCTGGCCCGCGCTTTCGGAGCCGCCGGGGCCCCATCGATCCTGGCGTCGCTGTGGAAGGTGGACGACAAGGCCACCAGCGAGCTGATGGCCACCTTCTACGCCCAGCTCCGCAAGTCCCCCCAGGTGGACACCCTGGAGGCCCTGCGTCAGGCGCAGCTCCACGTGCTGCGGTTGACGGAGAAGGACGGGCGCCGGCTCTACCAGCATCCCGGGTACTGGGCCCCCTTCACGCTCATTGGCGATTTCCGCTGAGCGGCTGGCGCTCCAACGCTCGCGCGAAGGCGTCCCGCCGCTCACCCGCCACGCACACGGCGAGCCCCTCCAGGACGCCACACCGCGCGCCGGCCTGGAGGAAGCCGGGAAGCCGCGCGGGCATCACCACGTAGGCCGTCTGGGCCTCCACGCCACCGGGGTGCATGGTGGCACGGCAGTCCTCCTCCAGCGCCTGGGGCGTGCGCGAGGCATAGCCGGAGTTGAAGGTGAGCTTCAGCCGGTACGCCGTATAGGCCAGGGCATTCACCAGCGGCTCGTCGTAGTGGCACACCCACTGCGCCTGCACGGGGAAGAGGGCGAGGTGCTGGTACGAGCCTTTCAGCTCCTCCCACTCGGGGGCCCGCAGCCGGGGGAATTCCCGGCGAGTCTGGAGCGGACCGCGCTCGGCGCGCCAGTCATGGGCCTGCACCCCGAGCGCGAGTCCCAGCACCGCGGTGACGACTCCGGGCCGCTCGCGCCACAACCGGGCCACCAGCACGAGGGCGCCGCACACCAGCAGGTAGTGCAGGGGCCAGATGAAGCGTCCCGAGGCACGGAAGGCCGCGGTCGGCTTCGCGAGGGGCGCATAGAGGGCGCTCACGTCCACCACGGGCTGCCCCCGCCACGTCACGTGCCCTGAGAGCGCGTACACGGCCATTCCCAGCACGACCACCAGCACGGGCACCACCCGCCGCCACGGCAGTTGCCGCACCGTGCGCGAGCGCATCGCCGCGCTCGCCAGCGCCACGGCGAGCAGCAGCAGCCCCCCGGCTCCGAGGTACCCGAAGCCCTCGCCCTGCCGGGGCCGCGCCGGCTGATCCGGCAGCAGACGGGACCAGCCCATGGGGTTGAACAACGTGGCGAGGTCCGCCGAGAACTCGTTGAAGCCCTCCGCGCCGAGCCCGCTCCCCCCGAAGTAGCCGAAGAGGGAGAAGAGGAGCACGTCCAGCACGGCGATGGCCCCGGCCGCCCCGGCCACGCGCGCCCAGCCGAGCAGGTGGCTCCAGGCGAGCCGCACCGCCAGCGCCACGGTGAGGGGGAAGAGCATCGCCACCCAGTAGGGGTGCGTTCCGGCGCCGATGGCGTTGAAGAGGGCCGCCAGCGCCAGCCCGCGCCAGGCCGCGCGCGCGTCCGGGTACTCCCGCAGGTTGAGCCAGAGGAGCGCCACCAGCAGCCAGTGGGCACAGAGCGTCGGGTGGCCGAAGCGCGCCGCCATCACCGGGGCCAGCGCCAGCAGCACGCCGCCGAGCACCTGGTGCACGGCGCGCGAGGACACCGTCCCCACCAGCCGCGCGCCGAAGTAGCCCATCAGCACGTAGCACAGTCCCAACCAGGGGCCGGTGTACTGGAAGTCCACCGGGAGCCACGGGGAGAAGGGCTTGAGCAGCACGGCCAGCCACGGGTTGGCGTCCGTGAACGCGACCGAGGTGCCGTAGGGGTAGAAGTGGTTGGGCGCCGCGCCCAGGGGCAACTGCCAGGGCGCGTTGCGGAAGAAGAGCCAGCCGAAGATGTGCGCGGCCCAGTCCTCGCGCATCATCCAGTCGATGCGCGTGGGCGGCAGCACCGCGCCCCCTCCCAGCCACAGGAACCAGCCCAGGCCCCCGAGCGCGGCGAGCCACGGCGCGAGACGTTGAGCCAGCGGGGGAGCGGGAGGAGTCACGGAGCGGGGCGGCGGGCGTGGAGGGGGAAAATCAAGAGGGCCGCGAGTGGAGTCCGTAGACCCTCACCCCGGCCCTCTTCCCAGCTGGTGCTGGTGCTACTTGCGGTCCGTCATCATCACGTAGTCGCGACGCGTCGGGCCCGTGTACACCTGACGCGGACGGGCGATCTTCTGCTCCGGATCCTTCACCATCTCCTGCCACTGCGCGCACCAGCCCACCGTGCGGGGAATCGCGAAGAGCACCGGGAACATCTCCACCGGGAAGCCCATCGCCTCGTAGATGAGGCCCGAGTAGAAGTCGACGTTCGGGTAGAGCTTGCGCTTCACGAAGTACTCGTCCTGCAGCGCGATGCGCTCGAGCTCCACGGCGATCTCCAGCAGCGGGTTCTTGCCCGTCACCTCGAAGACCTCGTCCGCCACGCGCTTGATCACCTTCGCGCGCGGGACGTAGGACTTGTACACGCGGTGGCCGAAGCCCTGGAGCTTGCCCTTGCCCTGCTTCACGTCGCCGACGAAGGCCTCGACGTTGTCGAGGGAGCCGATCTCCGTGAGCATCTTGATGACGGCCTCGTTGGCCCCGCCGTGGCGGGGGCCGTAGAGGGCGGAGGCGGCGGCGG
>NZ_DASVWK010001078.1:0-4767 GCF_036389735.1 Archangium sp. | reverse complement strand
CAGCTCAAGCTGCCCAAGGAGGTGCTCGGCTACATCCTCGGGCAGGCGGAGAAGACGAAGGACGAGGTGGGCCGGGTCGTCTCCGAGGAGCTGCGGCGCTTCCTCCAGTCGGAGAAGCTGCGCGACGAGCTCCTCAAGCTGGTGTCGGGGATGACCATCGAGGTGAAGGCGCAGATCCGCCTGGTCCCGCACCCGGAGAAGGAAGAAGGGGAGCAGGGCGAGGCGCCCACCCGGACGAAGGTGGTCGTCAACGAGCTGCACACGCGCCGGGGCGGCAAGAAGACGGCCTCGAAGAAGGAGTGAGGGCGTGGAGGCCGAGCCGCGGCGGAACTGGCGAAAACACCCGCTGCTGAAGCGGCTCCTGGTCTTGAGCCTGTTGGGACTGGGCTTCTGGCTGGTCCTGGGTGGGAACGCGGCGGAGCGCGAACTGGTGTGGTGGCTGGAGGGCCCGGGGTGGAGCGACATCCGGACCCTCGAGTTCCAGGTGAAGTCCGCGAACGGCGAGCTGCTCAAGCGCGAGGTGCGCTCCTTCCCGGGAACCCCGCCGGGCTCCCTCACGATGAAGACGGAGCTGCCCTCGGGGAGGTACGAGGTGTGGGTGTTCGCCCGGGGCGCGGAAGGGCCTTCGAGGCCCCCCCGTGTGGAGCGCCTGACACTCGGAGACGAGGACACGCACGTCCAGCGGGGCCTCCAGGTGCCCGCGAGTCGTTGACCGGTCGGGGGGCGAGGGCTATAGCGCGCCCGGTTCCTCGTTTACCGAGCAAGGGGTCGCGAACACCATGGCAACGGAGCACATCATCGTCGTGGGGGCAGGGCAGATGGGGTCGGGCATCGCCCAGGTGGCGCTGCAGGCGGGCCTGCGAGTCACTCTGGTGGATGTCTCGAAGGAGGGCCTCGCCAAGGGCGCCGAGCGCATCAAGGGCGGCCTGAAGAAGCTGGTGGAGAAGGGCAAGCTGGACGCGGCCCGGGCCGAGGCGGCGAGCACCAACCTGGCCACCGCCACCAGCGCCACCGAGGTGAAGGACGTGGACTTCGCCATCGAGGCGGTGACGGAGAACGAGGACCTCAAGCGCCGCATCTTCCTGGAGCTGGATGGCGTGGTGAAGCCGGGCGGCATCCTGGCGACGAACACCTCGTCCATCCCCATCACGCGCATCGCCGCGGCCACCAAGCGCCCCGAGAACGTGATCGGGATGCACTTCATGAATCCGGTGCCGGTGATGCAGTTGGTGGAGCTGATCCGGGGCGCGGCCACGTCGGACGCGACGTACCAGACGACGAAGGCGCTCGCGGAGAAGATGGGGAAGACGACGGTGGTGTCGAAGGACTTCCCGGGCTTCATCGTCAACCGCATCCTGATCCCAATGCTGAACGAGGCCTGCTTCGCGCTGATGGAGGGGCTGGGGACGGCGGAGGACATCGACACGGCGATGAAGCTGGGAACCAACCAGCCCATGGGCCCGCTGCAGCTCGCGGACTTCATCGGCCTGGACACGGTGCTCTACATCGCCGAGGTGCTGCACAAGGGGCTAGGTGACGACAAGTACCGCCCCTGCCCGCTGCTGCGGCAGTACGTGGACGCCGGCTGGTACGGCAAGAAGACTGGCCGCGGCTTCTACAAGTACTAACCTCCGAGGAACCCCACATGGCCTACGAGAACATCCGGCTGGAGACCGAGGACGCGCTCGCGATCCTCACCATCGATCGTCCCAAGGCGCTCAACGCCCTCAACAGCAAGACGCTGCAGGAGCTCGAGTCCGCCCTCGGCTCGCTGCCGACCACCGTGCGCGCGCTCATCATCACGGGCGGCGGAGACAAGGCGTTCGTGGCGGGCGCGGACATCTCCGAGATGGCGTCCATCAGCGCGGCGCAGGCGCGCGAGTTCGCCGCCCTGGGTCACCGCGCCTTCGCCACCCTGGAGCAGTTGCCCATCCCCACCATCGCCGCGGTGAACGGCTTCGCGCTCGGCGGCGGGTGCGAGCTGGCCCTGGCGTGCGATCTCATCTACGCCTCGGAGAAGGCGAAGCTGGGCCTGCCCGAGGTGAGCCTCGGCGTGATTCCCGGCTTCGGCGGCACGCAGCGCCTGACGCGCGTGGTGGGCAAGATGCGCGCCAAGGAGCTCATCTTCTCGGGCGAGCGCCTGGACGCGGCGAAGGCCAGGGAGATCGGCCTGGTGCTAGAGGTGCTGCCGGCGGATCAGCTCCTGGCGCACTGCAAGGCGGTGGCGGGGAAGATCCTCAAGAACGGCCCGCTGGCGGTGTCGCAGGCCAAGCGCGTCATCGAGTTCGGCGCGGATCAGGATCTCCGGGCGGCCAACGAACTGGAGCGCCAGGGCTTCGCGGTGCTGTTCGGCTCGGAGGACCAGAAGGAGGGCATGAAGGCCTTCCTGGAGAAGCGTCCGGCGGGCTTCACCGGCAAGTAGGCCGGGGCAGGAGGGGGCTGGCGAGCGCGTGTCGGCTAATGGGCGCGGCAACCGGCGCTTGCCGGCCCCTCTTGCAATCGGTGTTCCCGGGGCACGGGCCCCGTACTATGAACCTCTGCGCCCTTACCCCAGGAGTGCCATGAACTTCGAGCTGAGCGACGTCCAGCGCGAGATCCAGCGGATGTGCCGCGAGTTCGCCGCGCGCGAGCTGACCCCCAACGCCCGCAAGTGGGACGAGACGCACCAGTGGCCCAGCGACGCGGTGAAGAAGCTGGCCGAGCTGGCGCTGCTCGGCGTGGCGGTGCCGGAGCAGTACGGCGGCGCGGGCCTGGACAACGTCTGCTACGCGCTGGCCATGGAGGAGATCAGCCGGGGCTGCGCGTCCACGGGCGTCATCATGAGCGTGAACAACTCGCTCTACTGCGACCCGGTGATGAAGTACGGCAACGAGGAGCAGAAGGCCCAGTTCCTCAAGCCCTTCGCCAGCGGCGAGAAGCTGGGCTGCTTCGGCCTCACCGAGCCCGAGGCCGGCAGCGACGCCGCCGCCCAGAAGACGGTGGCCGTGCGTAAGGGTGACGAGTACGTCATCAACGGCTCGAAGAACTGGATCACCAACGGCCCCAGGGCCGACGCCATCGTGCTGTTCACGATGACGAACAAGGAGGCGGGCAACAAGGGCATCTCCGCCTTCGTGGTGCCCACCAACACGCCGGGCTTCATCCGCGCCGAGCCGGACAAGAAGATGGGCATCAGCGCCGCCCACTCGTGCAGCATGTTCTTCGAGGACATGCGCGTGCCGGCGAAGTACCTCCTGGGCAAGGAGGGCGATGGCTTCAAGATCGCCATGAGCACGCTGGACGGCGGACGCATCGGCATTGCCTCGCAGGCGCTGGGCATCGCCCGCGCGGCTTTCGAGGAGGCGGTGCGCTACTCGGGCGAGCGCAAGACGTTCGGCAAGGCCATCCGCGAGCACCAGGCCATCCAGTTCATGATCGCCGACATGGCCACGGAGATCGACGCGGCCCGGCTGCTGGTGCTGCGCGCGGCGTTGCTCAAGGACAAGGGCGTGCGCCACTCGCAGGAGAGTGCCATGGCCAAGCTGTACGCCAGTGAGATGGCCAGTCGCGTGGCCAACAAGGCGCTCCAGGTCCATGGTGGCATGGGCTACAGCAAGGAGATGGATGTCGAGCGCCACGTGCGCGACGCGCGTATTACGGAGATCTACGAGGGGACGAGCGAGATCCAGCGCATCGTCATCTCGGCGAACCTTCTGAAGGAGTAGGCCTCTCTATGAAGCATTCCCTGATCGCGGTGGTGGTGTTGCTCGGGTCGGGCCTGGCGTTGGCGCAAGGCTCGGTTGGCAAGGGTGTGGATCCGGACAAGGCCGCCCCCGCGCAGGAGAAGAAGAAGGCCGAGCCCCCAACCCGTCCCCCTCCGCCGGACGTGTCCCGACTGCCCTTCACCCCGGACTCCATCCGCGAGGTGATGCAGTACCACTCGCGTGACATCCAGGACTGCTACGAGGAGATGCTGGCGACGAAGGGCAGCAAGGTGGAGGAGGGGCGCATCCAGACCTCCTTCACCATCACGCCCGACGGCTTCGTGCGCAACGCCAAGGTGGTGAAGACGGGCACGACGCTGAAGAACCCGCGCCTGCACGAGTGCGTGGTGAGCGTGCTCTCCGGCATCGACTTCCCGCGGACCCCGGATGGGCGCGAGTACCCCATCGAGTATCCGTTCAACCTCAAGGCCATCAAGTAGGACCCATCCCGTGAACCTCGAGCTCACCGAGACGCAGACGCTCATCCGTGACACCGCGCGCAAGTTCGCGCGTGAGCGGGTGGCGCCCCAGGCCCGCAGATTCGACAAGGAGGAGCTCTTCTCCGTCGAGCTCTTCAAGGAGCTGGCCTCCCTGGGGCTCATGGGGGTGAACATCCCCGGCCAGTACGGTGGCGCCGAGGCGGGCGTCGTCTCCTACGCCCTGGCGATGATGGAGATGGCGGCCGCGTGTGCCTCCACCTCGGTGGCCATGGCGGTGACGAACATGTGCGCCGAGCTCATCCACAAGTTCGGCACCGAGGCCCAGCGCGAGAAGTACGTGACGCGCATCACCTCGGGCGAGGCGGTGGTGGGCGCGTTCGCGCTCTCCGAGCCGCACGCGGGCTCGGATCCGCGCGCCATGCGTACCACGGCGGTGCGCCGCGGGGACAAGTGGGTCATCAACGGCAGCAAGCAGTGGATCACCTCCGGCGCCTACGCGGGGGTGATGGTGGTGTGGGCCCTCACGGGCGGGCAGGGGAACAAGGGCATCTCCGCGTTCATCGTGGAGGGCGGCACCAAGGGTC
>NZ_DASVWK010001077.1:0-4915 GCF_036389735.1 Archangium sp. | reverse complement strand
CGGATGGAGACGGGTCCGTGCTGTCCGCGCGCGCGCTGCCGGTGCTGCCGATTCCCTACCGGCGCGTGGACAGCTCCGCGGAGCACGTGGCGCTCATGTCCGACCGCGACGTGCTCCAGGCCATCGAGCGCTTCCTCAAGGGCGAGGCGGTGGGGATGGGGAGCCAGCATCCCAGGTGAGTTGTGGCTCTTCCGGCGGACCTCGGTCCATGGCTTGAGGCAGGGAACGTTGGGCACGGATGCAAGGACAGAAGAGAGAGGGGGCTCCGATGATGATGTCGGGTGGTACCCTGCGGGGGTCGAGTCACCGCGAAGGAGGACGAGGATGCTCGCCATACTGTTGCTGCTGCTCGCGCAGGTGCCTTGTGCTCCGAATGACCTGACCGTGGTGTGCTCCTGCAAGCAGGGGGTAGCCAGCGCGTGCGACACGCTGCGGTTGATCGAGCCGGGGCTGGCCACGAAGCTGGAGGCCGCGTTCCAGGCAGCCGCGGCGGTGGAGGGCGCCCACATCGCGGTCGAGGCCCTTGATGCCGAGGACGAGACCTCCCCCGCATCACCCGAGCCTCCCGAGTGCAAGGGGCAGTTGCACCACATCATCTCCCGGCGCATCGCCAAGGAATTGGCGAGACATGAAACGTTGAGCGGCCAGTACAAGCCACGCGACCGTCGTTTCGTCAGCCGTGCGGTGGATGAGAAGGCCCACTGTGGCTACGGGGGGTGGCATCGGGACGTGGACGACGAGGTCATCGCATGGCTCCAGAGCCGGCCCAAGGCGACACCGAAGGAGTTCGAGGCCTTCCTGCGAGAGATATACAGGCGACCCTACATGCTCAAGAGGTTCCCTCGTGGCTTCTGAGTCTTCTGCCTCGCCCCGCTTCTTCGTCCTGCAAAAGGACGCCACCTTTTCCCGGTACGATGCCGACGCGGAAGGGTCCGAGCCCGTCAATCTTGGAAATGCGCCGCGCTGCCCCCGGTGCGGCGATCCCATTGGGATGAAGCCCTGGCTCCCTCCCTACCGTGCCGAGTTGGTGCGGTACGGGGAGGAGCTCGGGGATTTCCTCAGAGCGGGTGGGAATGACTTCCTGCTGTCGGAGCGGTTCGCCCAGGCCTTCCGGGCGGAGGGGCTCACGGGGCTGGAGGGCTTCCATCCGGTGGAGGTGGTGAGGGTGCGCAGGGCGCGACGGCTCCCCAAACACTCCCACTTTCCTCGGTACGTGGTGGTCAGGCCCTGCTTCGGCCGCGCGGCGGTGGACCTGACCCGCAGCAACATCCATTACGCGAAGCCTCCCACCTGCGAGGAGTGCCGCAGCGAGGGCCTGGACGCCGTCTTTGGTTTCACCCTGGAGCCGGGCACCTGGAGGGGGGAGGACGTCTTCTACCCCCGGGGCATGCAGGGTGTGGTGACCGTGTCCGAGCGCTTCGAGCGCTTCGTGGCGAGGCACGGTTTCACGAACATGCGGCTGACACCGAGTGAGGAATACGTGTGGAACCCGCTGAGACGCGAGCCGCTGTCCACCGTGAAGCCCGGCTCCGCGTGAGCCCGGGGCCGTCTACGGGAACGTCACGCCGTCGAAGAGTTCCCCTCGTGTGCCTCCCTCCTGGCTCCACAACTTCAGGGTGAAGGTGCCGCGCGCCGCCTCTTCCGTGGCCTCCACCTCCACCACGACACGGTGCTTTTTCTCGGGGGCAATGGGCTCCAGCGGCCACACGCCGAGCACCTTCAACTCCACCCCCTGGGGCCCCACCAGCACCGCGCCAGCGGGCGTCCAGGGTGTGTCACCGTCGTTCAACAACTCCTGCGCCACGGCCAATCTCACCACCTTGTGCCCGCCCTCCCTGCGCCCGGTGTGCGAGCGGTAGCTGCGTGCTGTGACGGTGATGAGCGTGTTGCCGGGGCGTGTGGTGACATTCTTGAAGAGGTCCTTGTTGTCAACGCCGCCCTCGCCCATGAGGTCCTGGGCGATGAGGCCCGTGAGCCCCACCTTCCCGTTGGACTCCGTCTCCAGGCGCGCCTTCTCCTGGCGGCACTGCTGGACCTCCTCCAGCGCCCGCTGCTCGCCCTCCCGGTAGGAGGCCAGCGAGCGCGGCTGGCGCGTCACCTCCACTTGCCGCTCTGCCTCGGAGGGGTGCACCACCAACATGAAGGTGGTCGGGGTCGCGCTTGGCGTCTAAGCCATAGGAACCAAGTCGCTTCAGGGGGAAGGTTCCGGCCGCGTTCGGGAGCAAGTGGTCCAATGGTCGGACCAGTCGGCACGGCGCGCGGCCGGAAGGTGCCCCGTTCTTTGCGACAAGCGCACCCCTGAAAGAACCTGGTTCCCATGGCTTCGCACCCACCTGATTCTGGGGTGGGCCTATTTGAAACGGTCCACCACCCGCACCTCCGCGACGGTGGTCACCAGCACATTCCCCGGCTCGCTGCCGGGCTCCATCTCCATGCCGACTCCATGGTCCCCCATGTCCAGCAACTCCAGGCAAATCGTGTACGTCTCCCCGGTGGGCACGCGGGCCTCGGTGAAGCGGCCGTACACGCGCCCCTCCCCGAAGTAGAGCCGCCCGGAGAGCCGGGTCCAGCTTGGCAGTGCCGTCTGTCCCGTGGGCGTGTCCCAGTCGCCGGCCACGAAGCACGGCCCCGGCGGGGCATGCCTGCGGAAGCGGGGCGGGGCGTACAGGCGGCACCTGCTGAGGCGCGCTCATGCAGGCCTGCAAGGCAGCCCCGGTGAGGCCGAGACACGCGTTGCGCACGGTGGCCCCTCGCTTCCTGGGGGCGCTTCCGGTTGGGTGCGGGACGTCTGCTGTTGCTTCTTCTCCACGGGGGCACTGTCCTTGTCAGGCGCCGCGGGCGGCGCGGCCACGGCCGGCGCAGATTCCGGCGGTGGCTCCAGGGGCGCCACTTCCTGGCGGGAGGTGAGCCACCAGCACCCCCAGCGCCAGAGCCAATCCCACGCCCACCCCCGCCAGTACGCGGGCCCACCGAGTCCACCGAGTCCACCGAGTCCACCGCTTGCCGGCCCCGCGTGTTCCCCCGTGCAGCGGCACCTTCCAGGCCGTGTTCGCCCCGGCCTTCAGCGTCTCCAATTCTTCGTACAGCGCCACGGCACTGGGGTAGCGCGCCTCGGGCTGCTTGGCCAGCAGCCGCAGGCATACCGCCTCCACGTCCCGGGGCACACGCGGGTTGACCAGGTGTGGAGGCAGCGGCGCCCGGTGCGGCACGGCTTCCACGTCCATGCCCCCGTCATCGGTGAGCCGGAAGGGGAAGCGGCCCGTCAGCAGCCGGTAGAGGACGACGCCCAGCGCGTACAGGTCATCCGCCGGCCCGGCCCGGTAGTGCGCGCCCGCCACGCCCGCGTGCGCGCGGCCGAAGGCCCACGCCTCGGGGGCTCGATAGTGGGGGGTGCCCGGGGGGAACATCCCCTTCGTCAGGGTGGCGGCTCCCTCGTAGTAGCTCACCCCGAAGTCCAGCAGCACCGCCTGCCCGTCCTCCGCGCTCACCAGGATGTTGGCCTCCTTCACGTCCCGGTGCACCACCCGGGCCTCGTGCACCACCGCCAGCGCACGCGCCACCTCCAGCACCCGGTCCACCACCTCGCTCGTGTCGCGCCCGGGCCGCCATCCCCACTCCTCCAGCGTGGGGCCCTTTATCAACTTCAGCCGCAGCCAGAGGAAGCGGGGCTTGGCGTCGGGCCACTGGCCCGCGCCCAACTGGCGCACGATGGGACCTCACGGGGAGGCCGGCTTCGGGGTGGGTTGGGGCTCGGGGCCCAGCGGTCGCCACATGTACTCTTCGCTGGGCGTCAGGCGCATGTTGGTGAAGCCGTGCCGTGCCACCAGTCGCTCGAAGCGCTCGGACACGGTCCAGACTCCCGACAGTCCCCGAGGCTGGAAGATGTCCTCGCCCCGCCAGGTGTCCGCCTCCAGCGTGAAGCCGTGAATGGCCTCCGCGCCCGCCGAGCGGCACTCCTCGCACGTGGGCGTCTCACCGTAGCGGATGCGGCTGCGCGTCAGGTCCACCGCCCCGCGTCCCAGGCAGACCGTGGCGACGACGTAGCGGGGAACGTCGGTGGGGACGGGGCCTCGCCGCTCCCTGCTCACCCGCGCCACCTCCACCGGGTGGAAGCCCTCCAGTCCCGTGAGCCCCTCCTCCCGGAAGGCCCGGGCGAACCGCTCCGACACCAGGAGCTCGTCTCCTCCTACTTCGATCAAATCCCCGAGCTCTTGTCCGTACAGGACCAGCTCCACGCGGTGGGGAGGAAGCCACGTCGGCATCCCGACGGGATAGCCGCACCGGGCGCAGCAGGCACCGTCTCCGAGGTGGATGGGCTCCAGCCGGTCGACGTCCGCATCGTAACGAGACCCGACGATGCCTTCTTCCAGGACGAAAAAGCGCGGGGTGGTGGCGGGTTCAGGGTTCATGGATGAACCGCCTGCCTACCACCACGCGAGAAGTCGTGCCAGGGAGGAATACCTCCGACGTCAACCCTGGCGGATTTTCAGCTCGCGGGGCTGGCGCCGGGAGGCTCGGCGGCGGGCGTCTCCTCCTCCGGCGGCAGCACGTAGGGCTCGAGCGTGTCGCGGTACTCGCTCAGCAGCGTCTCGGGGGCGTGCACCTTCCGGCCCGTCAGCATCGTCTGGAGCATCATCGCGTTGACCACGCCCTTGCCTCGCACGTGGTTGTTGGTGACCACGTAAACGTCGCTCACCCGGGGGTGCGCCGCAATCTCCTTCGTGCGCTCGGCCCAGGGCTTCAGCTCCTTGGAAGGGTACAGGTAGTCGTAGCGCTCCAGCGCGCTCGCCGTCTTGCGAAACCAATTGCGGTAGTTGCGCCCGTGCACCCGCACGTAGCCCACCGACGACGTCACCCGCGCGCTCGGACCCAGCGAACTCTTGAAGAGCGGCTGGTCGATGTTCACGAAGCCGAT
>NZ_DASVWK010001076.1:0-5359 GCF_036389735.1 Archangium sp. | reverse complement strand
CGCTGGGTGCACTGACCTTGCTGACTGGGATCAACGGCACAGGGAAGTCCACGGTCATCCAGTCGCTGCTCCTGCTCCGGCAATCGTGGCTCCGCGAGATCCTGACAAAGGGTGCTCTGGCGCTCAACGGTGAGCTCGTAGAAATGGGAACGGGGCGCGATGCGCTCTATGAGGGCGCAACCAAAGACGAAATCGGTATCGGCCTGAAGTGGGACGCCGGCAAGGTGGAGTGGTTCTTCGCTGTGAGCCCGGAACTCGACGTGCTCACCACGGAGTCGGATCCAATCCCCGAGCAGGCGTACCAGAAAAGCCCGTTTGGGGATGGCTTCCAGTACCTTACCGCGGAGCGAATCGGCCCTCGCGTCGCCTTTCCAACTTCCACCCATGCGGTCCGCGAGCAGCGGCAGCTCGGGCGAAGCGGCGAGTACGCAACGCACTATCTTGCCATCTTCGGCACTGAGAAAGTGCAGCTTCCCGCGCTCATTCGCGACGATGCTGCGTCCTCGTCTCTTCTCAACCAAGTGGAAGCATGGCTGAGCGTGGTCAGTCCAGGCACCCAGCTCCGGATCCAGGAGTTTGCGAACCTCAATCTGGCCGAACTCCGCTACGCATTCTCCGGCGGCGACGTCGCCAGCCGCAGCTACCGGTCGATGAATGTCGGCTTCGGTCTCACCTATTCGCTGCCAATCCTCGTGGCGGTACTTGGAGCCAGACCGGGGGCTCTCTTGGTTATCGAAAACCCCGAAGCGCATCTGCATCCGCGCGGCCAGCAAGCTCTTGGTGAGTTCCTCGTGCGTGCGGCGAAGGACGGAGTGCAGGTGGTAGTGGAGACCCACAGCGATCATGTGCTCAATGGAGTACGGCTCGCGGTGGCAAAGAAGCTCATCAAGCCAGGGTTGGTGCGAACCCACTTCTTCCACCGTCGAACTGGAGAAGGAGCACGGGGAATGGTGTCGCCGCAGATCGACGCAGACGGACGGCTTTCCGACTGGCCGCGTGACTTCTTCGACCAGTGGGATCGAAGCTTGGAGGAACTGCTCAGTATCAACGAGGCCGCTCGATGAGCAGGGAGCTCTTCTTCAACGAGCTGTCCGGTACGCCCGTCGCAACTCGCCATGAGGCGCGGGAGATGATGAAGGTGCTCGTCGGCACGATACAGGCTGCGTGGCGCGCGGGCGGGAAGAACTTCCGTGCCGAACGCGAACTCGGACTTCTAGAACTCAGCGAAGAATATTTGGTGCGCGATTGGCGCAACGACCCGGCCGTCGCGCGTGAGCTCCAGACAGCGTGGCGAGGCATGCAGGCTAGGTCGCCGCTGCTCCGAACGGACACGCCTCCGGAGGAAAGGGACCGGCTGCTGGGTGGGGAATGCACGTTCGAGGGGTCCCAAGCAGCAGGCCTCGGGGCGGCGGTGCAACTCGGGGGGCTGGCGATCAGCATGCACAGCCACAAAAGATGGCTGCGCTCACGATTGAAGGCCGTATTAACAGAGCTGGGTGAGGACGATTTCGCCCCATCGGAAGTGGAGATTCGGCACGCCGCTGCAGTGGCCCATGTTGAAGCACACAGCGAGTGGTTGAGGCCGCCGCTGTACGATCCGACTGACGCTAGAGATCTATGGCAGAAGCGTGCCGAACTCTATCCTGCGCTCGTGTTCTGCACGCACGTAGAGAAGGCCCTTGAGGCGTTTGGCTCGGGAACGGATCTGTTCAAGCAGGTGAAGGCACGGCTGCGTGACTTGCAGGATTTCTTTTCGACATGGGATGGCAAGGGATTCGACTCAAACAAGATCCCGTTCAAAGTAACGCCGGACAGCGAGACTCAGCTGAAGCAGTATCCAGAAGAGCGAACGTTCCTGTGCCCAGACGGCGTGACGCGTCTGTTCCGATGGAAGACGAAGCTGCCTGATGGGCACCGGCTTTATTTCGACCCTCAGGAAGCGACGCGCACAGCAATCATCGGCGACGTGGGACCGCACAAAAGCTGAACCAGGAGTGGCCCCACTCCTGAGGCATCCCCTCATATAGAAAAGCAGGCCAGGAAGGGGGTGGCTGGCTGTATGGTTCGAGCAGTAGGGTCATGGACGTTACGGGGGAGTGGGTACTCCCGCAGTCAACGAGCAGCAGGTCCATGAATTCCTCTGCGGCCTTTTCGCGGAAGACCTCCACGCCACGAGGATGCTCTCGCTCTGCTTGGCCATTCTGGGCGTCATCCATGCCGCCAGTCTTTCGGTCCACGCCATTGGGCAGGCCCTCGCGGTGGCGCGGGGAGTCAGGGTCCAGGCTCACTAGGTATTGAAGTACTGGTCCTTGGTTTCCTTGC
This sequence comes from Archangium sp., assembly GCF_036389735.1. Taxonomy (GTDB): domain Bacteria; phylum Myxococcota; class Myxococcia; order Myxococcales; family Myxococcaceae; genus Archangium. Next base: position 3,037 of record NZ_DASVWK010001076.1, on the reverse strand, counting down.
GACCTTGTTGTTGACAGACAACCCAGTTGATACCCTGGTGGAGATACCCGACGTTTCTCCATTGGAATTCAACACCGGAGTGCCACCCGTGCGCCCATCGCTTGGCATGTACCACTGGCAGTTGAAGTGGCCGCCGCCCGCTGGCGAGCAAGGCACGGGGGCCGGCTCCCCAGGTTGAGCTTGTGCCCCCAGCCCGGTGACAGCGGCCAGTACGAGTACGACCCCAAGGATTTGCTTCGAACGCCTGATGAATTGCTCCTCGCTTCACTGGGAGGGCGATTCCTGTTGAGTTGGAGGCGGGTCTTTTTGGATGTGAGCGAGCACCTCTCGGGTTCAGTTTCCCCGCTCCATCACCGTGCGGGAACTCGATCGCCGCGCTCTCATCCGTGGGGTACGGGGGCGACGAAGTAGCACTCGCCGCCTGGGCTGTGCGCCAGGCCCGTGGAGAACTCCACCTGCTAGGGCACGCCGTAGTTCTGCCGCTTGGAGTTGAGCTCCACGGCGACGGAATAGGCCTGGGCCCAGAAGCGGCTCTCCCAGCGGTTCTTCAGGCCCTTCTTGTCGTTGGCGTGGTGGAAGAGGTCCTGCCGGAACTGCGCGTCCGCGGCCTTGCGCGCATCAGGGCCCAGCGGCTGGCCCTTCCGCCCGTAGTAGCGGAGCAGGTCGTAGCCGTAGTCGTGCGTCTTGGCCATCGGGTCGAAGTCCTGATCCGGACCAATCCCGCCCGGAGCCGAGGCGCTGCCATGCGGATCCTGCATCCGCGTCCCGTGCTTCGTCTCCACCTGGACGGGCTTGTAGCCCATGACCTTCTCGAAGTCGGCCGGCGGGGGAATGGCGCCCGTGAGGTAGTCCCGCATCAGCTTCGCCTCGTCGACCCTGTTGGAGCCCACTGCGGCGACACGCGCCGTCTTGACCTCGAACAGGTCTCCGGGCCGGGCCGTCGTCACCTGCTCCGGGACTTTCGCGGGCGCGGGGCTCGGGGCATTCACCGCCCGCTCGGCGACACTGACGGGGGGACGGGAGGGGGAGCCATTGATGCGGAGGGACATGGTGCGCTCGTCAGTCGGAACGGGTTCGTCGCGATTCCTGAGAAATCATCGGCCGGCGACGAGAAAAGTTGCGTCCCTCAGGGCGAAGAGGGGGCCGCCTCGAGCGGAGGCACGTCCCGCCCCTCGCCAAAACCGAGCACCCACCACTCGGGCGCCCCCGTGCCCAGCTCCGCCAGCGCGCGCTTCAACTCCGCCACCGACTCCTCCTCGCCGTCATCCGCGAGCTTGAAGGTGCCGTAGTGCATGGGGACGCTGTAGCGCGCCCCCAGGTCCACGCTGGCCCGCACGGCCTCGCCCGGCGAGACGTGCACGGGAGACATGAACCACTCGGGCTTGTAGGCGCCGATGGGGAGCACCGCCAGCCGCATGGGGCCGAAGCGCTCGCGGGCCTCGGCGAACTGCTTGCCCCAGCCGGTGTCCCCCGCGAAGTAGGTGGCGCCATGCGGCCCCCGTAGGACGTAGCCCGTCCACAGCGTGCCACCGCGGTCGAACAGGCCCCGGTTGGCGAAGTGCTGGGTGCGCGCGCTCGCCAGCGTCACCTCGGGGGACAGCGGCACCTCCTGCCACCAGTCCATCTCGGTGACATGGCGCAGGCCCTTGTCCTCCAGGAAGGCGCGGTTGCCCAGGCCCGCGAAGAAGCGCACCTCGGGGAACGCCTCCTGGAGCCGCCGCAGCGTGGGCACGTCCATGTGGTCATAGTGGCTGTGGCTGAGCACCACCACGTCGATGGGCGGCAGGTCCTCGAAGCGGATGCCCGGGGGCCGCACCCGCTTGGGGCCCGCGAAGGACACCGGGCTGCAGCGCTCGCTGTAGATGGGGTCCGTCAGAATGTTGAGCCCATCCAGTTGCAGCAGCACCGAGGCGTGGTTGATGAACGTCACGCGCAGGTCGCCCCGGCCCACGCGCCGGGGCGGCGGCGGACCGGGAGGCACGTCGTTCCACTCCTTCCAGACGCCCGGCTTCCGCTCGAGCTGCCACTTCAGGAAGCTCCCCCGCTCCTCGCGGGGCTCCAGGTTGAAGAAGCGCTCGCCATCGAAGTGGTCGGACCGGGGCCCCCGCCAGGTGGGCGCGGAGAAGATGCACCCGCCGATCCCCACGCCTCCGGCGGTGACGAGCAGCAACGAGGCCAGGACCGTGAGGAGCCGGCGAAACAGACGTCGACGCATGGACAGAAAATCCTCCGCTTCCCGGACGCTCGCAAGTAGGGCAGCCGCGTGGGAGAGGGCGCGTGCCACCGCACAGCGTTGTGGCACGAACGTATCCTTCCGATGTGGGAGCAATAGCCACCCGCCACGCACATCCTATCTTCTCTGGGGCCACAACGGCGGGGGGTGCATGGTGGGAAGAACCCGAGGAAGCGTTTTCGCCTGTCTGCTGGTGGGGGGCCTCTGCGCGCTCGCGGCGGCACCGGCCCGTGCCTTCGATGACGCGACGGCGGACCGGGCCCTCCAGTTCTCACGGCAGCAGTTGAACCGCTCGGCCACGAATCCGGCGATCCCCACGAACCAGTACCCCAAGGCGAGCACCGACGGCACGTGGCAGCTCGTGCCCAACACGGACATGATCGGCTGGGTCCAGGGCTTCTTCCCAGGCCAGCTCTGGTACCTGTACGACCAGGGCAGAGACCCCTTCTGGAGAGGGCGGGCGGACGCCTGGACGCGCAACCTCGAGGTCCAGAAGACCAACACGCAGACGCACGACCTGGGCTTCAAGTTCATGCCCAGCTTCGGCCACGCGTACCGCCTGACGGGAGACACCTACTACCGGGAGGTGCTCCTCACGGCCGCGCGCTCGCTGGCCACCCGCTTCAACCCCACGGTGGGCGTCATCGATTGCTGCGACTGGAACTCGCAGTGGCAGGTGCCCCTGGTCACCGACACGATGGTGAACCTGGAGCTGCTCTTCTGGGCCTCCCAGGAGACCGGAGGCAATCCCGCCTGGAAGGACATGGCGCTGCGCCACGCCCTGAAGACAGCGACGGACATGGT
>NZ_DASVWK010001075.1:0-2442 GCF_036389735.1 Archangium sp. | reverse complement strand
CGCGGCGACCGGAGCGGGCTTCGCGGCGACCGGAGCGGGCTTCGCGGCGACCGGGGTGGGCGCGGGCTTCGGCGCCGGAGCCGGCGTCGTCGGCATGAAGCCGACCACCGTCTTGTCGTCCTCCTCGAGGCCGAGCCCGTCCAGCGAGTCGTTGCTCTCACCACCGCCCAGGCTGTCGAGCCCGGAGAAGTCGTCCTCGGGCGAGTTGAGTTCCGGCGGGGCCTCCACCGGCTCCTCGATGCTGCCCGTCACGGGCGCCGAGTCCCCGAAGGGGTTGTCGTTGTCGAGCATCGACAGCTCGTCGCCGTGGTTCTCCAGCGGCTCGCCCTCGATGGCGAGCTCCTCGCCCTGCACGGGCTCCTCGCCCAGGCCCTCCAGCCCGTCCATGCCACCCAGCGAGAGGCCGTCGTCGACGACCTCGCCCGCGGGCAGCTCCGGGAAGCCGATCAGCCCGCCCACGCGGTCCACCAGCTCCTCGGCGTTCACCGGCTTGGCCACGTAGTCGTCGGCGTGGGCCTTCAGCTTGCGGTGCTGCGCGAAGCCGTCCGGGTTGCCGATGATGACGATGGGCGTGGCCTTGAGGTCATCGTCCTTCTTCAGCTTGCCGCAGATGAGGTAGCCGTTCTGGCCCGCCGACAAGTCGACCGCGAGCACCACCAGGTCCGGACGGTCGCGGCGGATCTGCTCCACGCTGCCCTTGCCGTCGCTGGTCTCCTGCGCCGCGAAGCCGCGGGCCTCCAGGGCCTCGCGCAGGGTCGCGGAGAGAGCGGTGTCACTTTCGACGATGAGGATGTTCTTGGACATGGAAGGGCGGCTCGGGGAACGGCAGCGCTGGAAAATACGCTCGGGGAGGCTATCGGTGCCTACCGGGACCGTCAATCTTCGGTCCAGTCACAGGTCCAGCCCGTCTGCCTCGGTCAGCGAGCGAGCAGCCCTCGAAGGGCCGGCGTTCGCACGCGATCAGGGCTGTAGCGCCACGGGCATCGCGGCCACATCTGGTGTCACCGCACGAGAGGGATGGCCACCCGCGCCGCCTCCCTGCTCGGCGAGCATGCGGCGGATGTCCTTCTCGTCGAGATCCGTCACCAACTCGTAGACGATCTCCCCCTCGCGCCACACGGCCACGTTGTAGCCATGGCTGGAGCCCACCTGCACGGAGGGCAGGGGAGGGGCCTCGACTTCGCCCTGGGTGTCATCGAAGACGAAGAGGCCGATGCGCCTGGTCGGCGTGCCTTCCTTGTCCGCGCTGCGCTCGTAGCTGATGTACGCGGCGGGGCGATCCTTCACGTTGGAAATGCGCGCGCCCGCGAGCTTGACGTCCGGCAGTCGGGGCACCGAGACGCGGTGATCCACCTTGCCCTCGAACCAGGCCTCCACGTTCTCGTGGGAGGCGCCGGCGATCTCCACCGGCAACCTCTTGGCGTGCCGCCGCGCGGCCTCCTCCATGAAGTAGCGGTGCTGCGTCGGCTGGAGCGCCATCCACGCGCCACCCGCCGCGATCACCACGAGGGCCGCGGCGCTCGCCCGGAGCCACAGGGCCTGCTGGCTGCGACGCTGCTCCTGCCGAAGGCCACCCTGGAGCCGGGCCCGGAGGGCGTCAGGCGCCCGGGTCGTCTCCACCGCATGGCGCGCGGCGCGGCGCAGCGACTGCTGCATCCTCGCCTCTTCATGAACCCGCTGCGTGCAGTCGGCGCACTGGGTGAGGTGCGCTTCTACATCCAACCGCTCCTCGGTCTGAAACTCGCCATCGAGGTAGGGGTAGAGGATCTGATCCAGTTCCTGGCAGGTCATGTGCGCTCAGGTCGGGCGGAAGGTTATGGGCCCGGTAGAAATATTCGCAAATATTTCCGGGCCCATGAACCTCGATCTACCCCACCTTCTTCCTGCGACGATATTCATCGAGGTCCGTCGGTGTTCCCGCGGCGGCATTCCCGGGCGTGGCTTCACCCGCCGCCTCCACCTCATGACGCAGCACGCCAGTGCCCTGCGCGTACTCGCGCAGCGTCTTCTGGAGCAGCTTGCGCCCGCGGAAGAGTCGGCTCATCACGGTGCCCACGGGACACTCGAGGATCTCGGCGATCTCCTTGTAGGAGAACTCCTGGAGGTCCGCGAGGATGACCACCAGCCGGAAGTCGATGGGCAGCGCGTCGATGGCGCGCAGCACGTCGTCCGACAGGAGGCGATCGAAGAAATATTGCTCGGGGTTGGCCGCGAAGTCCGTCGCGTCCCGGCTGACGAAGCGCTCATGCACGGCCTCGCGCTCCACGCCCTCCACCACGCTGCGCTCCTTCACCTTGCGCCGATAGCGGTTGATGAAGGTGTTGGTGAGGATCTTGAAGAGCCAGGCCTTGATGTTGGTACCGCGCTCGAACTTGTCGAAGAAGCGGTAGGCCCTCATGCAGGTGTCCTGCACCAGGTCCTCGGCGTCCCGCTCGTTCTTCG
>NZ_DASVWK010001074.1:0-19362 GCF_036389735.1 Archangium sp. | reverse complement strand
GTCGCGGCTCCACTTGTCCGCCTGCGAGTACGCCGCCGAGGCGCGGTAGCGCAGCCCGCCCGAGCTGCCATGGCTCACGAAGCTGCCACCCGCGGCGTTGGCGTTGCCGGCGTGGGCCTGGAAGCGCGCCTTGGGCCCGGTGCCCGGCGTGCGGGTGATGATGTTGACCACGCCCAGCATCGCGTTGGCGCCGTAGAGGGCGCTGCCCGGGCCGCGGATGACTTCAATCCGCTCGATGTCCTCCAGCTCCACCGGCATGGACGACCAGAGCGTCATGCCCAGGAAGTCCTGGTACTCGGTGCGGCCGTCCACCAGCACCAGCACCTTGTTGGCGATGCGCTGGTTGAAGCCGCGCACCGAGAAGTTGGCGCTGCCCGGCCCCAGCATCATCACGTCGGCGCCCGGCACGCGGCGCAGCAGCTCCGGCAGGGTGGTGGCGCCCGACAGGCGGATGTCCTCGGAGGTGATGACGGAGGTGGCGTTGGGGGCCTCCAGCGAGGACTGGGCACGGCGGCTGGCCGTCACCACGCGCTCCTCGTAGGGCACCGCGCCCGCGTCCTCGTCGGACTCCGCCACGCTCTCGGTGGCGACGGGCTCGGGGGCGGCCGGCGCGGGCTGCGGCGCGGGGGCGGGCGTGGCGGGGAGGGACTCGGCGCGGGCGATGGCCTTCTCCAGCCGCTCGACCAGCACCGCGAGGGACCTGGCCGCCTCGGCACCGCCGGGCGCGGCGGGCATGGGGGGCAGCCCGGACTTCTTGCCCGGCACCACCGGCTCGGCCGGCTTCGTCGCCTCGGCCTGCTTCGCCGCCTCGGCGGCCCTCAGCGACTCCTCCAGGTTCGCCAGCGTGGTCTGCACCGGCCCCGAGTCCGGCGGGTTGGCGGCGAGGTAGCGCCGGTAGTAGTCCACCGCCTGGGTCATCCGGCCCGCGTCGTGGTAGGCGCGGGCGATGTTGTAGAGGACGTTGGCGTGCGGCTTGATGACGTACGCTTCTTCCAGCTCGGCGATGCCCTGGTCGTACTGCCCCTGGGCAATGAGGCTCATGCCGTTACGAAAGTGACGGCGGGCCTCCAGGCGCGCGTCGGCGGAGGCAGTCCCCGCACACAGCACGAGCGCGAGGGCGCCCGCTCGCTTCCAGGACGTCGGAGTCATCACGAATCTCAGTAGGGGTCTTCTTTGTACCCGGACGAGTCCCTGTCCGCGGCGCGTGAACCGGACTTCTTCTTCAGCTTCTGGGTGAAGTGCACCAGGGGCCCCTCACCCTCGGCGGTGACGGTGACGCGCTGGTAGCCGTCCAGCGCGAAGGTGAGGCGGGCGCTCGCGCGACCATCCATGCCCGAGGGCACCTGGATCTCCATCGGCGTCTCCCCCAGCAGGCCTCCCTCGTACATCACCTTGGCGCCCTCGGGCTCACTGGTGATGAGGAACCGGGTGGGAGCGGGCTCGCTCGCGGGCGGAGCGTCCACCGCTGGCGTGGGCTCGGCGGCGGCCCGCTGCGCCGGGGCCGTGGGCTCGGCGGCGGAGGATTGCTCTACGGGAGGGGGGGCCTTCACCGCCGGGGCCGTCACGACGGGCGGGGACGCGGGAGCGGCCTGGGGCGCGGGAGCGCGCAGGGCGAGGATCGCGGCCACGCCGAGGCCAAGCAGCAGCGAGCCGGCGAAGAGGGCCAGCGGCAGCGTGCGCCGGGCCGGCTTCGCGGGCTCCTCCTCCACGGCGATGTCCAGGTCCAGCGCGACGGTGCTGGCGCCCGAGGCGGGGGGGGCGGGAAGCGGGCCCGTCTGCGGGCCGGAGCCGGGACCACTGCCGACGGCGTAGAGGGGCGTGGCGCCAGAGAGGGAGCGCGGACTGGAGAAGGCCCCGCTGAAGCCCGCGGAGGAAGCCACGCGGCGGATGGCCTCCATCACCTCGTCCATGGACTGGAAGCGCTCCTCGGGGCGCTTGTTCAGGCACCGCATCACCAGCGCCTCCACCTCCTGCGGCACGCCTTGGGTGGACGAGAAGGCGGCGAAGGCGGGCGGGGCCTCGTTGAGGTGCTTGAAGATGACGTCGATGCTCTGCGCCGCCTGGAAGGGCGGGCGGCCCACCAGCATCTGGAACATCACCACGCCCAGCGAGTACACGTCGCTGCGCGGGTCGGACACGTTGCGCGCCTGCTCGGGCGCCATGTACTGCGGCGAGCCGAGGATGACGCCGGCCTGGGTGATCTCGGCCTCGTTGGACAGGCCCTGGTCCGGCAGGAAGGACTTCACCAGACCGAAGTCCAGCACCTTCACCACGTCATGGTCGTCCTCCTGGTTGAGGACCATGATGTTGGCGGGCTTGAGGTCGCGATGGATGAGGCCCACCCGGTGGGCCTCGCGCAGCGAGCGCGCCACCTGCGCGCCGATGTTCAGCACCCGCATCCACTGCAGGGGCCCCAGCTGCGTGAGGAGCTGCGCCAGCGTCTGCCCCTCCAGGTACTCCATGGCGATGTAGAAGACGCCGTCGTCCGTCTTGCCGTAGTCGATGATGGTGACGGTGTTGGGGTGGCGCAGCCGGGCGGTGACGGCCGCCTCCAGGAAGAAGCGCTTCTGGAAGCCCGGGTCCTTGCCCTCGCTGTACTGAGGGTTGAGCACCTTGATGGCCACCAGCCGGTCCAACGGTGCCTGCACGGCCTTGTACACCCGGCCCATACCGCCCGCGCCCAGCGCCTCGACGATGCGGAACTTGTCGTTGAGAACCCGGCCGATGAGGGGATCTCCGACGTCGGGTGGTGCGCTCTGCGCCTGGGCGCCACTTTGGATCATGAGCTCCCCCGCCGACCGCCAGTGGGCGGTGCGAGACGTGACCTTTCGCGTATGCTACCACCAGACCCTCCAACACCGAAAAGCCGGAGGCCGCTGGAAGCGCGTGCAGCGAGGCCCGACAATACGGCCCGGGCGCTGATACGTCACGTGTTGGACAAGTTCACCTGGGGAGTCCTTGTCTGACGCACTGCGTCCTATTGGACAGGAGCCCACCGGGTATTGGACTTGCGCAGCGCGTCAAGGCACGCTGCTCGTCCATGTCGATTTCTCCGTGGGTACGAGGGGCGCGGCGGCTGACGCCGGTGGTGGGTCTGCTGGTTGCCGGGCTGGCGCACGCGCAGGCGGCCGAGCCCGTGGCGGATTCGGGCGACACGGCCTGGATGCTGATGGCCTCGGCGCTGGTGCTGCTGATGACACCGGGGCTGGCGCTCTTCTACGGCGGCATGGTGCGGCGCAAGAACGTGCTGGCCACGTTCATGTACTCGTTCTTCGCGCTCGCGCTGGTGACGGTGCAGTGGGTGCTGTTCGGCTACTCGCTGGCCTTCGGCAAGACGCACGGGGGGCTCATCGGGGGAGGGGACTACCTCTTCCTGGAGGGGGTGGCGCTGGAGCCCAAGGGGACCATCCCGCACCTGGTCTTCATGGCCTTCCAGCTCAAGTTCGCCATCATCACCCCGGCGCTCATCTCGGGCGCGTTCGCCGAGCGGATGAAGTTCAGCGCGTACGCGCTCTTCATCCTGCTGTGGAGCACGCTGGTGTACGACCCGGTGGCGCACTGGGCGTGGGCCGAGGGCGGGTGGCTGCTGAAGCTGGGCGTGCTGGATTTCGCGGGCGGCACGGTGGTGCACTGGACGGCGGGGGTGAGCGCGCTGGTGAGCGCGCTCTACGTGGGCAAGCGCGTGGGCTACGGACGCGAGCGCTTCATTCCTCATGACCTGCCCATGACGGTGATGGGGGCGGGCCTGTTGTGGTTCGGCTGGTTCGGCTTCAACGCGGGCAGCGCGCTGTCGGCGGGGAAGGTGGCGGCGCTGGCCTTCGTCACCACGCACGTGGCGGCGGGAACGGCGGCGCTCTCGTGGACGGCGGCCGAGTGGTATTTCCGCAAGCGGCCCACGCTGCTGGGCTTCGTGTCCGGGCTGGTGGCGGGGCTGGTGGCCATCACCCCGGCGGCGGGCTACGTGTCGCCCGGGGCGTCGCTGGCCATCGGGCTCATCTCCGGCGTGGTGTGCTACGGCGCGGTGCTGCTCAAGGAGAAGCTGCACTACGACGACGCGCTGGACGCCTGGGGCGTGCACGGGGTGGGGGGCCTGTTGGGCGCGCTGCTGGTGGGCGTGTTCGCCCAGGCCTCGCTCAACCCGGCGGGCGCGGACGGGTTGCTGCACGGCAACCCGGGGCTGCTCGGCAAGCAGGCGCTGGCCGTGCTGGTGGTGGGCGCCTACACCGCGGTGGTGACACTCGGTCTGCTCAAGCTGGTGGACAAGGTGATCGGCCTGCGCGTCTCCGAGGAGGAGGAGCGCATGGGGCTCGACTCCACCCAGCACGGCGAGGCGGCGTATACGTCGTGAGGTTCAGGTGCGAAGGGGTCCGAGCAGGCCGGCGCGGTCGAGCAGCTCGCGGACGCGCTCGGCCAGGGCGACGTGCTCGGGGTTGCTCGCGGTGAAGCGCTCGGGGGTGAGGACGATGAGCGTGCCCTTGTCCTCCACCCGCTCGATGCGCACCGGGGCCGGCAGCGGGGGCACCGTGCCCCGGCGGCGCGAGAGGTAGGTCACCCAACCCACCAGCGCGTCCGGATGGGGCTTCGGGACGAGGTCGCGGTGCGTATCGGACATGGCGAGCGCGTCGTCCGGATCCCAGGCCATTGCCATGGTACGCACCAGGTCGGTCAGCACCGGGGCCGTCAGTATCCGCTGTGAATTCGGTCCACCTCCGTTGGGGAGATGAAACAGGCACAAGTTGCCGACTTCCTCCGCGTAACCACCGCATACGATGTAGAAACCGCAGGAATCATCGTCATCGCTTTCACCGTTCCAGCCATCGATGCGGAAGCCCAGTTCCTCGAAGGTCCTGTCCTTACCGCGTCGAAACATCTTCTCCAGAGAGGGCTGCTCCATCTCGATGCGATGTTCGAGCGCTTTTTTTCGGGAACGCCCCAGCTTGAACCAGCGGGAAAAGGAGGGGTCGATCGGAGAAAGCGCCCTGAAGAAAGCCTCCGCGCGTCGGCCGCACTCTTCCGGGGTCTCCTTCCGCAGACGCCAGTAAGCGCCCGCGTAGTAGGTCTCGCTCGAGTCGTTCTCGTTCATGGGTGGATTGGAGTGTGTACGACCTCAATCCCATGCACCTTGCCCTCGACCAAGAGCTTTCGGATGGCCTCGGCAGCCTTGGCTTCCGCTACGTGCCACCGAACAGGCACACCCTTGGCGGCGAGCAATTGACGCCGCGCCTGCTCTTGCAGGCTGCGGGTACCTTGGGCGAACCACTTCTGGGGCTCCAGTTTGGCGGTGAACTTGTTGGCGTAGCCAAGCCCCTTGGCCTCCAGCAGCACGCCGTCCTTGATGCCGTCGAATCGCACGCCTCGCACAACGTACGACTCGCCCACTGGCCGGCCGGAAATCTGCTCCTGATAGCGTGCCGCGCGCCGGCTCATGGACTCCTTGACCGGACTCCATTGCCCGGGGCCTTGCGGCTGTGCTGGTGGGGCCTTCCCGCCGCCTGTTCCCTGGACCGACGGGTTGGCCATGTGTAGGACGACAGCGGCACCGGGGCCGCCGCCCAGCGCGGTGAGGACTCGTCCCGCTGGAACGACCACTCGCTGGAGCGCCAGCGCTCCGTCCGCTGACAACGAGAGCGCGGGCACGGAGAGGAACTCCAGTCCTCGACCCGCCCGGGAGAGGGTCCGGGTGGTGCCAGCGGCGGCGCCGTAGGTGGCGAGCACCGTGACGGTCAGTCGCGATAGCGTGCGGATCTGCTCTCCGCGCGTCATCAAGTGGAAGTGCTCGAGGTACTCCGGCGAATGGAGGACGAGCGCCGCCACCCCCTGGGGGAGTTGCGAGAGCGCCACGAGGCTGTCTCCCGGGTGGAACACCAGTCCGCCCAGGGCCAGCACCGTGTCGCGGAAGGCCTCTTCCGCTCCATCCAGGGTGCGACCGATGACGTCTCCGTCGTTGTACACCTCGGCGAGCGGTGGAGTGGTCCGGACGCGTCGGAGGTGCTCATCCACCGGCAGGAAGACACCGCCGCGGCCATCGTAGAAGCGGCCTACCTCGAAGAGGCCCGCGCTCAATGCACCCTCTTTCAGCACCACATGCCCCACGCGCTGTTGGGTCTGACCGTTCAGGGCCCAGGCGAGGTAGCCGTCAGGGCGCAGCACCGCCAGGCCCTCGAAGCGGTGCACGCGTGCGAGCAGGGTAGGGCGTGGCAACTCCTCCTCGCCCTCCATGACTTCACGCAGCAGGAACGAGGCCGCCAGACGCGGGCCGAAATGGGCCAGGGTGACGGGACGGGACAGCAGCACGTCGTACAGCTCGGCGGCGTCCTCGGGCGTGAAGTCCGCCTCGCGCGGAGGCCGCAAGGTGGAGTCGTCCAACCCGGCCCGGAGGAGCAGGACCTCGAAGTCGTCCAGTTCCACCAGTCTTCCCTGCACCAGGGAGGTCGGCATCGAGGCCGGGCCACCTCCTCCCATGTCGAGGTGTTGCTGGGCTTGATGGCCCACCCACGCCGACCTGGGCGGAGGCCCGCTCGTGGCGCAGCCCATGAGGAGCATGAGGACAGCCAGGATCAGGGGGCTCGCGTGAGACCGCTGCGAGGAACGGTCAATCACTTGCCCGCTTGAGCCTTCTGCTGGGCCGCCTTGGCTTTCTCAAGCTTCGCTGCCTGGGCCGCCTTGGCCTTCGCGAGCTTCTCCTCACGGGCGGCCTTGGCCTTCGCGAGCTTCTCCTGGAACTTGTCCCGCTTCACCTTGGCCTGCTCCAGCTTCGTCACCACGCGCTGGACAGCGCTCGCCCGGGTCTTGCAGCCCGTGGCGATGACCCGGACCACCGTCGGCCGACCCTTCACCTGGATGGGATTGCGCGCGAGTTCGGGGACCTCGGCGAGCAGCTTCTCCGCCTCCTCGCCGCAGCGCTGGAAGCGCTCGTGCACGTCCGTATAGAGCGAGAGCCGCGCCTCCAGCTCCTTTTCCCGCCGCGCCTTCTTCTCCAACTCCTGCGCCTCCTGACTGTCTCCCAGCGGCCCGGAAATGAAGTCGACCACCCGCTGCGCCAGCCGCGCCCTCGCTTCCGCCTGCTCCAGGCGCCGCTCCGTCCTCCGCGCGGACGCCGCGTAGTCCTCGCTCTTCGCCTCCACCTCCTTGCCCGCCTTCAGCCGCTCCCGGGTGCGCTGGAGCGCCTCGTTCAGCGCCTTCACCTGCGCGGCGTCCGCGTCCTTCCCCTCGATGGCGTCCAGCGCCTCCGTCACCGCCGCCATCGCCTGCACGACGTCGTCCCGCTGCTTCTCCACCGCCGCCTCGAGCCGCTGCCGCTCGCTCTCCTCGCGGGCCGTGCGCTCCCGGCGGTCGCGCTCCTCACGGACCTTGGGCACGAGCGCCTGGAGTTCCGCGAGCTGCATGCGGCACATCTCCCCCTCGGGGGAAAGGTCGACGTCGGGATGGGCGAGGATCTCCTTCACCTTCGCGAGTTTGGGCAGGGCACTCTCCGCGTCCAGGTTGCGCAGGTGTTGCTCGGCCTGGCTGAGCAGGAGGGTGGCCTCGTCGGTCCGCTTCTCGCCGAAGGCCTGGCGCTGCTTGATGGTGCGGGGCCCGCAGGCGCTCACCGCCACCAAGAGGAAGAGAACGGTCACCCAGGTTCGGGAAGTCGTGTGTACGGGCGTCATGTGGGTCCCCATCCAGGGCCTGGCTGGTAGGGGAGAGCATGGTCCGGAACGCTCCCCGGAAGGAAGCCCGGGGCCCTACACTGGGTCCGTGACCGACCGACTCAAGGCCCTGCTCTCCTCGGCGCCGCGCTACCCCCAGCGCCTCGTCTGCATGACCGAGGAGACGACCGAGACGCTCTACCGCATCGGCGCCGGAGACCTGCGCTCGGCCCCGCTACCCGGTGGCGCGCAGACAGGTGAGTGACTCACCCACCACGCGCAGGAAGTCGTCGATGTCCAACGGCTTGTGCATCAGACGCACTCCGTCCGGAGGTCGCACCCTCGGGTGGGCGGTGATCATCATCGCCCCCATGCCGTGCAGCCGTTGCTCTCTCGCCGCCTGCTCCAGCAGCCACCCGCCGTTCTCGCCGGGCAGCATGTAATCGGTGATGACGAGCTGGAAGGACTCCCTTCGCAGGAGGGCCAGCCCATCTTCCGCTGTACCGCTGCCGGCGACCGAATACCCCTCACTCTCGAGCAGGTCGGTCAAGCCCTCGCGGATGTCCTCGTTGTCCTCTACCAGGAGAATCTTCACGTTGCTTCCGGACGTTACGGGGGTCCACTCTCGAAAGACTGGAGTCTCCCGCTTCCTGTCCCGTCCGGGAAACCCCCTCCAGGCCCGAACAGGCTGAGTTGTTCACTACCGTATTCCCGTGCACCCGGGCGTGACAGGATGGGGCCGTGTCGCCCGCCTGGCTCGCCCTGATCGCCGCGCCGCTGCTGGTGGCGGCCCCCACGCCCGCGCCCCGGCCCCCCGAGGGTTATGAGGACGCGCTCGCGCAATGGGGACTGGCCCGGTACGGCCACCCGGTCGAGCCCGACCCCGAGGGCAAGCGCCTGGAGTCGGTGCTGGTGGCCTCGGAGGACGTCGTCGCCCCGAGCGACCCGTACCCGTCGCCGCTCAACGTGTTCCACGCCCGCACCCGGGAGTCGGTCATCCGGCGCGAGGTGCTGCTGGAGCCGGGCAAGCCCTACGTGCCCGCGCTCGCCGCGGAGACGGCGCGCAACCTGCGCAAGCTGGGCATCTTCGCGGTGGTGCGCGTGGTGCCGGTCCAGGGGTCCACGCCGGACGCGGTGTCGCTGCTGGTCATCACCAAGGATCTGTGGTCGCTGCGGCTCAACCAGGACATCCAATTGGTGGGCTCGCTGGTGCAGTCCCTGCGTCTTCAGGGCACCGAGCAGAACTTCCTCGGGCTCAACAAGAAGGTGGCGCTGGACTTCCTCCTGCGCCGGGACGCGTTGAGTTTCGGGCAGACGTATGTGGATCCACGCCTGGGCGGCAGCCGCTGGTCCCTCAGTGAGAACGCCAACCTCATCGTCGGGCGCGAGAGTCAGCGGCCCGAGGGCACCCGGGGCAGCGTGCTGCTGACCCGGCCCTTCTTCTCGCTGGATACACCCTGGAGCTTCCAGGCGCAGGCGGTGTGGCGCGTGCAGCCCGTGCGTGTCTTCCGCGGCGCCGACGTGTGGGCGCTGCCGTACCCCGAGGGGGGGACGGTGCCCTACGTCTACGACGCGCGCGAGCTCAGCGGGAGCTCGCTGTACCTGCGCTCCTGGGGCTCGCGGTACAAGCTGGACGCGGGAGGGGGGCTGGGCGTGTACCACCGGCGCTATGGGGCCCCCGAGAGCTCCGCGCTGGACGAGGCCCAGCGCACGTGGCTGCGGGAGAAACACCTGCCGCGCAGCGAGGACGCCACCTATGTCCTCGCCTACGCGCGCGTCTGGGAGGCCCGCTACGAGGTGCTGCGCGACGTGGACTCCTACGCGCTCTCCGAGGACTTCCAGGTGGGGCACTACGTCACCGCCACGGCGCGCTACGCGCCCGCGCTGCTGGCCTCGGCGGGGAACTTCGCCGAGGTGGGCCTCACCGCCCGCTACCGCTTCCGTCTGGGCGACGCCCTCTCCGCGCTGGCCGCCGCCACCTCCGTGCGCCGGGTGCTCGGTGGGGAAGGGCAGGCGCGGTGGACCAACCGCCGCTGGGGCGTCGAGGTGCAGCAGGTGTCCCCGAAGGTGCTCGGCGGGCGCTTCGTGGCCCGGGGTCTGCTGGACGTGAACCTCGACGACCTGAACGAGCGCGTGCTGTTGCTCGGCGGAGGCAACGGGCTGCGGGGCGCTCGGCCGGAGGCGTACTCGGGCAAGCGCCTGGCCCTGCTCAACGTGGAGTACCGCACCCGGCCGCTCGTCCTCTATACGGTGCACCTGGGCGGCGTGCTGTTCTACGACGCGGGCTCGGCGTTCGATGAGGGGCCGCGCTTCGTCCACTCGGTGGGCGTGGGGCTGCGGCTGCTCTTCCCCCAGTTCAACACCTTCCCGTTCCGCCTCGACTTCGGGTACGTCCTCAACGACGACCGGCCTCCGTTCGGCGGACGCTTCTCCTTCAGCGGTGGGCAGGTGACGGAGTTCCGGCCCTCGTTCCTCGATGCTCCGCTCTAGCTTCAAGGCGGACCCGGCGAGGCTCGCCGCGGTGGGGGCCTTCCTCGCGGTGGGGGTGGCGGCGCTCTCGCGGGGCCGGGTGCACCCGGATGAGGTCTTCCAATTCCTGGAGCCTGCCCATGGGCTCGTCTTCGGCTACCGCGTGGTCGCCTGGGAGTGGGTGGAGGGGCTGCGCAACTGGGGTGTCCCTGGGGTGCTCGCGGGGCTGCTCGCGCTGTGCCGGGCCGTCGGGCTGGAGCACCCGTGGGCGATGGTGGCCACCGTGTGGTGTGTCTGCGTGGGTGTGCAGGCAGTGGGGACATTGACGCTGTTCCGACTCGTGGAGGAGCGGGACGGTCGCGAGGCGGCGCTCCTGGCGGCGGGTGTTCACGTCACCTGGGGAGGATTCCTCATCTATGCCGCGCGGCCGCTCGGGGATGTGCTGAGCGTGGTGCCCCTGTTGGGGGCGCTGCTGTGGGCTCAACGCGCGCGAGCCGGGGGAGGCCCGCGCGAGGGCCTGTGGAGCGGAGTGCTGCTCGGCCTGGCGTTCGTCATCCGCTACCCCTCGGCGGTCTTCGGTGTGCCCCTCGCCGCGAGCCTGCTGGGGGCCCGGCGTTGGCGCTCGCTCGCGGGCTTCGCGGTGGGCGTGGGCGCGGTGCTGCTGGGGCTTGGCGTGCTCGACTGGCTCACCTGGGGCACGCCGTGGCACTCCGCCTGGCGCTACTTCCACTTCAACATCTCCAGCGGCTCCTCGGCGTCCCAGTTCGGCCGGCAGCCGGGGTGGTGGTACGCGCCCATCTTCGCCGGCATGGCGCCCCTGCTGCTCCTCTGGCACTTCGCGCGCGGGCTGGCCCGGAGAGACGTGCTCGTGGGGGCCTTCGCCTTCTACCTCGGGGTGGTGAGCGCGTTGGGGCACAAGGAGGCGCGCTTCCTGGTGCCGCTGCTGCCCCTGTTCATCGCCATCGCCGCGGGCCCCGCCCGGGGCGACCTCTCCCGGCTGGCGGCGCGACGTGGGGTGATGCGGCTGCTGGTGGGCCTGTACGTGCTCTCCTCCGTGGCGGCGGCCTCCGTGCTGTTCCCGCTCGGGCTGCGCCAGGGGGTGATCGACGCCACCGTGTTCGCGGGCAGGGACGCGGCACTCACCGGGCTCGTCGTCGCTGGCCCTCCCGAGTGGAACACCGGCGGTCGCTTCTACCTGCACCGCGATGTGCCGGTGTTCGTGGCCTCCGGGCGCTCCGAGGAGGAAACGCGGGAGCGGCTCGCGGACGCGGGGTCCTCCCACGCCCTCGTGGACGGCAAGGCACTGGGCGAGGAGACCCTTCGCGCCGCCGACTTCTGCTTCCAGCGGCGTTGGGGCACAGTCGCGCTGTGGACGCGCTGTCCATGAGGTGATTTCCCCGACAGGGAGCTGTTGATGCGCGGTGTGTATTTGACGGGACTCGTGGTGTTGCTCGCCATCGCGGGAGCGGGTTGTCAGCCGGAGGAGCCCAGCACTCCTCCTGGCGGCTCCGCGGACGCGGGCACGGGGGGCACGACGGATGATGGAGGCACCTCGACCGTGCCGGACGCCGGGGGCGTGCCGGACGCCGGGGGCGTGCCGGACGCTGGGGGCGTGCCGGACGCTGGGAGCTGCGTGCCCACGAGCTGCGCGGCGCAGGGGAAGAACTGCGGCCCGGTGTCGGATGGGTGTGGCAACACGCTGGAGTGTGGCACCTGCTCGGGCCACGAGACGTGTGGCGGCGCGGGGGTCGCCAACGTCTGCGGCGCGACCTGCCTGATGAGCTGCCCCGAGTCCTTCACCTGCAATTCCAGCGGCGTTTGCGCGGGGGGCGACCTCTCGACGCTCGCGTTCGACCTGAAGCCCGTGCCCGTTTCGGGCTCCATCACCCTCAACGGGGCCCCCGTTCTGGATACGACCTGCTCCTATGAGTACTGGGGAGAGTATTCATACGTGCGGCTCACCGAGACGACGCGGGGTGGCACGAAGACCTTGCCAGTCACCTGCTCGGCCACGGAGGGCTGGACCTTCAGCGGACAGCTCTACCCTGGCACCTACAAGGTGGAGTTCGATGCACGTGATGCTTCCTCGGTACCGGGGACGCCCTTCGTGGTGCTGCCCTCGCTCGACCTGGCGACGGGCCGCGCGGACGTGGTGCTCAACGTGCGCACGGTGAACGTCGCGGGCACGCTCACCCGCAACGGCACGCCGCTCACCAGTGCAACCTGTCCGGCCTATGCGCCCGGCTCCGTCCGCTTCACCGAGACGACGCGCGGCTTCACCCTCGCCGTGCCGGCCCGGTGCTCGGACACGGAGGGGTGGATCTTCAGCGGGGCCGTCCTGCCGGGCACCTACCGTGTCGCGGTGGCCGCCCAGGAGTCCTCGGCGCTCTCCGCGGTGCCCTATCCCATCCTCGAGTCCTTGAGCCTGGAGGCCGACCGGACCGGCCTCGTCCTCGACATCCCTTCCGTCGAGGTGTCGGGCTCCATCCTGCGCAATGGCGCCCCCCTGCTGGACTACAACTGCAACTACAACTCGGGCGGCTCCCCCGCGCTCGTGGACTCCTCGGAAGTGGATTTCGTGGAGACGACGAAGGGTTTCCGGATCTCCGTGCCCGTCTCCTGCACCCCGGAGACGGGGTGGACGTTCAGGGGCCCGATCTACGCGGGCACCTATCGTGTGGAGGTCGTCGCACGGCAGGATCTCGACCCCACCCTCCCGGTTTCGCTGCCACCCGCCCCCTATCCGGCGCTCACCTCCGTGACGGTGCTCGCGTCGCAGTCGGGGATGGTGCTCGACGTGCCCACGGTGCGCGTCTCGGGCACCATCACCCAGAATGGCGCGCCCCTGGCGGATACGAGCTGCCTGGGTCGTAACAGCTACGGCTTCTACGACCTGTCGTTCGTGTCCCTGGTGGATGCGACCACCAACCGCACGGTGAACGTACCCATCGCCTGCTCGGAGACGGCCGGTTGGAGCTTCGACGGTCTCACCCACCCCGGGATGTACACGGCGAAGGTCGCCGCGCGCCTCGGTGCGTCCCTCCCGCAGCAGCCCTACACCGCGCTGTCCTCGCTCGACGCGCGGGCGGATCGCGCCAACATCGCGCTCGACGTGCGCGTGGTGGATGTCTCCGGGAGCATCACCCGCGGCGGTGCCTCCATCCCCGGAGCGAACTGCTCCATCTCCATCGGATTCGGCTACTACGTGCATTCCAACGTGCTGCTGACCGACGCGGCCCAGGGCTACTCCTTCCTGGTGCCCATCACCTGCACGGAGGAGGCCGGGTGGACCTTCTCGGGCCGGGTCTACGCGGGGAACTACCGGGTCGACGTCCTGGCGCAGGAGGGCTCCACACTGCCGAGCTCGCTGCGCACCGTCATCCCCTCGGTGGCGCTCCAGGCGAACCGCTCGGACCTCGTGCTCGACGTGCGGACCCAGAATGTGGCGGGTCACATCCTCCGCAATGGCGCGCCCATCGCCGACACGACCTGCACCTACTTCTTCTACTGGTTCGCCTACTACTCGGTGGTCCAGTTCACGGACCTGGAGACCGGCGCGACGGCCCGGGTCCGGGTGTCCTGCTCGGTGGAGGACGGGTGGAGCTTCAGCGGGCCGGTGTACCCCGGTACGTACCGGGTGGACGTCCTCCCGCATGAGAACTCCTCCCAGCCGCCCGGTCCGCTCACGCTGATCCCCCGGCTGCGCGTCCCCTAGCCACCGGCCGCGCGCCCGAGGTCTTCAGAGACCTCGGGGCCTCGGGCGCGTCCCTAGTCGTTGAGCTGGTACTTCCGGGCGATCTCCGTCACCTCGCGGGTGACGGCCTGGAGCGTCTCGGTGGCCTGGAGCGTCGTGTCCAGGCGCTTCATCGTCTCGTCCATGCCGGAGGAGATGTGGGCGATGGCGTTGAAGATGTGCGCGATGCCCGTGTTCTGCTGATTCACCGCGCTGGCGATCTGCCGCACGGCCGCGGCGTTCTCCTGGATGATGAGCGACATCTCGCGCAGGTTGACGCCCGAGGAGCGCACCATCTCCAGGCCGCCGTCGACCTGCTTGGCACCCTGCTCGCTCATGGAGACCACGTCCCGGATGGCGGTGCCGATGTCCAGCAGGCTCCTGCGGATGAGGGCGTTCTCCCGGATGGTCTGATCGGCCAGCTTGCGGATCTCACTGGCCACCACCGCGAAGCCCGCGCCCTGATCTCCCGCGCGCGCGGCCTCGATGGAGGCGTTGAGCGCCAGCAGGTGGGACTGGTCCGCCAGGTCCTTCACGGTGACGGCGATGCTGGCGATCTTCGTGGCGCTCTCCTGGAGCCGCAGCACCTTCGTGCGGATGCCATCCACGAAGTCCCGGATGGTGCTCAGGCCCGTGACGGTCCGCTCGATGGCCTCTTCTCCGTACTGCCCGAGCTGCTCCGCGTGGCCCGCCACGCTCAGCACGCTCTCGGCCTTGTGCGAGGCCAGCTCGGAGGTGGTGCGGATCTCCTCGGACGTGAGGTGCGCCTGCTGGAGCATGGCGGCCTGCTCGGAGAGGCTCTGGCGCTGCTGGTTGCTCGCCGCGCCGAGCGCCGTCCCCGCCGAGAGCAGCAGCTTGGACGAGGCATGCAGGCGGGTGGGAATCTCCTGGAGCCGCTCCAGGACCGAGACCATGGCCGCGGCCAGGTCTCCCACCTCGTCGGTGGAGGCCCAGAGGGGAGGGACGGGCTTGCCGTGGGCCAGCCCCTCGAGGGCCTCCTGGATGGCCGCCGTCGCCCGCACCTGGCGGCGCGCCAGCATCCAGGCGGAAAGCGAGGGGACGATGAGGATGAACACCCCCAGCATGAGCAGGGGCGGGCCCAGGGTCGAGAGCAGCGTGTCGCTGAAGCCCTGGAGCCTCGCGGCGATCAGCGCGCCCTGTCCCTCGGCGAGCGTCGGGTCCGCGAGGATGGCCCGCACCTCGGCGTCGCGCAGCTCGAGCGTCTGGATGACGATGACCAGCCCGGTGAGCAGCACGGTGCTCGTCAGGGTGCCGCCGAACGCATAGGGCAGATACCAGCGCTGGCGAGGCCAGAAGGGGCCCTTGCCGCTGGCGCGCATCCGCACGCGGCCACGCTCCTCGAGCACGGAGGGCATCACCAGCTGCTCGAAGCGGATGCCCGCGGGCAGGGAGAGCACCTGGCCGAAGGTGGCGGAGACGAGCATCCCGAGCCCCACCAGGAGGGGATTCTTGTGGAACAGCAGGACGAGCGGGACGGTGAAGAGGACGCCGCCCACCAGATAGGCCGCCTGGACCCCCACGAAGGCGAGCTTCCAGGGCAGCATCTGGAGGCGGACGAAGCGCGCCTGCGCGGGCTCGCCAGGGTTGGTGCGGTAGTTGCGGCGCAGCAGCCGGGCGATGCCCAGCCAGGGCACGAGCACGCCCGCCACCAGGAAGACGGGGGGCAGCACGTGGAGCAGGGCCCAGACGATCTCCTGGCTCGACAGCCCGAGCGACATGCCGACGAGGTACGCGGCGATGGGCGCGGAGGGGGTGAGCCAGGCCAGCACGGAGAGGAGGCTCTGGCGGAGGAGCAGGGGAGGAACCGTCGTTGGGGCGGGGCCGGTCATGAGGCGGGGCCATTCTCCCAGAGGGAGGGGGGCGGATGGAGGGACTCGGAGAGAAAGAGCGGTGCCTGCCTGGATGCTCCTCGGGCGACCGGATGCTACCGCGCCCATTCCAGTGAGTCTTCAAAAGGGGAAGGGTGGCTAGGGAGGCTCCGTGCCCAGCAGCTCCCGGAAGAGCACCTGCGCCACGTCCTGGAAGAGCACTCCCGAGGCCAGGAGCCCGCCGCAGTGGTGCGGCTCCCTCGCCAGCGTCAGCGCGACGCACTTCTCCAGCACCGCCTCCCAGAAGGCCTCCGAGCCGGGTGGCAGCAGGTACTCCCGGATGACACTCCGAGGCCAGGGCAACACCGTCGTCGGGTCCGCGTCGCTCAAGCTGGTGAAGCAGTCCAGGTCCACGTCCAGCAGCACTCGCGGTGCGGCCGCCAGCACCTCTCGCACCGCGTCACCGGGGGCGGGGGCGTTGAAGGCCTCGGCGGCCCGGTCCACCGTGGGCACCACCACCAGCCGGTGTGAGCGCCCCCGGGTGTCCACGTACACGTCCCCGGCGTACGTCCCCCGGGGCCGCCCCCGTGCGAGCACCAGTGCGTCCCCCACCAACCCCGCCTCCATCGCCGCCAGCACGTGGTCGTAGTTGCGCACGTCCAGCGCCCAGCGGGCGTGCTCGTCCAGGGCCCTCAGCCCCGCCGAGCGGTCCGGCACCGCCGCCGGCGCCGCGGGCACCACCAGGTCCAGGTGCCGGTCCAGCGTCACCAGCAGCGCCGCCGGCCCGTCTCCCAGTGCACACGCCCACGAGGGCAGCGCCAGCCGGTGGGGATCGAACACGTACGCGTCCGTCGGCCCCCGCCCGCCGCCGAGCGACAACCGGATGACGCCCGCCAACCTCAGGTGGTTCAGAGAATCGTCCATCACCGGGCCGGGAGTGTAGGCTGCGCGCGCTTCCTACCCAAGAAGGAGGGATCGCCCGTCCTCCGGGCGCCAGCCCCGCATGCGCATCCTGCTCGCCGCGCTCCTCACCCTCGTGAGTGCCCCCGTCCTCGCCCAGCAGCCGCAGCCCCCCGCCAAGACCATGACCGCTTCGCAAGATGCCTTCCTGCGGGACTACGCGGAGACGCGCCGCTTCATGAGCGGCCGCCCCGTCAACCCCCGCTTCACCCCCGACGAGAAGACCGTCCTGTTCCTGCGCGGCCAACCCCGCGCCCCCATCCAGACCCTCTTCGCCTTCGACGTGGCGACGGGTGAGGCGAAGGAGGTGCTCACCCCCGAGGCCATTCTCAAGGGCTCCGAGGAGACGCTCTCCCCCGAGGAGAAGGCCCGCCGCGAGCGCATGCGCGTGAGTGCCCGGGGCATCACCTCCTACCTGCTCTCCGACGATGGCGAGCGCATCCTCGTGCCGCTCTCCGGGAAGCTCTACCTCGTCGAGCGCACCAGCGGGAAGTCCACGGAGCTGAAGACGGGTGAGGGCGTCATCGACCCGCGCTTCTCCCCCGACGGCACGCAGGTGGGCTACGTCCGGGACAACGACGTGTTCCGCCTCGAGCTGGCCTCCAACAAGGAGCGCCGCGTCACCAGCGGCGGCACCCCGGCCAAGACGCACGGTCTGGCCGAGTTCGTCGCCCAGGAGGAGATGAGCCGCTTCTCGGGCTGGTGGTGGAGCCCGGACGCGAAGTCCATCGCCTACACGGAGGCGGACACCTCGGGCGTGGAGAAGCTCTCCATCATCGACGTGATGCACCCCGAGCGCGGCGCCGAGGACTACTCCTACCCGCGCCCGGGCAAGAACAACGCGAAGGTGCGCCTGGGCATCACCCCCGTCACGGGCGGCAAGACGGTGTGGGTGCAGTGGGACGCGGAGAAGTACCCGTACCTGGCCACCGTGGTGTGGCCGAAGAAGGGCCCCCTCACCGTGCTGGTGCAGAACCGCACGCAGACGGAGGAGAAGCTGCTCGCGGTGGACGTGGCCACCGGCAAGACGCGCGAGCTGCTCACCGAGAAGGACGAGGCCTGGCTGGAGCTGGAGCAGACCTTCCCCCTGTGGCTGGAGGATGGCAGCGGCTTCCTCTGGTACACCGAGCGCAATGGCGGCCCCGAGCTGGAGCTGCGCAACGCGGATGGGAGCCTCGCGCGCTCGCTGGTGAAGCCGGACGCGGGCTTCCGCGGGCTCGCGCGCTACCTCGACAAGGAGCGCACCCTCTTCTTCGTGGGCGGCCCCAACCCCACCGAGAGCTACCTGTGGCGCGTGAAGGACGGCGGCGCCCCCGAGCAGGTGCGCCCCGGCACCACCGGCCTGGCCATCGAGAGCGGCAGTGTCTCCCGCTCCGGCACCCTGGTGGTGATCAACCACTCGAGCCCCACCTCCATGCCGCGCACCTACGTGGCGCGCGTGGATGGCACCCGCGTGGGCGAGCTGCCCTCCGTGGCCGTGGAGCCCTCCTTCACCCCGGTGGTGGAGTTCCGCGAGGTGGGCCCGCTCAAGTTCCACTCCTCGCTGGTGCGCCCGCGCAACGCGAAGCCCGGCCAGAAGCTGCCCGTCATCGTCGAGGTGTACGCCGGCCCCACCGTCACCGTCGTCCACAAGTCCATGGCCGCCCACCTGCTGTCGCAGTGGATGGCGGACCAGGGCTTCCTCATCGCCCGCTTCGACGGCCGCGGCACCCCGCTGCGCGGCTCCAAGTGGCAGCGCGCCGTGCACCTGGACTTCGCCGGCGTGACGCTGGAGGACCAGGCCGCCGCCGTGCAGGCGCTCGCCGCCGAGGTGCCCGAGGTGGACCCGCAGCGCGT
This sequence comes from Archangium sp., assembly GCF_036389735.1. Lineage (GTDB taxonomy): Bacteria > Myxococcota > Myxococcia > Myxococcales > Myxococcaceae > Archangium. The sequence continues at coordinate 907 of NZ_DASVWK010001074.1, read as the reverse complement.
GGGGATTGAAGGCTGGAGCTTCGGCGGCTACATGGGCGCGCTCGCCGCCCTCAAGCGCCCGGACGTCTTCAAGGCCGCCGTGGCGGGCGCCCCCGTCGTGGACTGGCTCGACTACGACACCCACTACACCGAGCGCTACCTCGGCCTGCCCCAGCAGCACCCCGAGGCCTACGAGAAGAGCTCGCTGCTCACCTACGCCCGCGACACCAGCAAGCCCATCGCCCCGCTGCTCCTCATCCACGGCACCGCGGACGACAACGTCTACTTCTTCCACACCCTCAAGCTGTCCGACGCCCTCTTCCGCGCCGGCAAGCACCATGAGTTGCTGCCCTTGAGCGGCCTCACCCACATGGTGCCGGATCCCCTCGTCACCCAGCGCCAGTACGAGTGGGTGATGAACCACTTCAAGCGCCACCTCGCGAAGTAGTCGCGGGGCACGCCCGCGAAGAGAAAGGCCCGGCTCCTCTAGAGGAGACCGGGCCTTTTTTCCGAGGCCACTACCGCGAGGCGTGGCTCAGGACTTCAGGCGGCGGGACGCACGTTCTGCGCCTGGAGGCCCTTGGGGCCGCGGGCCAGCTCGAACTCCACCTTCTGCCCCTCGGCGAGGGTCCGGAAACCGTCCATGTTGATGGCGGTGTGGTGGCAGAACACATCCTCGCCACCCTCGTCCTGCACGATGAATCCGAAGCCCTTCGCGTCGTTGAACCACTTCACGGTACCGATAGCCATTGTGCTTCCTCGTCAGGGCTGACCGGAGTCAGCCGTTCGCCCGTCCCCCGTCCGTCGGGTGACTTGTGAGGAAGGCTAGGCGGGCAGCCGAGCGCCTGTCCAGTCGGCTGCCCTGTTTTCCTGCTTGCACCGTTTAACCGGTTTTCAAATTTCCAGCAGGAGCCGAGTGGGGTCCTCG
>NZ_DASVWK010001073.1:0-36571 GCF_036389735.1 Archangium sp. | reverse complement strand
GCTGCCCGAGTACATGGTGCCCTCCGCCTTCAGGGTGTTGGACGCCCTGCCCCTCTCCCCCAACGGCAAGGTGGACCGCAAGGCCCTCCCCGCCCCGGAGGCCACCCGCTCCGAGCAGCACACCTACGTCGCGCCGCGCACGCCCACCGAGCAGCTCCTGGCCTCTCTGTGGACCCAGGTGTTGGGCGTGGAGCGCGTGGGCGGCGGTGACAACTTCTTCGAGTTGGGCGGCCATTCGCTGCTGGCCACCCAGGTGGTGTCCCGCATCCGCGCCTCCTTCGGCGTCGACCTGCCCCTGCGCTCCCTCTTCGAGGCTCCCACCGTGGAGTCCCTCGCCCTCCTGGTGGACGCCGCCGTGCGTACTGGCCAGGGCGTGCAGCGGCCTGAACTGGTGGCTCAGCCGCGCACGGGCGAGCTGCCCTTGTCGTTCGCCCAGCAGCGCCTGTGGTTCCTCGAGCAGCTCGAGCCGGGCCTGCCCACCTACCACATCCCTCTCGCCATGCGGCTGGAGGGGACGCTCGACGCGTCCGCGCTGGAGCACAGCATCCAGGAACTGGTGCGCCGTCACGAGTCGCTGCGCACCACCTTCCGCCCCACCGGGACGGAGGCCGTCCAGGTCATTCACTCCAACGCCTCGCTGTCCCTCCCTCTCGTCGACTTGAGCACGCTGCCCCAGTCCCAGCAGGAGGGCGAGGTGCGACGTCTGGCGGAGGAGGAGGCCCAACGCGCCTTCGATCTCATCCATGGCCCCCTGCTGCGAGTAAAGCTGCTGAAGCTCGGGGAGACCCAACACGTGCTGGTGCTGACGATGCACCACATCGTCTCCGACGGCTGGTCCATGGGCGTGCTCATCAAGGAGGTGGCGGCCCTGTACCAGGCCTTCGCCTTGGGCCAGCCCTCGCCGCTGCCGGAACTCTCCCTCCAGTACGCGGACTACGCGGCCTGGCAGCGCAACTGGCTGCGGGGTGAAGCACTGGAGACGCAGCTCGCCTACTGGCGCCAGCAGCTCGCCCAGGCGCCCCAGGTGCTGGAGCTGCCCACCGACAGGCCCCGGCCTCCCGTGCAGTCGCACCGCGGAGCCAATCTCCCCGTCCGGCTCCCCCCGGAGCTCTCTCGCGCCATCACCACCCTGGGCCAGCGCGAGGGCGCCACGCCCTTCATGGTGCTCCTCGCGGCCTTCCAGGCCGTGCTCTCGCGCTACTCGGGCCAGCGGGACATCAGCGTCGGCTCGCCCATCGCCGGCCGCACGCATGCGGACACCGAGGGCCTCATCGGCTTCTTCGTCAACACGCTCGTGCTGCGCACCCGCCTGGAGGGCAATCCCTCCTTCCGCGAGCTGCTCGGCCGCGTGCGTCAGGTGGCCCTGGGCGCCTATGCCCACCAGGACCTTCCCTTCGAGAAGCTCGTCGAGGAACTCAAGCCCCAGCGCAGCTTGAGCTACTCGCCGCTCTTCCAGGTGATGCTCGTCCTGCAGAACACCCCCGTGTCGGTGATGGCTGGCTCCGAGGGCTCCCGCCCCTCGCTGGAGATGCACCCGCTCGAGGTGGAGGGTCAGACGGCGAAGTTCGACCTGACGCTCTCGCTCTCCGAGACGCCCGAGGGCCTCATCGGCTCGCTGCAGTACAACACCGACCTCTTCGAGTCGGCGACGGCGGCCCGGTTGCTGGGCCACCTCCAGGTGCTGCTGGAGGCGGCCACCACCAACCCCGAGCTGTCGCTCTCCGCCCTGCCCCTGCTCCCCGAGGCCGAGCGCCAGCAAATGCTGGTGGCCTGGAATGACACCCAGGCCGAGCGCCCGTGGGCAGGCTGCATCCACGAGCTCATCGAAGCCCAGGCCGCGCGGACGCCTCATGCCGTGGCCGTGGTGTACGAGGAAGGCCAGCTCACCTTCTCCGAGCTCGACCGCCGGGCCAACCAGCTCGCCCAGGCCCTGCGCTCGCGCGGCGTCGGGCCCGAGGTGCGCGTGGCCCTGTGCATGGAGCGCTCGCTGGACATGGTGGTGGGCGTGCTGGGCATCCTCAAGGCGGGGGGTGCCTACGTCCCCATGGACCCGGGCTACCCCTCCCAGCGCCTGGCCTTCATGCTCCAGGACTCTCGCGCTCGCCTCGTCCTCACCCAGCAGCGGCTGTGCCAGCGGCTGGCCCCGCACGGCCTGGAGGCCCTCGCCCTGGACGGAAACGTGCTCTCTGGTGAGAGCCACTCCGCTCCCGCTCGCTTGAGCGAGCCCGGGCACCTGGCCTACATCATCTACACCTCGGGCAGCACCGGTCTGCCCAAGGGCGTGATGATCCAGCACGCCTCCGTGGTGAACCTGCGCGCGGCACTCGACGAGACCGTGTACGCGGGCGTGGAGGGCGCTCTGCGGGTGAGCGTGAACGCGCCGCTCGCCTTCGACGGCTCGGTGAAGCAGCTCATCCAGTTGGCCAATGGGCACGCGCTGTGCGTGATTCCGGAGGAGGCTCGCGCGGATCCGCGGCGGATGCTGGGCTACCTGGAGAAGCACCGCATCCAGGTGCTGGACTGCACGCCCTCGCTGCTGCGGCTCATGCTGGAGGAGGGCCTGGGCGCGTCCGGCACCTGGACTCCCGAGCGTGTGCTCGTGGGTGGCGAGGCCGTGGACGAGGCCACCTGGGCCACCCTGTCCCAGCACCCGCGCATCGCGTGCTTCAACGTCTACGGCCCCACCGAGTGCACCGTGGACGCGACGGTGCGCGCGGTGCGCGGGGCTCCGGCGCTGCCCACCATCGGCCGACCCCTGCTCAACGTGCGCACCTACGTGCTGGATGAGCGGATGGAGCCCACCCCGGTGGGCGTGCCCGGCGAGCTGTACATCGGCGGGGCGGGCCTGGCGCGTGGCTACCACGGCCGTCCGGAGCTCTCGGCCGAGAAGTTCGTCCCCAACCCCTTCAGCACCCAGCCCGGCGCACGCCTCTACCGCACCGGGGATCGGGTGCGTTACCTGGCCGGCGGGGAGCTGGAGTACCTCGGCCGCATCGACCACCAGGTGAAGCTGCGCGGCTTCCGCATCGAGCTGGGCGAGATCGAATCGGCGCTGGGGCAGCACCCGGAGGTGAAGCAGGCCGCGGTGCTGGTACGCAAGGATGGCAACAGCCCCGAGCGGCTGGTGGCCTACGTCGTCGCCAGGGAGGGCCAGAAGGTGGAGGCCAGCGCACTGCGCGCCTTCCTCGCCGAGCACCTGCCCGAGTACATGGTGCCCTCGGTCTTCCTGGTCATGGACGCCCTGCCGCTCACCACGCACGGCAAGGTGGATCGCAAGGCCCTCCCCGTTCCGGAGGCCAGCGGCGTGACCGGCCCGGACTTCGTCCCGCCGCGTGACACCCTGGAGGCGATGCTGGTGCACGTCTGGGAGGAGCTGCTCGGCGTCCAGCCGGTGGGCGTGCGGAGCAACTTCTTCGAGCTGGGTGGCCACTCGCTGCTGGCGGTGAGTCTCATGGCGAGGATCCGCGAGTTCACCGGAAGGAGCCTCCCGCTGACCGCGCTGTTCCAGGAGGCGACGATCCAACACCTCGCGGAGCTGCTGCGGCGGGAGGAGGAGGCCGGGCCCTGGTCTCCGTTGGTGCCACTGCGGCGCGCGGGGAGTGCACGGCCCTTCTTCCTCGTCCACCCGGTGGGCGGCAACGTCCTCTGCTACGCGGAGCTGGCGCGGCAGCTGGGCCCTGATCAGCCGCTCTACGCGCTCCAGGCGCCGGGGCTGAAGGGAGAGCAGCCGCCCCTCGGCACCATCGAGGAACTGGCCGCCTACTACGTCGAGGCCATCCGCACCGTGCAGCCCACGGGTCCCTACCTGCTCGGCGGCTGGTCGCTGGGCGGCGTGGTGGCCTACGAGCTGGCGCAGCGCTTCCAGCGCGCGGGCGAGCAGGTGGAGCTGCTGGCGCTCATCGACTCCAGCGTCCGTCAGGCCGACGCTCCCGACGAGGCGGAGGTCTCCCGGATCGCCATGCACTTCGCCTGGGATCTGTTCCGCACCGCCGGGATGGAGCTCCAGCCTCCGGAGAACCTCTCGGAGCTGGGACCGGAGGCGCTGCTGGAGGCGCTGCTGGAGCAGGGCCGCGTGGCCGGCCTCATCGCTCCGGGAGCGGAGGCGCAGGAGTTCCGGGCGCTCTTCCGTGTCTTCGAGAGCAACCTCCGGGCGTCCTTCCAATACCGCCCCAAGCCCTACACGGGCACGGTCACCCTGCTACGGGCCAGCGAGCCGCCCCTGGCGGAGGGCGAGGACGCGGACCACGGCTGGAGTGCCCTGGCCGCCCGGGTGGAGCGCCATGAGCTGCCCGGAGACCACTACACCCTGTTGCAGCGGCCCCACGTCCAGAAGCTGGCCGAGCGGTTGAAGGAATGCCTCGCGCCAGCCCTCCAGGCGCCTGGTCTCATCAAGGGCGGGAGGAGCGCATGAGGCTGATCACCTTCTTCATCCGCGGTTCGAAGTGGGGCTTCGCGCTCGCGGTGCTCTGCGGGTTGCTCTCCGGGGTGGGCAGCGCGGGGCTCATCTCACTCATCAACGCCGTGCTGGCGGGCACTCCGCCGGCCAGCGCCGGCCTGCGCTTCATCGGCTTCGGGGTGTTGGCGCTGGGGACCCGGGTGGCCTCGCAGATCATCCTGAACAATCTCCAGCAGGGCGTGGTCCAGGAGCTGCGTACGGAGCTGGTCCGCCGGATCCTCGCCGCCCCGCTGCGTCGGCTGGAGGAGGCCGGGGGTCATCGCGTGCTGGCGGTGCTGACGGAGGATGTCCTCATCATCAGCACCAGCCTGATGTGCATCCCCCACATCTTCATCAACTCCACCATCGTCGTCGGCTGTCTGTCCTACCTGGCGTGGCTCTCGCCGCGCGTCTTCCTGGCGCTGATGGCCTTCGCCACGGTGGGCTTCCTGTCGTACCAGCTGCCCGGCGCGCGGGCCATGGCCTCGCTCCGGGCGTCCCGGGACACGCAGGACTCGCTCTACAAGCACCTCGGCTCCGTCATCCACGGCGTCAAGGAGCTCAAGCTCCACCCCGGCCGGAGGGCGGCCTTCCTCGAGGAGTCCCTCGGCAAGACCATCACCGCGATGCGGCGCCTCAACACCTATTGCTTCAACGTCTTCGCCGCCACCAGCAGCTGGGGGATGTTCCTGTTCTTCATCTTCATCGGGCTGCTGCTCTTCGTGCTCCCCGTGGACGGGGCGAACGGCGGCGGCACGTTGGTGGGCTACACGCTCACCATCCTGTATCTCCAGCAGCCGCTGGAAGGGCTCTTGAGCAACATCCCCTACCTCGGCCGGGGCAGCGTCTCGATGCGCAAGGTCGAGCAGCTCGCGCAGCTGGGCGAGGACCCCGGGAAGACCATCGGCCCCCTGCTCCCCGCCAAGACGCCCTTCACCCGCCTGGAGCTGCTCGACGTCACCCACTCCTACCACCGCGAGCGCGAGGACAGCCGCTTCACCCTGGGGCCCCTCTCCCTGACGCTCGACAAGGGCGAGCTGGTCTTCCTGGTGGGAGGCAATGGCAGTGGAAAGACGACGCTCGCCAAGCTGCTCACCGGGCTGTACTCGCCGGAGTCCGGCGAGGTGCGGCTCGATGGCGTCCCCATCACGGAGCAGGATCGGGAGCGCTACCGCCAGTGCTTCTCGACGGTGTTCTCCGACTTCCACCTCTTCGAGTCGCTGCTGGGGCTCGCCCCCACCGATCTGGTGCCCAGGGCCCGGCAGTACCTGGAGCGGCTCCACCTCGACCACAAGGTGAAGATCCACGACGACGGCACGCTGTCCACCACCGAGCTGTCCCAGGGGCAGCGCAAGCGGCTGGCACTGCTCACCGCGTGGCTCGAGGACCGTCCCATCTTCGTCTTCGACGAGTGGGGCGCGGACCAGGATCCCATCTTCAAGGAAGTCTTCTACACGGAGCTGCTGCCGGAGCTGAAGCGCGCTGGCAAGACGGTGCTGGCGATCAGCCACGACGATCGCTACTTCCACCTCGCCGACCGGGTCCTCCACCTCGAGTCCGGCAAGCTGCTCTCCCGAGAGGGGGCGGCTCCTTCCGGAGGACGGCAACTGGCTTCGTAAGGGCCATCCCAGCGAAGTCCGGCATTAAACAAAATTCGCGTAGTCCTGTTTTCCAGGGCAATTCACGGATATCCTGGGGACCCCATTTTTCAGGGAGTTCCCTGGATGCAACCCTCCACCGCGCCCACTGATGCCCGTTCCAAGGCCACCTTCCTGCTGACGTCGCCGAGCATGACGGGTCATCTGATGCCCGTGCTCGATCTGGCGCGGGGGCTGGTGTCACGAGGACACCGGGTGCTCGTTTTCACGGCGGCCTCGGCGCGCCCCCTGGTGGAGGCCGCTGGAGCGGTGCTGGTGCCCTATCAGCACTACCGGGAGGTGAAGGAGCGCCTGGAGCAGGCCGAGAAGACCGCGCCGCGATGGATGGAGCGCTGGCCGATACTCCAGTACCTCCGCATGCTGTGGATCGCCAGAGGCGCCATTGTCGACAGCACCCGGGACTTCGTCGAGGAGCTCGAGCCCGTGCTGCGCCGCGAGCGGGTCGACTGCCTGGTGTATGACTTCGTCAGCTTCGGCGCGGGCCATGCCGCCGAGCGGGTGGGCATCCCCGCCGTCAGTGTCAGCAACGTCGGCGGCGTCATCGACGACCAGGGACTGCCTCTGCTGTTGCGGACGTTGCCCCTGGCCCGGTGGGTGAGCCGCGTGCCGAGGCTGGTGCATCGGGTGACGGACGTGCTGTTGCCGCTGCGCCGGGTGCGCGCCTCGCTCGGCCTGCCGCCCCGCTCGGACGAGCACGCGGAGATCTTCCAGATGAACGCCTCACGCGAACTCAACCTCGTCATGGCGCCGCACTGTCTGGTGGAAGGCCTCGCCCTGCGCGACCACCAGCTCTTCGCGGGCCCCTCGACTTTCGATGGAGGGCCCAAGCAGCCAACGACGGAGCTACCGCCGCTCGAGCCCGGCACCGTACTGGTGAGCACCACCACCGTGGGCGGCGATGGGGGCCTGCTGCGCCGGGTGCTCGAGGGCGTGGCGCCGATGGGGGTGCCAGTGCTGGCCACCACGTCGGTCAACCGGAAGGTGCCCGAGGGACTGGGGCCTCACATCCGCCTGGAGCGCTTCGTTCCGCACGAGCAGGTCTTCCCCCAGGCGGCGGCGGTGGTGACGCATGGCGGCCTGGGCACGGTGGCCCGGGCGCTCCAGCATGGCGTGCCCATGCTCATCATCCCCCTCTTCTCCGACCAGCCACTCAACGCGGCGCTGGCCGCGGCGCGGGGACTCGCCTATCACCTGCCGCGGGAGAGCTCCTCTCCAGAGGCCATCCGCGAGCGTCTGGAAACCCTGCTGAAGGATGAGCTGCTGCGCGCGCGGCTGAAGCAGGTGGCCGAGGAGCTCCGACAGTTGCGGTCTCGTGCCCCGGCCCTCGAGGCCCTCGAGCAGCTGGCGCTGGGGGACTCGGAGCACAAGGCGGCGGAGCCCAGGATGGCGGCCTGAACCCTCCGCTTCCAGTACCTACAGGAAGAGCGCGGCCCGCGTGATAGATTGGTGTTCATCTCCCAATCCATGAACTCCTCTCTCTTCCGATGTCTCGTGGCGAGCCTGGCCCTGCTCGCCCCCCCGGCGCTGGCGCAGGCGGGTCACGAGTTCTCCCTGGGCGCGGGAAACTTCTCCTACAACTCCTTCCAACGGGCCTCGACGCCCATCACCACCTTCGAGGTGGCGTATCACCGGCGCCTGGCGGGCGAGGGACTCCGGCGCGGCCTGCGCCTGGGTGGGGGATTGAGGACCGGCCTGCCGGCCGCCAAAACGAACTTCCCCCTGGAGGCCTTTGTCCAGGCGCAGCTGTCGGCGCGGCTGGGCCCCTGGGAGCCGGTGTTGGGCCCCGAGCTGGGGGTGAGCGGTTTCGCGATGCTCCTCAAGTCGAAGATCATTCTCCCGGTGGAGATGAATGCCCTGGAGGACGCGCGGCTGAGCCCGGCGTACGTGGCGTTCGTCGCGGCCCCGCTGCGCTTCCACTTCGGGCCCGTCGTCTTGAGCGCGCTGGAGCTGCACCTGGGCACCAGCGCGCCCTTCTTCGGTCAAGCCATCCGCACGCAGCTGGGGCTCGTGCGAGTGGGGGTGGTTCTATGAGCACGTCACGTCGAGTCACGAGGATGGGCCTGACTGGAGCCGCGCTCCTCGGGTTGCTGTCCTGCTCCCGGCCGGTGGTGCTGGAGGGGGCCCGGCTGGAGCAACTGGCGGAGGTGGCCGCCCAGGTGGACGAGGGCCGGTTGATGGGCCTGGTCTCCGAGGTGGTGAAGGCGCACCAGGAGGACACTCCGCTGGGCTGCGCGTGGCTCACCGAGGATCAGCGCTCGCGCTACGAGGTGGTCTGTCACCTCACGCGGGAGAAGGCCGCGGCGCTCGTGCAGGCGCGCTTCGAGGAGCTCGGCTTGAGCGTGCGGCGCCACGACTCCGCCACCACGCCCTTCCCCACCTCCAACATCATCGCGGAGATACCGGGTGTCTCGCGGCCCGAGGAGGTCGTGCTGGTCGGCGCGCACTATGACGCCTTCTACGACGGGGCGGACGACAACAGCACGGGCGTGGCGGCGCTGCTGGAGCTCGCCCGCGTCCTGTCGCGATACAAGTTCGATCGGACGGTGCGCTTCGTCGGCTTCGACATGGAGGAGTTCGGTCTCGTGGGCAGCGCCCGGTACATCGAGCAGATCGGTTCCGAGCGCATCGTGGCCTCGATGGTCTTCGACTGCATCGGCTACTACGACACCCGGGAGGGCACCCAGCAGTCGCTGCCGGGCCTGCCCTCGCCCAGCACCGGCGACTTCCTGGCCGTGTTCGGCAACGACGCCTCCAGCCAGCGCGTCTCCGAGCTCTTCGCGCTCAACGACGCCCTGAAGCTCGCGAAGGTCACCCCCATCATCGCGCCCCGGGATGGCACCGCGCCCCTCACGGGAGATCTGATGCGCAGCGATCACGCGCCCTTCTGGCTCACCGGCCGCGAGGCGGTCTTCCTCACCGACACCGCCAACTTCCGCAACCGCAACTACCACCAGCCCACGGACACGGTGGACACGCTGAATCCCACCTACTTCCGGCGCACGGTGCAGATCTCCGCCGCCACCCTCGCGTACTGGGCAGGAGGCCCGCGATGAGGCGCGCTCGGCTCGTACGACTCCTGGCCTGTGTCCTGGGGCTGTTCGCCGCCGGAGGAGCCCAGGCCCAGGAGTCCGGGGAGCATCAACTCACGCTCTACAGCCGAGCAGGCGCTCTGGTGTACCTCTCGGATGCGAGGACCACGGGCGGCATGGGCGCTGGCGTGGGGCTGCGCGACACCCTGCGCGAGCGCTTCATCCTCCAGGCCGACTTGAGCTACCTGATGATGATGGGCAACGTGGGCACGCTCCGATTGGGTGCCGGCGTGCAGCGCCGCGGCACGTACACCCCGGCCGTGCTCCTCACGCTCACCACCTTCTTCGGGGATCGCCTGGCCTTCCTGACGCCCGAGCACCCGACGCCCGTGCGCAGCCCCGCGATGGCGCTCGGGGTGAGCGTCGCGCCGGTGCGCTTCACCCACCAGGGCCTGCAGCTGTCGCTGCTAGAGCTGGGAATCGGTGTGGGGAGCGACCTGCCAGGGTTGGGCCTGTCCTACCAGCTTGGTCTGCTGGAGATAGGCACCACCTTTTAGGCCGCCTGCCCTGCCTCGCGGTGGGGCACCCATGGTACTTCTTTCCTGGTCTGCCGGGCCTCCGCGGCCCGAGGAGCACCCATGTCCCAGCCCGCGCTGTACTTGAAGCAGAACGTCGCCGTCGAGCCGCTCTATAACCAGTGGTACGCGTGGTACTACCTCATCACGCCCGCCACCGCGCCGCTCTACGTGGCCAACCTGCATGTGAAGATCATGCAGTCCTTCGTGGCCAACCCGGCCATCCACGTGGCTGCGTTGAAGAACCCGGCACTGGCGGGCGGCCCCTACCTCAACTACGGCGTCGAGCGGGTGGGCGAGGTCAAGGAGCTGCTGGAGCGCACGCTCAAGGAGCAGGAGTCCACGATGCGCTTCGCCCAGGCGGTGGCGGAGCTGGACAAGCTGCTGGCCTCCTCCAACGGCCACTCGCTCGAGGAGCTGTACAAGAAGGTCCCGGACATCCTCCAGGGCTACGTGGAGCTGACGTACGACCTGAACAACCGGGCCTCGCCGCGCTTCTTCGAGGCGCTGCTCTATGGGGGTCCCCACTACAAGGAGAACGCGCAGAGCCTGTCCTTCCGCCTGCTGCAGGGCGATGCCCGGCCGTACGTGTTCAGCACGCCGCGGCTCGACTCCGACAAGGACACCCTGCACGTGAAGATGCCCTTCCGCCACGAGGCCATCGACAAGCTCTTCGCCATGCGGCGCACGCCCGGCCCCGTGGAGCCCATGCGCGAGGAGCTGGGCCTGTCCAGCAAGGACGCCGAGCTGTTCTCCACGTTCTTCACCGAGCAGGCGCCGCGCCCGGTGCCGAAGTACGACGGGGACGGCGTGCGCCTGCGCTACTTCGGCCACGCCTGCGCCCTCATCGAGACGCGCGACGTGACCATCCTCACGGATCCCGTCGTCAGCTACGACTTCCCGAGTGACTTCCGCCGCTATACCCACGCGGATCTGCCGGAGCGGATCGACTACGCGCTCATCACCCACGGCCACGCCGACCACTTGATGTTCGAGACGCTGCTGCAGTTGCGCCAGCGCATCGGAACCGTGGTGGTGCCCGCCGCGGCGGGCGGTGGGCTGGCGGATCCCTCGCTCAAGCTGATGCTGCAGAAGCTCGGCTTCAAGAACGTGGTGGCCCTCAGCGAGATGGACTCCCTGCCGGTGCCGGGCGGGAGCATCACCGGCCTGCCCTTCATCGGCGAGCACGCGGATCTCAACATCCAGTCGAAGATCGCCCACCTGGTGCGGCTCCAGGGCAAGTCCATGCTGATGGCCGCGGACTCCAACGCGATCGAGCCGCGCCTGTATGATCACGTCCACGCGATGGTGGGTGACATCGACGTGCTCTTCCTGGGCATGGAGTCCGAGGGCGGTCCGCTCAGCTGGCTGTACGGGCCGCTGATGCCCACGCCGCTGCCGCGCAAGATGGATCAGTCGCGGCGCCTCAACGGCTCCAACGCCGAGCGGGGCACGGAGATCGTCCGGCGGCTCAAGCCCAAGCAGGTCCACATCTACGCCATGGGCCGCGAGCCGTGGCTGGGCCACATCATGGTGCTGGGCTACCACGAGAACGCGCCGCAGCTCGTCGAGGCGCGCAAGCTGATGGCCTACTGCGCCGAGCACGGGATCACCTCCAGCCTGCCCTACGGCCACGCGGAGATGTTCCTCTAGGAGCGAAGTGCCGGGCCCGGGCCAGATTCCGCCATGGGCCCGATTCGGCTACGCTGGAGAGGGGCGCCCAGCCGCCCCACCACACCCCACAGGGAGCAGACAACATGAGCGAGCATGAGGACACGACTATCTACAAGGTCGTGGTGAACCACGAGGAGCAGTACTCCATCTGGCCGGCGGACCGGGAGAACGCGCTGGGCTGGAAGGACGCGGGCAAGCAGGGCCCGAAGGCCGAGTGCCTCGAGTACATCAAGCAGGTGTGGACGGACATGCGTCCCTTGAGCCTGCGCAAGAAGATGGAAGAGCCGGCCTCGGGTCGCTAAGCACATGCTGCTCCAAGGCGCCCTGCATCCTTCCCTGACGGATCCGACCCTGGACGTCATGAACTTCTTGAATGAGGTCGCGCTCCGCTTTCCGGAGGCGATCTCCTTCGCGCCCGGCCGGCCGAACGAGAAGTTCTATGACACCCAGCAGCTCACGTCGTATCTCGACGCGTACATCCGCCATCTCGGTCAGGAACGGGGTCTCTCCGAGGAGCAGATCAGGACCCAGCTGTTCCAATACGGCCGGACCAACGGAAGCATCCACGGGCTGATCGCGCGGATGCTGGAGAAGGACGAGGGCATCAAGGCGCCTGCCGAGTCCATCGTCGTCACGGTGGGCTGCCAGGAGGGGATGTTCATCTCCTTGCGCGCGCTGTTCGCCAGGCCCACCGATGTCCTGCTGGTGGGCATGCCTTGCTACATCGGCATCACCGGCGCGGCCAAGCTGCTGGGCATCGAGGTCGTTCCGGTGACCGAGCGGGAGGATGGTCTGGATCTGCGGGAGCTCGAGCGGACGTTGGAAGCGCTCCGAGCGGAAGGAAAGCAGCCCCGGGCGCTCTACCTCGTCGCGGACTTCGCCAACCCGTCCGGGCGGAGCCTTCCGGAGCCCGCGCGCAAGCGGCTGCTGGAGATCGCCGCGCGCTCCGAGATGCTCATCATCGAGGACAACCCCTACGGTTTCTTCTTCCGGGAAGGCCCCCGCAAACCCACCCTCAAGTCGATGGATGACAAGGGACAGGTCATCTACCTGGGCTCGTTCTCGAAGTCCGCCTTCCCGGGCCTGCGTGTGGGCTACGCCGTGGCGGACCAGCGGGTCCTCGGCGCGGCGGGCGACCAGCACCTGCTGGCGGAGGAGTTCTCGAAGATCAAGAGCATGCTGTCCGTGAACACGTCGTCCATCTGCCAGGCCATCATTGGCGGCATGTTGGTGATGAACGACTGCAGTCTCCTGCAGGCGAACCACGAGGCCATCCGCTTCTACAAAGAGAACATGGATGCGACCCTCCAGGCCCTGGAGCGCCACTTCCCGCGAAGCGAGGACTGGGCACGTGGCGTGACGTGGAACGTCCCGGACGGTGGCTTCTTTCTCGTGGTGAAGCTCCCGATAGAGGCGGATGAGGCCCTGCTCGAGGAGTCCGCGCGGCACTACCAGGTCCTCTGGACACCGATGAGGTACTTCTACCTGGGCGCCGGTGGCGAATACGAGCTCAGGCTCTCCTGCAGCTACCTCACACCCGCGAAGATCGAAGAGGGCGTGTCCCGCCTGGCCAGGCTGATCAAGGCGGTGATGGAGCAGCGGCAGGCACGAGCGCTCCAGGCGGGTTGACCCGGAGCGCCCGCCGGTACGCGGGCGCTACCCGACGTTGGCGATGCGCTCCTTGCGCAGCATCTCCTGCTCCACGGACTGGTAGAGCGCACGGATGTTGGCCGCGCCGAATCCCCGCGCCTGCTTGCGCTGGATGACCTCGAAGAAGAGCGTGCGCCGGGCGTGGACCGAGCGGGTGAAGACCTGCAGCAGGTACCCCTCGCCCTCGCGATCCACCAACACATTGCCCGCGCGCAGCACTTCCAATTCCTCGGCCAGCGAGCCTACCCGCGCCGGTAGCGCCTCGTAGTAGCCGGCGGGGCTGTCCAGCAGGGGCATCTGGCGCTCGCGCAACTCGCGCACGGAGTCGAGGATGTCCTCACAGAGGAAGGCCAGGTGCTGCGCACCCGCCCCTCGGTGGTTGCCGAGGAACTGGTCGATCTGCCCCGGGCGCTTGCCCGCCATCGGCTCCATCATCGGGAAGCACACCCGGCCGGAGGAGTCCTGCACCACCTTGGAGTTCATTCCCCCGTACCGCGTCTCCACGTTCTCCTCGTGGCTCTCGTGCAGCCCCAATATCCGCCCGTAGGCATCCACCGTTTCCTGGAGCGTGCCTGGGATCAGGCACAGGGCCACGTGGTCCACCGCCACCAGGAACTCGCGCTTCGGGGCCAGGGCGACCACCGGTTGGAAGCGGCCCGGCCAGAACTCCGCCTCGGGCGCCTCGCGCTGAATGAAGGAGTGGACCATGTCGCCCACCGGGGAGGCCACCGTCGCACGTACCAGACGTCCGTGAGGACCCTCGTACACCCGCGGCTCGTTCACCGGTTGCGCGCCCCGCCGCACCGCCTCATGGAAGGCCGCCGCCGCATCCGCCGTGCGCAACGCCACGTCCTTGATTCCGTCCCCGTGCACCGCGACGTAGTCCGTGGCCTCATCCGTGTCCACCAACGGCTGGGTGAGCACCAGACGGATGCGACCCTGCTCGAGCAGGAGGCTGCCGCGGCCCTGCTCCCCCGTCTCCGGTACGGACCGACCCGTCACCCGAAAGCCGAGACCGGAGCAGAACACCTCCGCCGCGTCCTCCAGGTTGCCCACGTACAACTCGAGATGATCGATCCCATCGAAGTTCACGTGCAGCTACCTTCCTCAATGCCGCCGAGCTACGGGCGAGCCCCTCTAGCAGACGCACTGCGAGCGTGAGCGGGCTGTAGCTTTCCACATTCAGTAACAGAAGGAAATCCGCTCAAGGACGGTAAAGAAGGGATGCGTCGATGTCCTTCAAGGTGGGACGTCCCGCCAGGGCCATGGCCAGCTCCAGCTCCTCGCGCAGCAGGGAGAGGAGGTGGCTGACGCCCTGCTCACCCTCGGCGGCCAGGCCCCAGAAGACGGGACGGCCCACGAGCACGGCACGCGCGCCCAGGGCCAGGGCCTTGAGCACGTCCGTGCCCCGGCGGATGCCGCCGTCCATCAGCACCTCACAGCGATCCCCCACGGCCCGCACCACCTCGGGCAGCGCCTCCAGCGCGGAGATGGCGCCGTCCAATTGCCGGCCCCCATGGTTGGAGACGATGACACCGTCCACGCCCAGCGAGGCGGCACGAGCGGCATCTTCCGCGGTGAGCACGCCCTTGAGCAGCAAGGGCAGGCGGGACACGGAGCGTACCCACTCCACGACCTCCCAGCTCATGGAGGTATCGAAGGCCTCCTGGGCGTGGCGGGCGATGCCGGAGTTGCCTTGCTCCCGGGTGGAGAGGGTGGCGGTCAGCTCGTGGGAGAAGTTGGCGGCCTGCACGTGGGGAGGCAGACCGAAGCCGTTGCGCAGGTCGCGCTCGCGCCGGCCCAGGCGGGGAGCATCCACGGTGAGCACCAGGGCCCGGTAGCCAGCGGCCTCGGCGCGGCGCAGCAGGGACGCGGTGACCTCGCGGCGGCGGAAGCAGTACACCTGCAACCAGAGCGGCCCCTGGGCAGCGGCGGCCACGTCCTCCAGGGTGCGGCTGGAGAAGGTGCTCACCACCAGGGGGACGCCCACGGCCCCCGCCCCACGCGCGGTGGCCACCTCGCCCTCCGGATGGGCCAGACGGTGGTAGGCCATGGGCGCCACCAGGAGAGGCAGGGCCATGGAGGTGCCAACCACCTGGGTGGACAGCTCACAGCGCGACACGTCCACCAGCACGCGGGGCCGCAGGTGCAGCCGGGCAAACGCCTCGCGGTTGGCTCGAAGCGTCACCTCATCGTCACTACCTCCGTGCAGGTAGTCCCATGTGGAGGGCTCCATGCGCGCACGCGCCAGGTCCTCGTAGTCCTGCACCCGCAGGGGCCGGGGCTGGACCTTGTCCTGCGTCTCGACGGCTGGGGTTCGCATGTCGTGTGTGGGGGCCGCTCCCTGGCGGATGGTACCCAACCCCTACGAGGCTTGGCCACACCCGCCCCGGCCAGGCCTGCCTGGGCTCCGAGCAGGTGAGCGTCTTCTGCCCCTGGCATCCCTATCCTATGGCCACAAGGGAGACCCATGGCCGGCCCGAACGAACCCACGTTCCCGGAGATCGCCGAGACGATTCGCAGGCTCGAGGAGCTACTGGACCGCGTGCCGGATCCGCTCGCGCGGGAGATCCGCCAGAAGATCGCCCACCTGCGCGCCCTCCTCCTGGAGCAGCGCTCCCCCAATCTCGTGCTGGTGGGCCGCCGCGGCGCCGGCAAGTCCTCCCTCATCAACGCCCTCTTCGGCGCCCGCGTCGCCGAGGTGGGTCACGTCAAGGCCCAGACGGGACGTGGGCGCTGGTTCGACGTCCACGGCGAGCTCGGTACCCTCTCCATCCTCGACACCCGGGGCATCCAGGAGGGCTCTCGCCCCGAGGAGGCCGATGAGGCCGACACCCCCCTCGACTCCATCCTCGCCGAGGTCCGCCGCAAGGCCCCCGACGCCCTCCTCTTCCTCGTCAAGGCCTCCGAGGTCGATGCCGCCATCGACGCCGACCTGGACGTGCTCGCTCAAATCGTCTCCGCCGTCGAGCAGGCCCACGGACTGCGCCCGCCGTTGATTGGCGTCGCCACGCACTGTGACCTGCTGGAGCCCAAGCGCACCGACCTCCACCACCCCGACGCCCAGGAGCCCACCGAGCTCCAGGAGAAGCTCCACCACGTGGAGGCCGTGGAGCGCCAACTGCGCGAGAAGATCCGCTCCCGCGAGGCCCTGCGTGGCGAGCTCGTCACCGTGATGGGTGTCTCCACCTACCTGTCCTGGCGTTCGGACGGGACCGTGCGCTCGGACGAGCGATGGAGGCTGGGTGAACTCGCCCAGGTGCTGTTTCGCGAGCTGCCCGAGCAGGGACGGCTCGTCCTCGCCCGCGTGACGCGCGTGCGCGCCCTCCAGGAGGAGCTGGCCACCGTGCTCTCGCGCGCCATGGCCACCGTCTGCATGGGCATCGCCGTCGTCCCCATCCCCGTCGCCGACATCGTCCCCATCACCTCCGCCCAGGTGAGCCTCATCGTCGGCATCGCGTGGATCTCCGGCCGTCAGCTCGACTTCACCGCCGCCCGCGAGTTCCTCACCGCCATGGGCCTCAACCTCGGCGCCGCCTTCGCCCTGCGCGAGGCCGCTCGTGCCCTCGTCAAGTTCGTCTTCCCCGGCGGCGGCAGCGTCGTCTCCGGCGCCGTCGCCTTCGCCGGCACCCTCGCCATTGGCGCCGCCGCCCGCGGCTACTTCCTCCGCGGCGTCTCCGCCGACGAGGCCCGCAGCCTCTTCCAGGCCACCCGCGCCTCCGCCGAGGCCAACCCCGACGACTCCCTGGCCGAGGGAGGACGGTAGACCCTCGGTTGCTCGGTTTCCCCTTGGACAAGAGGGCTGGATATTTAGTGAGTGAGTAGTCACTTTCTTTTCAGGGAGAGTCCCGTTACACTCTCCGTATGTCCGACTCCTCCCCGGCCTCGGCGGCCGTACCCCGCGCCCGGCGCACCCAGCAGGAGCGGCGGGATGCCACCCGCCTCAAGCTGCTCGACGCCACCGTCGAGTGCCTGGTGGAGCTCGGCTACGCCCAGATGACCACCCTCGCCGTCGCCCAGCGCGCCGGCAGCTCCCAGGGCGCCCTCTTCAAGCACTTCCCCACCAAGGCCGGGCTGCTCGCCGCCGCCGTCGAGCACCTCTTCCCCCGCCTCATCTCCGAGTACCGCTCCGGGCTCGAGGCCCTCCCCTCCGGGGGAGATCGCGTCGCCCTCGCCATCGAGCGGCTGTGGTCCATCTACCAGCGCCCCGAGCTGCTCGCCGCCATCGAGCTCTACGTCGCCGCGCGCACCGACCCGGAGCTGGCCTCGGCCTTGAGCACCGTGGACCCGCCCCACCGCCGCCACCTCCACCGCGTCGCTCGCGAGATCTTCCCCGACGTCGCCTCCTCCCGCCCTGACTTCGACGCCGTCATCGAGCTCATCCTCAATGCCGTGCAGGGCGCCGCCGTTGGCGCCATGGCCCTCCCCGCCAATCCCGACCACCGGCCCATGCTCGCGCTGCTCGTCCAGCTCGCCCGCAGCGCCTTCTCCCCTCCACCCCCGCCGTAGGGAGCCTTCCCATGGCAGACCTTCCTTCCTTCGATCCCACCCAGCTCGCCACTCCGGCGTTCATCCTCCTCATGGTCGTGGAGGGCCTCTGGCTCTCCCGCCACCGCCAGGAAGACCTCGTGGGCTACAGCACCAAGGACACCGCGGCCAGCCTCACCATGGGCACCGTCTATGGCCTCATCTACATGGGCTGGAAGGGCGTGGAGTACGCCTTCTACTCCCTGCTCTACGAGGCCTCACCCCTGCGGCTCGGCACCGGCGTGCTCACCTGGGTGCTCCTCTTCTTCGCCGAGGACCTCTGCTACTACTGGTTCCACCGCGTCCATCACGAGTCCCGCTTCTTCTGGGCCTCGCACGTGGTCCACCACTCCAGCCAGCACTACAACCTCTCCACCGCCCTGCGGCAGACGTGGACGCCCATGACCCACCTGCTCTTCTGGGCCCCGCTGGCGCTGCTCGGCTTCCACCCGGCGCTCATCCTCACCCAGCACGCCATCAGCCTGCTCTACCAGTTCTGGATCCACACCGAGGCCGTGGGCCGCCTGGGGCCGCTCGAGTGGGTTCTCAACACGCCCTCCCACCACCGCGTCCACCACGGCGCCAACCCGCGCTACCTCGACCGCAACTACGCCGGCATCCTCATCCTCTGGGACCGGCTCTTCGGCACCTTCCAGCCCGAGGACGAGCGCCCCGTCTACGGCCTCACCAAGAACATCCGGACCTACAACCCCCTCCGCATCGCCTTCCACGAGTACGCCGCCATCCTCCGCGACGTCCTCCGCCCCAATCCCCTCCGCATCCGCCTCGGGTACGTGTTCCGCAGTCCCGCCTGGCGGCCACGGGAGGACACGGGCTCGGGGGCGGTCGGCACGGAGGAAGAACGGGAACGGGTACCCTCCCCCTCACCCTGACCCTCTCCTGCTCAGTCCCGGCAGCAGGCCACCGCGCCGTCCTGCGAGCGGAAGAACGCCGTCGTCAGCTCCCTCCCCACCCACGCGCAGAGCACCTCGTACGTCCGCCGCCGCGCGCCTCCCACGCGTGCCGGCTCGCGCATCAGCGTCTCCGGGTGCCGGATGAACACGTTGTAGCCCAGGATGAATCCGTCCGAGCGCAACACCGTGATCCCATCCGTCGCCATCATCCCCCGCAGCAGTTGCGCCGCCGAGCTCACCGCCGACGCCGCCTCCACGTCCGGGCTCTCGTGGTAGCGCATCACCCGCGCCACCATGTCGATCGGCTCCCCCAGCATCACTCCGTCCACGAACAGCGGCGAGCCACCGCATCTCTTCGGCAGCACCGCCACCAACGTGCCGTGCGCCGCCTGCATCGCCTCGAACAGCACCCGTCGGTAGAAGTCCCGCGTCAGGCCCCGCGCCGGCTCCGCCACGTCCGACGTGAGCGCCAGCGCCAGCTCGTCCATCGCCACCGTGGGCAGCGTCGACTCCAGCCTCGCGCCCGACAGGAACACGTGCCGGTACAGGCCTCCCATCCCCCGCAGCTCGATGACGCTCTCCGCCAGCTGGAGCACCCCCACCATCCGCAGGGAGCGATCTCCCGCACGCCGCATCCGCTCCAGCGGCGTCTCCACCAGGGGGAACGGGTCCGTCCGGAAGATGCCGTACGCGAAGCCCTCCGGCACCAGCAACACGTACAGCCCCCACCACCGCCCCTGCCCCAGGGGCGCGCACTGCTTGAGCGCCCGCTGAATCGTCTCCCGCGTCCGCGGGCCCTCCCCGATCGCGACCGGATCCTTCCCGCCCAGCACCCGCAGCATCCCCTCGAGGTCATCCCCCAGGAACGCCACCGGGAAGAGGGGCTCGCCCTCCTCGCGGTAACGCGAGAGCGTCACGATGAGCTCGCTGAGCGGATCCGCCATCTGCGCGGAACCCAGCCCGACCTCATTGAGGAATGAACCCACCGCGTCCGACAGCAGGTGCCGGAAGGACAGGACCGGGGACTCCCCTGGGGCCGAGGTACTCATGGACGCATTCTCGTTCAGAGCGAGGAGGTCGCTTCCAGCTCCTTGTTGCGGGTTTCGGGCAGCAGCCACCAGACGAGGCCCGCGGCGAGCAGCGGTGCCAGGGCCGTGAGGCTCACCGCCCGGCCCAAGCCGAGGGACTGGGCCGCCGCTCCCACCGCCATCGGGGTGAACAGCAGCCCGCCCGTGCGGCCGATCACGTTGCTCACCCACGCGAAGGCGTGCCCGCGCAGGTGGGTGGGGAAGAGCTCCGAGGTGAAGGCGTTGAGCACGGGCCACACGGCCGACAGGCCGAACACGAGGAAGATGAGCGCCACGGTGAGTGGCCAC
Source organism: Archangium sp. (assembly GCF_036389735.1). Lineage (GTDB taxonomy): Bacteria > Myxococcota > Myxococcia > Myxococcales > Myxococcaceae > Archangium. The sequence continues at coordinate 16,733 of NZ_DASVWK010001073.1, read as the reverse complement.
TGCCCCTGGAGCGTATAGGCGAAGAAGACGCCCACCGACAGCGACCCGAAGATGAGCACGGCGCTCAGCCTGCGCCCCAACTGGTCGATGATCTTGCCGGCGGCGAAGGTCAACGGCAGCGCCACCAGCGACGCCAGGGCCAGGGAGCTGCCCACCTGCGCATCGCTCAGCCCCCGCTCGCTGACCGCGAACTTCTTCCAGAAGACGAGCGCCGTGCCATGGCCCACGAAGACGAGCATCCAGATGAGCCCCAGCCACAGCAGGCGGTTGCGGTAGCCCGTCTTCCAGATGGCCAGCAGGGAGCTCTTGCGCTCGGTGGCGTCCACCTGCTCGAAGCGGCGGGTCTCCTGGAGGTTGCGCCGGGCATACATGACGATGACCAGCGGCAGGATTCCGGCCAGGTAAAGGGTGCGCCAGCCGTAGGGGCTCTTCAGGATCAGCGGCACCACGGCGGCACAGAAGATGGCTCCCAGGCTGGAGCTGGCCGAGACGACCCCCATCACCATGCCGCGCCGCTCCGCCGGGAACTCCTCGGCCGCGAAGAGCTGGCTGACGACGAACTCCGCCGTCAGGAAGATGCGAGCCACCATCTGGCAGAGCGCGAAGACGTACACGTCCGGAGAGAAGCCGGTGAGGAAGGTGAAGATCGTGTACCCCACGATGGTCACGTTCAGCACCGTGCGCCGGCCAAACCGGTCCGCGTTGCTCACCAGGGCGTACGCCAGGATGCTGCCGATGTTGATGAAGGCGATGAGCAACCCCATCGACGCCAGGGAGAAGCCCATCTCCGCCTGAACGTTGGGCAGCACGTTCGTGATGGCGAAGAAGTCAAAGCCCTCGAAGAAGGTGGCGACCGACAGGAAGACGAAGAGCCGCTTTTGATAGGCGGCCAGTGGGAGTGCTTGTGCTTCCGTACTCACGGAAACAGGAAATGTCGACATGAGAACATTCAAGCATGGCGCTCGGGAATCGGTCGAGAGCCCCAAAACACCAACGGCGCGCCCCGCGGTGATCGCGAGACGCGCCGTTCGAGGCACTTCCAATCAGGCCGGGACTACAGCGGCAGGCACAGACCCGGCGGCGGCGGAAGCTGGTACCCCGGCAGCTCCGACGGCTGGTACATCATCTGCAGCCCGGCGAAGCCGATGACGGTAGGCGCGATCGGCGCGCTGATCGGCGGGAAGAACCACGGCCGGCGAGTCGCCGCATCCGTCACCGTGTCCACGATCTTGTAGTTGATCAGCTCCGGAGGAGGAGCCCCGTTATTGGGCACCAGCACCACGGTGATGCCCATGGGGCTCGCCGGAGCGTCCGTCGTCACGATGAAGCCGCGCTCGGAGCGCAGCGACGCCGGCGGGAGGAAGGAAGGCGCCCAGTCGATGAAGAAGACCTGGCCCGCCGAGGCCTCCACGGCGGTCATGGCCGCCGGGACCCTCAACGCCCCGTTCCCGGCATGGAAGAGCCAGAAGACGGTCGCGGCGTAGTACTTCGCGGGGTTGATCAGATCCTCCACGGTGGTGGGCACCCCCTTGACGACCGTCAGGTGCTTGGCCACTGCCTGGAGGATGCCCTTCTTGCTGGCGTGGAAGACCTCCTGGGACGTGCACGTGGAGTGGACCGTGGAGATGGGACGCATCGTCAGCGTCGGCAGGTACTCGGCCGGGGGAACCGGCTCCAGGCCCGCGATCGACTCGGTGGGCAGCGTGCCCTGTCCCAGCGAGAGCATGAAGAACGGGGCCCCCGCGCGGCTGGGGACCTTCGGCAGCACCCACATGCCCACGGCGTCCGTGGTCTCGGGCGCCACCGCTGGCGCGACGGCCACCGGATCGAAGGCCGTGACGGCCCCATTGCGCACCGCCGCCATCTGGTAGAGCGGGAGTCCATCGGACACGAGCGGCGGGAAGGGACACGTGTCGCCGCAGCCGACGAGCGACAGGAAGAACGCCTCCGGGTCCCACGCCAGCCCGGAGATCCGGGTGGTGGTCGCGGTGTCCGCGGGGACGTACGTGTCCGGCCTGGGGACGAAGTCGGATTCCTCGGGAACGAGCGGGTCGCTGTTGCAAGCGGCGCCCAGCGTCAGCGCGCCAATCAGCGCGCCAGAGCGGATGTAGCGAATCATGATGGCCGGTTCCTTCTCAATTCCCGGGGAGGATGTGGGTCTGCGGCGGGGTATCCCCGTGGCAGCTCTGGGCGCAGTTGCCGAAGCGGTTCGGCTCCTTGCTCTGGTTGAACGTCGCCGAGAAGTACTCGTCACCGTGCATGGAGGGGTGGCAGCCGCTGCACGCCTCGATGCTGGGGCGCTTGGGGATCTCCCCGGTCAGGTGGCACATCGTGCAGTCGTTCTTCGCCGCCGGGTAGCGCGACGAGCGCATGTGGATGCGGTGCACGGTGGTGCCCAGCACGCCGCCGTTGGTCGTCGACTCGGTGTGGTGACAGACCTTGCAGGTCTCCACGTGATCCACCGACTGACCATGGCGCAGGTTGTCCAGCGAGAGCACCCCGCGGTGGCAGATCTGGCAGTTGCCCACGTTGCCAGGGTAGCTGGTGCGCTCCTTCTGGCCCACCTGGAAGAAGTACTCCTTGGTCTTCGCCACGCGCTCACCGCCGAAGTAGCGGTGCCACTTGATGAGCGCCACATAGGTGCCAGGCTCGGCGTTCTCCGGCAGCTGGCGCCCGTAACGCGTCGACCACTTCTGACCCATCTCCGCCGTGCCCAGGGGCGTTGTCGCCGTCTCGCTGATGGGGGAGTAGGCGTACTCCTCACCGAAGTAGGGCGCCGGCCCGGTCACGTCACTGCGGGGCGTCAGCTTGTGGATCGGACCGGCGAAGGTGACCGTGGGGATCATGTCGGTCTCGAGCATCCCGTTGATCCAGGGAATGCTCGCGTAGAGCATGCCGTTGGCCTGATCGGAAATGGCCTCGGCGCCGCTGGGCAGCAGGTCCGGCGAGTGCAGCCGGTTGCCCTCACCGTCGCGGACGTCGACGAAGACATTCACCATCTCGCCCGGCTTGTAGAACTCGCCGTTGGCCGGCTTGACGAAGGTGAGGTTGGGATCCAGACCGAAGGCGCACGGGGTGGGGGCGCCCGCGGCGTCCGTGCAGGAGGGCGGCAGATCCTGCTGCGACACGAACGACACCGGGAAGTAGAACGGCTCCTTGGGCATCTGGCTCCACGTCACGCGCAGAGCGCCCTCGCCACGCAGCAGCGGGATGCGGAAGGTCTTGAAGGGGTTGGTGCTCCCGAACAAGTCCAGGCGCGCCGAGGTGCGGAAGACCGGCGACTGCGGAGGCCAACCTTCAATCTCCGGCAGGGGGTTGACCTGGGTGTCGCCCGGGAAGCGCGGCGGCCGCACTCCCTCCATGCGCCAGCTGAACTGCGAGCGGAAGCCCCAGGGCGCGTCCGTGACGAACTCCGAGCGGTCGTACTCGACCGGCGTGCCACGCACCACGCCTTCCGAGTCCAGGACCTCGACGCGGAACGTGTCGCCCTTCACCCGCCGCCAGTTGGCGTTGTCGAAGAGGACCACGCGGGTCCAGCTCGCCTGGAGGACGCCGGGAACCTCGGCGGCGAACAACCAGTCACTCGACTGCTGGCCGACGTTGCCCCAGTCCAGGTTCTTGAAGCGCGACTGCGTCTTGAACCAGTTGACGACGTTCGACAGGTCCGTGGAGTTGGTGTGCTGGTTGAGGACCGTGTCCACCACCGTGAACTGGTTGAGGAAGTAGTCGGTCTCCGTCACGAGCTGGAGCCGGCCCGGCCCGTTGTACGGAGGGAAGCCGTCGATGGCGACGGGGCTCGGGCAGGTGTCGGGATACGGGATGGGCACCGAGTTCTTCGGCACCACCTGACCCGACGGCACAACGGCGCAGCCGTTGTACTGCTGGAGCGAGAGGCGGATCGCCCCTGAGGCCGCGGAGCGGTAGGGATCGAAGGCACGAGCGCCACGGCCAGGCACGTTCTCGGAGTCATTGACGTCCAAGAGGTTGCAGGCCAGGGACGGCATCAGGAGCGCACAGAGTGCACCGGTGAGGAGTGTCGAGTGTTTCATCAAAACTGCACCAAGGCCGCCGTCAACGGGCGAAGGGGGGGTTCCTCATCATACCCACAGAATCCCCTGTGTTGAGAAGTACACCGAGGGAGTATCAAGCCCCCCCGGGCTGGAAAAGCCCACCCGAGGGGGGGCCGAGAGCAGGCACCCAGGCTCAAGCGTCGCTCTCGTAGGCCACCAGGAAGTTGTGATCGCGCCGCGGCAGCGCCCCTTTGTTCCGGGCGTCGCGGATCTCCCCGGCGCTGTCCAGCACCTTGGTGATGGCCTCGGCGTAGAGCCCCATCGTCTTGACGTCGAAGGGAGGGTTGAGGCAGCGCTGCTGGAAGTTGAACTCCAGGTCCACGAGGCGCTCGGTGACGGGCAGGCTCCCCGCCGAGTAGTCCGGGCGCACCCCCTCGGGGAAGCGGAAGGGGCCGCAGCGGCCCGTGCGGGCCAGCTCCTGGAAGAGGTGACGGCGGTGCAGCGGACCGGCCTCCACCGGGTTGCCCGCGGCGTCCTTCAGGAAGTTGGCCGAGGAGATGTAGGTGAGCGTGGGCACCCCTTCGGCGTTGAGCGCGTCGACGAACTCGTTGCGGGTGATGCCGTACTCCGAGCTGTCGAAGAGGCTCGTGAACATGTGGAAGACGTGGTGGGCGTTCTTGCGCTCCCGGGGCAGCGTGATGCCTCGCACCCCCTCGAGCAGCCTGGCGAGGGCATGCGCGTTGGCCCGGCGGTGGTCGTTGATGACGTCGAGCAGGAGGAGCTGCTCGTAGGCGCGCTCGGCGCACTTGCCATCCAGGCGGGAGTTGAGGCCGTAGCCGCCGGTGGAGGCGAAGCGCCACACCGACTCGTCCCTGGCCTGCGTGGAGATGAAGGAGGGGTGCTGGCCGCCCAGCATGGCCCGCTCGTAGAAGGTGCGGTTGGCGGTGGTGACCATGCCGCCGCCGGTGCTGACGATGGGCTTGCCCGAGAAGCTGAAGGCGGTGATGTCCGCGATGGCGCCCAGCTTCTGCGTGCCGATGCCCGCCCCCACGCTCTGGCAGGCGTCGTCGATGACCACCAGCCCGTGCTTGCGCGCGATGGGGAGGATGCGCTCGTAGTCCGCCGGCTGCCCGTACAGCGACACGGCGAGGATCGCCTTGGTCCGGGGCGTGATGCGCTCCTCGATCTTCGCCGGGTCCATCATGAACGTGTCGGGATCGACATCCACGAACACGGGCACGGCCCCCACCTGGAGGATGCTGGTGACGGTGCAGAACCAGGTATGCGAGACGGTGAGGACCTCGTCCCCGGGCTCCACGCCGGCACCGAGCAGGGCGGAGAGGATGGCCGCGGTGCCACTGCCCACGGGCAGGGCGTAGGGCACGCCGACGTACTCGGCGAACCGCTTGGTGAGGGGATACTCCCGGAACATCTTCGGCAGCGTCGTCTTGCGTGACACGACGGGGGTGCCGCCCAGCATGGCCAGCTTGCTCATGGTCCGCGACCTTTCAAATAGACGTGAGGAAGGAGCCCACCGCCGAGCGCACCTGCGCGAGCTCGGTCTCGGTGAGTGCCCAGTTGACGTGTAGCGCCAGGACCCGCTCGCTCCGCTCCAGGGCGACATCGCGCCCCACCACCCGGTGGGGGAGGCGGTTGGTGTCCAGGTACTCCAACCACCCCGGCAGACCGTGCGTCCGGTCCTTCGACACGAGGTGGATGTGGCAGCCCGCCTGCTTCAGGGCCGCGTCGAAGGCGTGCGCCGTGCGCGCCTCCGCGGCCTCGAAGATCAGGAAGGTGCCGTTGTCGATGGCGCCATCGGGAGGCGTCAGGTGCCGCACGCCGCCACTGGCGAGTGCCGGGGCGAAGACGTCCAGCAGGATGCGGGAGGCCTTCTTCAGGGACTCGCGGATTTGCGGCAGGCGGCGGAGCTGCACGCGGATGAGCGCGGCCTCCAGCTCGGACATGCGCAGGTTGAGCCCCAGCCCCACGGGCACCTCATAGCCCATGGGCTTCGGACGATGCCGCGCCATGCGCGACAGCCCCGAGTCGTGGAAGCGCACCGCCGACAGGTAGAGCGAGGTGTCGTCCGTGGCCAGCGCGCCGCCCTCGCCGCCGGTGACGATCTTGAAGGCCTGGAAGGAGTAGGCGGTGACGTCCCCCCACGTCGCGGAGGAGCCGAGCGCCTGGCTCGCATCATCCAGCACGGCCAGCCCATGCTTGCGCGCGAAGCCGCGAATCGTCTCCATGTCACACGGCCAGCCGCAGGCGTGGATGGGGGTGATGGCCTTGGTGCGCGGGCTGAGGGCCTGCTCCAGGAACGAGGTGTCCACGGTCAGGCCCGGCCCCACGGGGACGAAGACAGGGGTGGCCCCCACGTAGAGGACGCTGCTCACGTTCGTCAGCCAGCCGTAGCTGGGGACGATGACCTCGTCCCCCTCCCCTACTCCCAGCGCGTGCAGCGCCGCCAGCAGCGCGCTCGTGCCCGAGTTGAGCATCAGCACGTGCTTGCGTCCCACGAGCCGCGCCAGCTCCTCCTCGCAGCCCTCCACCTCTTCCGGCGGAGCCAGCCCCGTGCCCCGGTACAGCGCGCCACGCGAGAGCACCCGCTCCAGCGCCTGCCGCTCCTCCTCTCCCATGGCACGGAGCCCGGGAAAGCCGATCCACTCGTTCATGCCGCTTCTCCTCGCCGCTGGGCCTGCTTGCGCGCCTCTTCCATGTCCGCCAGCGGCAGGAGCCGATCGCGCAGCCATTGGCCCACGCGCAGGCAGTAGGCCAGCGCATCCACGTCGGGGAAGTCGACGCGCAGGAACTCAACGGACACCGTGCCCCGGTACCCACCTTCATACAGCCCCGCCAGCGCACCAACCAGATCCACCTCCCCTTCGCCGTCCACCGGCGTGTGACGGATGGGGCGACCCCGCTCCGCACGGGGGGTGGAGGTGTTGTCGAGCTGGACGTGCGAGATGCGGGGAGACAGCTCGCGGTACACCACATCCAGCGGGCGCGCCTCCGTCAGCGTCTGGTGCACCGTATCCGCGGTGAAGCCCAGGAAGGGTGAGGGGAAGCGCGCGTGGAGCCGTTGCACGTCCGCCACGTCCGCGAGCAGGTGCAGGCTGTGGGCCTCGGGCGACAACACCACGCCCCGCGCCTCCGCCTGAACCAGCAGCCGCTCCATCCCCTCCTCCAGCCAGTGCCACTCGGGCGAGGAGTGCTTGTCCGCGGCCGCCGCCAGCGGGCTGGGACCGCTCAAGAAGACGAGCCGCTCCATGCCCAGGTCCGCCGAGAGCGAGATGGCCTCCTCGATGAGGCGGCGGCGCAGCCCACGGCCTTCCGGGTCCGGGTGGATGAGGGAGGGCTCGTGCTTGGTGGGGCCGAGCAGGAAGCGCCCGCCCAGGCCGAGCAGCACCTTCGCCCCACGCCCCATGGCCCCGCGGGCGATCGCCTCTATCTGCTGGACGATGGATCGCGGGATGACACGTCCTCCCTCCGGGGTCCCCAGGGACTCCGAGAGGTGGAGTTCGAGCACGTCATATGGCCCGGCGGCGAAAGCCGCGTCGAGAATCTCCTCCGCCGGACGGGCTCCGGGGCCAAACAGAGGCAACGCCAGTGAGGAGCAGCCCAGAGCGAACGCCATGTGTCGATCTTCCTCCCTCTCAAGCCGCCGATGAGGAGCCGGGCATCACCAGGGCCTTGATGGCCTCCGCGCGCTCCAGCACTCCGAAGGCCTGTCCGATGTCCTCCAGACCGAAGCGATGGGAGATGAGCTCGCCCATGCGCAGGTGGGGGATGAGGTCCAGGCACTTGGGAATCGTGTCGTTGTCGATGAAGCAGCCGACGATGCTCTTCTCCTGCCGGACGATGTCGAAGGGCCGGATGGTGCACGTGCAGGTGGTGTCCATGCCGAAGACGAGCACCGTGCCACCGGGGCGGGTGGCCGCGAGCGCATCCGGCAACAGGAAGCCGGCCGTGTCCACGACGATGTCCGCGCCACCCTTCGTCTCGGACAGGAACGCCTCCACCACCGGGGTCGCTTTCGGATCCACCACCTGGTCCGCCCCCGAGCGCAGCGCGGCCTCGCGCCGGTGGGCCATCGGCTCGGAGACATAGACGCGGTCCGCGCCGAAGTGGCGGAACAGCCGGGTGAAGTAGAGCCCGATGGGACCCGCGCCCAGCACCGCCACGCTGGCGCCATGGCACGGGCCGATGCGCTGCAGGCCATTGAGGATGCAGGACATGGGCTCGGCGAAGACGGCCAGCTCGGAGGACAGCCCCTCCGGCACGGGATAGAGCACCCGGGCCGGCGCCCGCACGTACCGCGCGAAGCCACCATCCCGGCTGATGCCCATCGCCTCGTTGTGCTGGCACATCTTCCGGCGCCCGCGCCGACACGCGTCACACTGGCCGCACCAGATGTTGGGACCCGCGATGACCCGGTCCCCCACGGCCAACCCGCGCACGCCCTTGCCCGTCTCCACCACACGGCCGACGAACTCGTGCCCCAGCACGATGCCTTCCTTCGCCGGGTGCATCTGCGGCACGGAGACGATGTGCAGATCCGTGCCGCACATGCCGGCCACCTCGACCTCCACGATGACGTCGTCCGGCGCCTGGAGCTTCGGCTCCGGGACGTCCGTGATCTGGAAGCGCCCGGGTCCTTCGTAGAAACCAGCCCTCATCCCATACCTCGCGGGAATGCGCCCATGACCGTCAGCGCCACTCGGCGAGCGCGAACTGTTCGGTGCGGTTGACGACGGTGTCCTGGACGAGCTCCGGCAGGATGGTGCTCACATCGCCCCCGGTGATCACCCAGTGCTGATGGATCTCCTTCACCTGGTAGTTGCGCTCGTCCAGCGCCTCCCGGGTGGCACGGCGTGAGGAGAGCGCCATGGCGCCCACCATGCTCAGCTTCAGCTCCAGGGCCAACTCCTCCGCACGGCCCATCAGCATGTGGAAGGCATCCTCGCCATGGGCCTCGCCCGGCGACACGAAGAGCAGCTGGACGAGCAGCTGCTCATCCATGAAGGCCTCGCTGCCCTCGCCATAGTGGAGGACGGCGAAGCCCAGTAGCCGGCCACCCTCGCGCACCAGCAGCGTCTCGCCGAGCTTGCGGTGCAGCACGTGGTGCACGTCCGCGGTGACGTGGAAGCCGGGGGTGAAGCGCTCGGTGATCTGCTTCATCTCGCCCAGGGCCTGGACCTGGGCCACCTCGCTCAACGAGGAGAAGTGTTCCACCACGAGGCCGGTGCGGGCACGGGCGAGGGGCGGCTTCGCCTCCCGCGTGACGAAGAGGGCGGGCACCGACACGGCGCCGAACTGCCAATGCCAGTTGAAGTGCCGCGGGCTGGTGGGAAAGGTGACCGAGTCGATCAACGGACTGCCCTGCTCGCGGGCGAGCGTCATCACGCCGGCGGCGACCTCGGTGCCCGCCTTGCGGCCCTGGTAGTTGGGTCGAATCGCGCCCGGGCCCACCACGCCCCGCCGGCCCATCCGCTTGACGTACTCCACGCCCTGGATGACGCCCTGCTCGTCGCGCAACACGATGGAGACCGTGTCTGGCCGGTGAAAGCGATTGGCGACGCGGACGCCCTCGGGGCGCCCGGGGGGAATGGCGCCCAGCAACTTCTTGAAGATGGTGGCGAAGGCCTCATTCTCCAACTCGACCACGGTCGGGAGATCCTCTGCCTTCATCATTTCAATGGTGAATGTGCTCATGGGAGGCCCTGGGGGAGGCGGCGTGGTGGGGGCTGAAAACGACACACACCGCCCGGGCGCGAAGGCCCGGGCGGTGTGGAACGACGAGGCGTCAGCTCAAGAGGCGCGGTTGTTGCGCGTCACCCGGCGGGCGAACATGTCCACCTGGTGGAAGAAGTCGTGGACGATGCCCTCGGTCGCCGTGGGGTGCGGCGACTTGAAGTAGAGCGACAGGTAGTCCAGCGAGCCGGCGTCCCCGTGCTGGTGGCCCCAGGCCGCCATGCGCGCCAGGTCGATGACCAGCGGCGCCGCGAGGATGGAGTCCTTGCACAGGAAGTTGATCTTCAGCTGGAGGCGCTGGCCGAGGAAGCCCTCCAGGTCGATGCTGTCCCAGGCCTCCTTCTCGTCGCCGCGCGGCGGGTAGTAGAGGATGGAAACGACGTGGCTGTTCTCGCCGTTCTCCGCCACCACCGGATAGCCGAGGATGCTCTCCAGCACCGAGGCCTTGGAGATGATCTTCGTCTCGCACGCGTTGGGGTTGGACAGGGCCTTGCCATCCTCGTTGCCGAGGATGTTGGCGCTGTACCAGCCGCGCACGTGCAGCTGACGCTCACGGAAGGCGGGGGCGAGCACCGTCTTGAGGTACGTCTGACCGGTCTTGCCGTCGCGGCCGGCGTAGCCCACGCGCGCCTGCAGGGCCAGCTCCTTCAGCGCATCCACCTCGACCACGTTCGGGGTGAAGTTGATGAAGGGGCAGCCCTCCTTCAGGGCCGCGTACATGTAGAGCATGTTGGAGGTGATGGAGGGATCGGTCCCCTCCAGCGCCGCCTCGAACTCCTTGATCGACTTGTGGGCCGCGCTGGGCGCCACGGCGGGACGGGTGGGCGTCAGGTCCACCAGCACCACGCGACCCACGTTGTTCGCCTTGCGGAAGGCCTGGATGTCACCGCGGATGGCGTCCGCGGCCTGGCGCAGGGAGTTGAAGTGCGTCTCACCCTGCCCCACGCGGCGGATGTCCGAGCCGCGGCTCACGATGCCGCCAAAGGGGCGCAGCTGCGACAGCGGCTCCTCCAGCTTGGACACCAGCTTCTCGGGCACGATCTGCTCGCGCTGGCTGGCCGTGAACATGGTGTCGGCGCGCAGATCCCATCCACCCAGGTGGATCTGATCCAGCTTCGCCAGGTTGAGGGTGTCGCGGATCAGGGGACGCTGAGCCTGAGAAGAATAGCCAGGCCCGGGCATCCGACCCGTCTCAGTCAGCATGCCCAGAGGGGCCGCCAGATTGCGACGCATCGCCTCGACGCCGGCGATGACGGTGCTCCCGATCGCCCCACCACAACCAATCAGCATCAAGCCCAGACTTTCCGACATGTCACACATCCCTTGTAATTCGAGAAAGCTAAGATTTTAATTAACAAAAGGTGATATTATGTGTCAAGAGTGCCTGAAACGTTACACCCTGAGTCTCTGTCTACCTTGGCGCCAGATCTGTGCGCAGGTGGGTGACAGGATTACTGTTCATCCTGTCACCCCTGACAACTAGGCCGGGACGTTGGCGCGGTAGACGGCCATGGGGAGGCCCTGGCCGCCGAACTGGGGCGAGACCTTCATGTTCTCGAAGCCGGCCTGCTCCAGGATGCGGAAGATCTCCGAGTCGGAGCGGTGGTAGCCCTTCTCGGAGCGAAGCACCATCTGGAGGTTGTGCATGGTGCTGCCCACCGGGCCCGTCTTCTCCTCGTTGATCCAGAACTCGGGCACCGCGCAGGGGGCGCCCGGCGGCAGGACGTTGCGCGCCCGCCGGAAGATGCGGATGAGCGTCTCATCATCCCAGTTCTGGATGATCTCGGAGATCAGCGCTCCGTCGCAGCCCTTGGGGAACTCGGCCTCGACGAAGTGGCAGGGCATGAAGGTGACGCGATCCTCGAAGCCGCGGCGCTTGGCCTGCTCGCGGATGTACTCGAAGTTGGCGGGGCCATCCACGATGGTCATGCGCAGCTTCGGGTAGGCCGCGAGGATCCTGAACATGTAGCGACCGGCATCGGCCACGGCGAGGACATGGTTGACGTTCTCGAAGCCGCTATGGCGCGCCACGCCGTCACCGTACAGCTCCTCGAGCGCGTGGCGGACGGGCTTGAGCTGCCGGCAGGCCTCGGGATCGCCATACATGTAATCCCAGGCGGTGAGGCCACCCACCGGCTTGTCCTCGCGCACCGCGGGGATGGTCTGCGCCCAGACCTGATAGACGTTGTCGATCTCGTAATCGATCAACCCGCCGAGGTAGTTCTTCCCCGTACCGGGCACGAGGAAGTGACTGACGTCCTCGGCATTGCTGTACAGGCCGTCCTTCTTGCGGAGGAACCCCAGCGCCACGAGGGCATCGGCCAGGCCGACGGTGGCCCGAGGGGCCAGGCCACAGCGCTGGCCGAGCTCGGCGGCGTTCAAGGGCTTCTCGTCGACGGCCTTGAAGATGCCGAGGCGGTGGCCAGCGAAGAGTGTCTGGGCCGGCTCGAAGGCCAGGGCCACCTGGAGAATCCTCTCGAAGTTCATCGGACTTCCTCTCGTGCGCGCATGCTTTTGTCTGAGCTCGATGCTGGGGGAGGCGAACGGCGCGCGAGGGTCCGCTTCCACTCCACGGGCGAAGGAAACCACAGCTGGCGGGTCCAGGGGAAGCGGAGCCCCGCCCCGGCCTCGGAGCGCCTCGGCGGTGCCCTTGACTCCCCCGAGAGACCCGGGGACACTCTCGCACCGCCCCCGGGAACGCCCATGCCTGCGCCCTACCGCATCGCCGATGAGACGTATGCCATTCCCATCCTGAGACATGCCCCGCCCTTCGGCATCGCTCACTTCAATTCCTTTCTCATCCGTGGCAGGGAATCCATTCTCGTCGACACCGGGGCGCTCAAGGAGCACGACGAGTGGCAGCAGCACCTGTGGTCGCTGGTCGACCCGAAGGATCTCCACTGGGTCTTGCTGACGCACGATGACCGGGAGCATGCCGGCAACCTGATGTATGTCTTGGAGAAGTGCCCGCGAGCCAAGGTGGTGATGAACTGGTTCAGCTTCCTGCGGCTGGCGGATGACAACCTCGACATCCCGATGGACCGCATGCACCTGGTCAACTCGGGCGAGTCGGTGAACATCGGCGGGCGCGGCTTCGGCGTGCTCCGGCCACCGCTCTTCGACTCGCCGGCCACGGTGGGCTTCTTCGACCTCCAGACCGGCGTCTACTTCAGCGCCGACTGCTTCGGCTCCCCCACGCCCACCTTCGTCGAGGACGTGGCCGATGCCCCGAAGGAGAGCGTCCGGCGGAACTTCTACGCCTTCAACCGGGCGAACGAGCCCTGGTGCCAGTACGTGGACACGCGGAAGTACACCGCCGAGCTCGAGAAGGTGCGCAAGCTGGACGCCAGGGTCCTCGCCTCCGGCCACGCCCCGGCCGCGCGGGGCGACTCCATCCCGTGGTTCCTCGAGCTCATGGCGGATCTTCCCGCCATGGAGCCGTTCGAGGGTCTGACCCAGGCGGATTTCGAGAAGCGCCGACCGTTGGCGCGTTGAACACGTTGTATCAGGAGACAAGCCGATGAATGACACCCAGGAGAAGCTGGCCCTCGAGGGGGGCCGGAAGACCATCGAGGAGCCGCTCCCCGTGGCGGGCTTTGGAGCGGATCTCATCGGCGAGGAGGAGGAGCGCAACGTGCTTCAGACGCTGCGCAGCCGCACGATGAGCCGCATCGGCCACCCGCTCGCCGACTCGTTCTCCTACAAGCTGGAGCAGGCCATCCAGCAGCGCTTCGACGTTCCCCATGCCGTGGTGGTGAACTCGTGTGCCTCCGCCCTCCAGGTGGCCCTGGTGGCGCTCGGCATCGGGCCCGGGGATGAGGTCATCGTCCCGAGCATCGGGTGGATCTGCTGCGCCACCGCCGCCATCAACATCGGAGCCGTCCCCGTCCCGGTGGAGTTCGACGAGAGCCTGACGCCGGATCCCGACGACATCGAGAAGAAGATCGGCCCCCAGACGCGGGCCATCATGGTGGTCCACTTCCGCGGCCAGCCGGCGAACATGGACCGGATCATGGCTCTGGCCCGCAAGCATGACCTGAAGGTCGTCGAGGACGTGGCGCAGGCCTTCGGCGGCAAGTACAAGGGCCGCTACCTGGGCACCATCGGTGACGTGGGCTGCTACAGCTTCAACATGCACAAGATCATCACCTCCGGCGAGGGTGGCGCCGTGGTGATGAAGGACGTGAAGCTCTACGGCCGCGCGCTGGCCTACAGCGGCATGTACCCGATGATCCTCGAGAAGCGGGTGCCGGGGATTAGCGGCATCGACGTGCCGATGATGAACCTGCGCATGCCGGAGCTGTGCGCGGCGGTGGCCTACGCGCAGTTCGGCAAGCTGGAGAGCATCATGTCCACCCTGCGCGCCCGCAAGCAGGAGGTTCTGGAGGGATTGCGCGGGGTGCCCGGGCTGAAGTGGGCGCCCATGCACGACTCGGACGGCGACTGCGCCTACACCCTCCCGCTCCAGTTCGAGGACGCGGAACAGGCGCAGTTCTTCGTCGACGCCATGAGGGCGGAGGGCGCCAACAACATGTCCAACCTGCGCACGGGCTTCTCCGGCGGCGAGGTGCGGGGCACCGTCAACCTGATGACTTCCGAGGGGCAGGAGCCCATGATGCAGCGCCGGCTGGCCCTGGCCGAGAGCTGGCGTTGCGTCATCGAGCGCTACGGGCCCACCGAGAAGTTCAACCCCTGGAAGATGCTCGGCGCCGAGCCGACGCCGCTCCCGGAGGGCATCATTCCGCTGACCCAGAAACGGCTCGCGCGGGTGGTGGCCATCAAGATCAACCCGCAGATGGAGGCGCGGCACCTGCAGCAGGTGGTGCGTGCCGCCATCAAGGTGGCCAGGGTCATGGTGCAGCGCTTCCCGCAGCGCGCCAGCAACAACAACCCTTGAAGTCTCCGTAGAACTGGCCCAGAAACCAACCCGTCTCATCCCCAACCAGGAGGAAGTCGGATGTCCGCCGAGCAGAACCCTTCCAGCAACCAGCCCGGTACCCAGGCTCCACGTTTCGATATCTACGGGGGAATCCACAAGGCGCTGCGCCGCGCCATGTGTGGGCTGTTGGTGCGTTTCAGCTCGACGGACTTCAGCGATGACGCCCAGAGCGCGGAGATCCTTCGCGAGCTGCGCGTGGTGCTCACGCTCAACACCCACCACCTCAAGGACGAGAACCTCTTCTACCACCCCGCCATCGAGGAGCGGGCCAAGGGGACCTCGGCCCGGGTGGCCCATCAGCACGAGGAGCACGAGAAGTTCCTCGCCGAGCTGCGCCAGCTGGCCGACAGCCTGGAGAAGGCGGACGCGAAGACCCGGCCCTCCGTGGCGCAGAAGCTGTACCTGCGCTACGGCGTCTTCGTCGGGGAGAGCCTCCTCCACATGGCCGAGGAGGAGCAGGACATGCTGCCCCACTTCCACAAGCACTTCTCCGACGCCGAGCTGAACACCATCGTCACCAGGCTGCGCGCTCAGATCCCGCCGGATGTGAATATGGCCTTCATGTGTTCGATCATCCCCGCCCTCTCCCGGCCCGAGCGGGCCATGGTGCTCGGTGGGATGAAGGCGCATGCCCCGCCGGAAGCGTTCAACGCCGTGATGCAGGTGGCGGCGCGCCCGAACCTCTCCGCCGAGGACTGGAAGGATCTCACCACCCGGCTCGGCATTCCCGCCTAGAGGACGAAGGTTCCTTGAATACGAAGGGCTCGCCCTCCTCTGGAGAGCGAGCCCTTTTCAGTGTTGGGAACCTCGAGCGGCTGACTCAGGAGCCAGGCGTGAGCTCCAGATCCTGCCCGGGCACCGCCAGCACCCGCTGAATCCAGACCGGCTGGCCGGGGCAGCTGACGGTGATCTCCAGCTCCTTGCCGGCCGGGATGTTGGTCTTCACCGGGGTCGAGCCGGAGAGCATGTCGGAGCCCACCTTCACGTAGCAACCGGGCTTCCCACCGATGCTCACCGTCCCGGTGCTGTTCTGCTGCGGCATCGCCTCGGGCAGGGTGCGCATGTCGATGACATCCTTGCGCATCGTCGTCCCGAAGCGGCGCAGGTGGCCGTTCATGGCGGTGGAAATGACGTACGTGCTGGACCCGTCCATTTTCACGGTCCGGGCATCCGCCTGGATGCCGGAGACGTAGAGCTGCTCGCCCGGCTCGAGGTTGATGATCTCGATGTCGCTGCCTGAACCCAGCTTCGAGACCACCACACCGGCGCCCCCCAGCATCAAGAGCGAGGTGGTGCCCAACATGATCCACTTGGACACCGAGGACCTCGCGGCGCGCCGTGGTGCCACGGGCGCGACCGGAGCCAGATCTGGGGCATGAGCCGCCGCGACGGGAGCCGGAGCCCTGGGAGGGGCCACCGGGGGCGGAGGAGGAGCCGCCGCCTGGCCGTACAGGGGAGCGGGCACGGGCCCCGTATGGGTCATCGTGCGGCTGGAGACCGGAACGCTGGGCTGTAGCGCGGGCCCGGACGGACGGGGAGCCGGGGCGGCCGGCACGGGGCCGGAGTGTCGTGGCGGCATGGGCGCCGCCGCGGGCCCGGGCACCGCCGGCACGGGCATGGAGGGACGCGGCGGCATGGGTGCCGGACGCGCGGCCACGGTGGGCGGAGGCGGAGGCGGCACGGGAGGTGAATTGCGCGGAGGCGGAGGCGGAGCCTGCCGCGCGGGTGCGCCCTCCTGGACGTTCCGCGTCGGAGGCTCGGGCGGGAGCGCGCTGGGGGCGATGAGGCCCTGCTGCACGGGCCGGTAGATCTCGGTGCGCTCCTCCTGAGTAGGAGCGGGGGGCGGTGGCGGCGCCGCCGGGCGAGCGGCCTGCTGGGACACGGCACCGTACTGGCCCGTCCCACCGCCGGAGACAGGCCGAGCACCCGTCCCCGATCGCAGGGACGACTCCGGGGGGACGTTCACTTCCCCGGTGCTCCCCGACGGAGGCCGCGCGACATTGCCCGTGTTCCCCACGGTCGGGAACGAGCCG
>NZ_DASVWK010001072.1:0-17465 GCF_036389735.1 Archangium sp. | reverse complement strand
GAATCCTCAGCGCCTCGTCCAACTCGCCTCTCGCCTGCAGGATGTCTGCCACCTTCCCTATCGTCACCGCCCGCGACCGCACGTCGCCCAGCCGCTCGAAGACGGGCAACTGCTCTTCCCGGCGAATCCTCAGCGCCTCGTCCAACTCGCCCCTCGCCTGGAGGATGTCCGCACATACTCCTGCTGCCAAGGCTGCCCCATGCTCAGCCTGCCGCCCTTGGTCCAGCGTTCTCTTTTCTTGCGCCGCGGAGAGAGCCCGATCCAGAATTCCACCGCGCACAGCAACATTGGCGAGTGTCCAGAGTAGACCCGATCGTTCTTCAGGGGCAGGTGAAGCACTCAAAGCCCGTTCGCAGTAATCCATCCATACTGGGAAGGGACCATTGTGGATGGCAAACCACGACCCAGCCCTCAGCACTCGATCCCAGTTCTCCTCCACAACTCTCGGCAGCCAATCCACCAGAGCAGCACCCTCTCGATGGATCTCCTTCCAGCGCTCGGCCTGCGTCTGCGCTGGTCGCTCTTGAAGCTTCTCGATGAACCACTCCGTCATCCGAGCCAGGCCCGCTGCTGATTCGGGGGACTCACGAAGCAACTCCGCCAGGAGAGGATGGACACGCCATGCATCGTCTTTCCGCTCCGCCCTGGGTACCCGGGACAAGAGCGAGAGCAGGGTCGCGGACGACACCAACTCCCCGAACTCCAACTCAGAAACCCCGGCGATTGCAGCACCGAGGCCACGGCTGAAGCCAGACAGTGGTGCCTGTCCGAGCGCGGCCAGTCCCGCCAGCAAGCGCTCTACCTTGGCACCCGTGCCGAGCTGGCGCCGCAGCAACTCCATCGACAGCTCGAAGGTTCCGCGGATGATGGCGCGCGCCTTGTCCTTCATCAGCAGCGGGTCGACAGGACTGACCGGCTCCAGTTCGAAATGGCTCTCCCTCAGCTTCGCGAGAAAGCTTTCCACGGAGTGTCCCGCCCGCAGGTAGCCCACCGCCAGATGGAGTGCCAACGGCAGGCGCCCCAGCGCGCGCACCAGCCGCCCGTAATCCTCCCGCTCCCGTTCATCCGTCGGTGGACGAAGCTCCTGCGCGAGCAGGTGGAGTGCCGTCTTCTCATCGAACGTCTCCACCTCGATCCGCTTCCAACCGCCTTCGTCCCAGAACCCCTGGTAACGGCCCGTCACGATGACCGGGCATCCCGGAAGCGTGGTCACGAGCCGCCCCGCCACTCCGGCTGCCTCTCGTGAGTCGACGTTCTCCAGGAGCAGCAAGGAGAGCGGGCGCAGCAGCCGCTCCCGACACCGCTCCGCCATCCGTCCCCCCGCTGGGATTCCGAGCTGCTCTCCCAACTCACCCAGGAGCACCTCCACACTGGGAAGCGTCGCGGGGTTGAGCACCAGCCGGGCACATCCTCCCGGGAAGCTCTCCCGGTGGATTTCCACGAAGCGCTCGGCGAGATACGACTTTCCGACTCCTGGCATCCCATGCACCGCGCAAATGAGGACGGGACGCCGCTCCGCGGGTAGCAGCGCGGCCTTCAGCGTCTCCAATTCTTGGGCGCGCCCGACGAAGCTCCCGGTGGGCATGGGCTGGGGTGGAATCGGACGGGGCCCGAGCCACCACGTGAGCCGACCATTCTCCGTGCCCTTGTAGAGGCCGTTGTCGTCGTGCCAGTGGCCATGCTTCGACCAACTCCGGAACCGCAGGTCGTAGCGAACCGGGCGCCCCGCCTCATCGAGCCGGGCCTCGATGACATGGCAGGCGTTCGGCCACTGGTCGGCGCGGTGTCCCTCGTAGAGGCACCCAGCGGCGAGCTGGCGCGAGGTCCGGTCCGGGTCGGCCCAGGTCTCGACGTCCTCCTCATGCAGATGGCCGCGCAGGAGGAGGTCCACGTTGTCCGCCAGCAACCGCTGGCAGTCGCCCTTGTCGGCGAGATCGGCCAGCGGATGGTGGATGAGGGCGAGGCGAAATCCAGACAAGGGCTCTCCCTTGTCGGTGGTCAACCACCCGACCTGATCCGTGGTGAGGAGCAGTTTCCCGCTGTCGTTGTCATCCCCCGCGAGCCATGCGGAATCGAGGCCCACCACATGGACGTCAAAGGGGTGACCCGGGAGCCGGAGCGTCTGGCGGTAACCCAGGAACGGGTGGGGTGCCTTCTCGAATGGAACGAGTTCCTTCCGCCCCAGCTTCGTGGCCACCCACTCCCGGTAGGCGCTCTGTCGAGAGAGCAGTTCCTCCCGCTTCACCTTCTCCAGACCGAGCGGCGGCTTGCCTCCAGCCATCCACCGAGACAGGTCGAGCGGATCCACGCGAAAGAGCAGGCCCTTCTTCCCCCTCAGCTTCGACCAGGCGCTCTTGCCCTGGCCGCGATCGATGTCGTGATTCCCCGGGACGAGGAACAGGCGCTCCATGGGCAGGGCGAGTTTCCCGAGGAGTGCTCCGATGAAATCGGTGACCGGTCCGTACTCCTCGGGCTTGCCAAAGTCGGCCACGTCCCCCGTGAAGCAGACCAGGTCGATGGGCCCATCCTTCAAGAGTTCATCGAGGTTCCGTTCCCACTCACTCCCCAGGACGCGCCGCCTGCGGAATGACTCCCTCTCGCGAGGGCCGCGCTCGTGCAGGTCCGAGATGTGCAGGATCCGCAACTTCCACTCGCCCATGAAAACTCCACGCCAATGGGCTCCATCTACCTCGTACCACCTCGCAAGATAAGCAGCGCCCCTGTAATAGGGGTGGGGTGAAGAACTCCAAGCTGGAAGATCTGCTGAACACCCTTGAAGCGCTGGCCGGGCAGCACTCCAGCGAGCAGGCGGCAGTATCCACCCTCGAGACCTCGGCCAACGAAGCCCCTCCGTTCCTTCGCCACTCAAGATGAGGCCCTGACCTGGCTACGAACCCAGTCGTCTCTTCCCTATGAGGCCGTGCTGGAAGTGGCGGGTGAGTTCCACAACGTCAGCCGCATGCCCGATGGTGACTGGGTCTTCATTCGCTTCCCATCGCTCGATGAGTTGGAAGACGGGGAAGACTGAGTGCCTCGCGAGACCTCAGGATCCGGGGGCGTAGGCACCAATGACCGCGAGGGCGCCCACCGGCAACAGCAGGAGCCACTGGGGCAATCGGAGCAGGTTCCAGCGGAACCGCCTCGCACCGATGACCAGGAAGACGATGCTGTAGAGGACGTACAGGCCAGCGATGAAGGTGGCGAGCAGTCCCGCTCCGGGGATGCCGGGTGAAAGTCCGATCCCCAGGAGCGAGAGCGATGACATGAAGAGCGTCACCGTCACCATGTGCCAACACACGTGCAGGGTCGCCTTGGCTGTTGGCTCGAGTTCCGTACGCAGGAAGAGGACGACTGGATCGAAGTGACCGGCCACCACGTGCACGAACGAGGTGAGCAAACAGAGGAGGCCGGCCGCAAGCCACCAGGGGTTCATCGAAACACCTCCCCGCGGGGTGTGGACTTATGGGTCCACAAGATCCGATGAGAGAGAGGCGGTGCCCCGCTCAGCGCGCCGCGCGAGCCAGCCCGGCCACCCCGAGCACCAGGCCGCCCACCAGCGCGGCGAGGCCCGCCGTCGCCGAGAAGCGCACCCACCTGGGCGTGGGCGGCACCGGGCCGTAGGGGCCCACGCCCTCGGCCATGGGTCGGAAGAGGTTGCCCTCGGGCCGGTGGACGGGCTCGTCGCGCATCTGCATCCGCGCTCCGAAGCGCCCCATGAGGTGCTTGCCCACCGCCGGAGCGAGCGCGTTCAGCCACAGCAGCAGCTGGCCCCCGAGGAACACCGGGACCACCGTCTTGCCCGGCCGGCGCGCGCACTTGAGGACCGCTCGCGCCGCCACGTCCGGCTCGTACGTGGGCGGCACCGGCTTGGGCGCCAGGCCGAACATCGTCGGCGCGTGCGTGAACATGTTCGTCGCCACCGAGGGCACCAACACGTTGGACACGAAGATGCCCGTGCCCTCCAGCTCCATCTCCAGGCACTTGGCCCACCCGAGCGAGGCGTGCTTGCTCGCGGTGTACGCCCCCAGCAGCGGCGCCGAGCCCTTCGACAGCATCGACTGCACGTTGAGGATGTGGCCACTGCCCCGCGCCTTGAAGTGCGGCAGCACCGCGCGCGCGAAGCGCATGAATCCAAACACGTTCACGTCGAAGGTGCGCGTGAGGTGCTCCCACGGCAGCTCGTCGAAGAAGCCGTAGGACTGCACCGCGGCGTCGTTCACCAGGATGTCCACCCGGCCGTAGTGCGTCAGGCACTCGCGCACCACCTGCTCCACGTCCGCCTGCACCGTCACGTCCCCGGGCACCACGAGGCACTCCACCCCCTGGGCCTCGAGCTGGTGGCGCAGCTTCTCCAGCGCCTCCACCCGGCGCGCGGTGATGCACAGCTTCACCCCCGCCTCCCCCAGCCGCACCGCCGTCTGCCAGCCCACCCCACTCGACGCCCCCGTCACGATGGCGACCTTGCCCCTCAGGTCCTGGCTAGCCATGTCCGCTCCCCTCGCGTGTAACCCACGCGGCAGGATGGGAATGCAGGCCCTCTCCGCGCACCTCGCCCACCTCGCATCCCCGCCTGCCCGCCTGGGTGACAGGGTGCCGGGCGACTCGGGACGTCCACTGGTGAACGCCACACGGTGGCTTTTGCCTCTTGAACCCATCAGGTCGGGTCAAGCTGGAGGAGATGACCTCGGTGCTCGATGCCGTCGTAGTGGGCGCGGGCCCCAACGGGCTCGCCGCCGCCATCACCCTGGCCCGCGCGGGCCGCTCGGTGCGGGTGCTCGAAGCGGGCCCCACCCCCGGCGGTGGCGCGCGCTCGGCCGAACTCACCCTCCCGGGCTTCGTCCACGACGTCTGCTCCGCCATCCACCCGCTCGCCGCGGCCTCGCCCTTCTTCCGCCAACTGCCGCTCGACGCCCACGGGCTGGAGTGGGTCCACCCCGAGGCCCCCCTCGCCCACCCGCTCGACAATGGCACCGCCGCCCTCCTGGAGCGCGGCCTCGAGGCCACCGCCCAGGGGCTCGGCCCCGACGCCGAGCGCTATGTGGCGTGGATGCGCCCCATGGCACGTGCCTTCGATGACGTGCTGGCGCAGCTCGGCGACCCGCTGCGCTTCCCCCGCCGGCCGCTCCGGCTCGCCCGCTTCGGCCTGCGGGCCATGCGCTCCTCGCGCTCGCTCGCCGAGAGCGTCTTCCAAGGGCCCCTGGCGCGCGCCCTCTTCGCCGGCTGCGCCGCCCACTCCTTCTCCGCCCTGGAGCGGCCCTTCACCTCCGCCTTCGGCATCCTCCTGCTCGCCTCGGGCCACGCCGTGGGCTGGCCCTTTCCCCGCGGCGGCACGCAGAAGCTCACGGACGCTCTCGTCAGCTACCTGCGCGCGCTCGGCGGCGAGGTGGTGACGGGGCACCGCGTGCACAACGTGGATGAGCTGCCACGCTCGCGCGCCGTGCTGCTCGACGTGACGCCCGAGCAGCTGGTGAAGCTCGCCGGCCACCGGTTGCCTCCGCGCTACGTGGAGCGGCTGCGGCGCTTCCGCTACGGGCCCGGCGTCTTCAAGGTGGACTGGGCGCTCTCCGGCCCCATTCCGTGGCGGGCGCAGGCGTGTGCCCGCGCTGGCACCGTGCACCTCGGCGGCACCCTGGAGGAAGTCGCCGCCAGCGAGGCCGCCATGTCCCGGGGCGAGGCCCCCGAGCGCCCCTATGTGCTGCTCGCCCAGCACACGCTCTTCGACGAGAGCCGGGCGCCCTCGGGCCAGCACACCGGCTGGGCCTACTGCCACGTGCCCAATGGCTCCACGGTGGACATGACCGAGCGGATCGAAGCCCAGGTGGAGCGCTTCGCCCCGGGCTTCCGCGCGCGCATCCTCGCCAGGCACACCCGCTCGCCCGCGCAGTACGAGGCCTACAACCCCAACAACATCGGTGGGGACATCTCCGGCGGCTCGCTGGAGGGGATGCAATTGCTGGCACGGCCCATGGCGAAGCTCATCCCCTACGCCACGCCGGACCCGCGCATCTACCTGTGCTCCTCGTCCACGCCCCCCATGCCCGGGGTGCATGGGCTGTGCGGCTTCCTCGCCGCGCGCGCCCTGCTGGCCAGCGAGGTCTGGCGCAAGGGGTGACTCCCCGGCTTCACCCAGGCCCGCCCCATTTTCCTGGGAATTATGCTTCCTGGCGACGTGCACCCCTTCGCACGGCTATCAGGCAACCCATTGAAATCACATGACTTCCCGTCCCAAGGCACTGGGGACTGGTCGGTTATTTCTCTTTTTTTGGGATGACGGGGAATTCAGGGACTCATGTAGAGGAGGCCACGACGAGCGGCCCGAAAGGCATGACGATGCGCACCCCCCTGAAGATGACCCTGGCGGCGCTGGCGTCCCTGGCGCTCATCCCCACCGCCTCCACCGCCTACACGGTCAAGGCGCCCTTCTCCGGCACGGTGACGGCCACTACCTACACCGCGAGTGGCGCGTTCCACGGCGCGGTGGACCTCGCCAGCGGCCAGTGCGGCTACTGGGGCGTCACGTCGGGCCTGGTGGGCTCGGTCTCCTGGAACGTCATCATCCAGAGTACCGAGAACTCCTGCGTGACCGGCGTCCCCACCCAGAACGAGGCGAGGCACGTCTTCGCGGACGGCACCACGTACCGCATCCGCAACTTCAACAGGACCGCCAGCTCCTACAGCCGTACGTGCGACCGCTGCGAGCTCGGCAACGAAGGCGTCCACACCCACATCCAGGTGGACAAGAACGGCACCAAGGACACCTCCTGGTACTCCAGCTACACCACCAAGGGCGAGGTCGTCGACACCACCGAGACCCTCGGCGTCTTCTAATAGAGGAACAATGCACAAGACGATGAAGCTGACCCTGGCGACCCTGGCGCTCCTCCCCGCGGGCGTGAGCGCTCACACGGTCAAGGCGCCGCACCCGGGGACGGTGACGGCCACCACCTACACCTCGAGCGGCGCGTTCCATGGCGCGGTGGACATCAGCAACTGCTACGCCAGCCTCTATTCGGGCGTGGTGGGCTCGCTCTCCTGGACCGTGACCATCAGGTCCGTGGGCACCGGCTGCAACCTCCCGACCAACAACGAGGCGAAGCACCTCTTCGCGGACGGCTGGTCGTTCCGTATCACGAACTTCGTCAAGACCGCCGACTCGTATAGCCGCACGTGCGACAACTGCATGCTCGGCCAGGCGGGGATCCACACCCACCTCCAGAAGGACAAGGTCGGCACCAACGACACCTCCTGGTACTCGGGCTACACCACGCAGGGCGAGTCCGTGGACCGCACCGAGACCATCGGCATCCTCGACTAGGGCTGGCGTCGAGCGCGCGACAAGAACCTTCACCGCAGCAGGCTTCAGGACTTCTCCCCCCCCACGGATGCCGGGTGAACCGGCCCGAAAGGCATGACGATGCGCAACACCATGAAGATGACCCTGGCGGCCCTGGCTTCCCTGGCGCTCCTCCCGATGGCCTCGACCGCGCACACGGTCAAGTCGCCCTTCCCCGGCACCATCACCGCCACCACGTACTACCCGAGCGGCGGCTACCACGGCTCGATCGACGTCTCCAGCGGCCGCTGCAACTACTGGGGCGCCGAGACC
Source organism: Archangium sp. (assembly GCF_036389735.1). Lineage (GTDB taxonomy): Bacteria > Myxococcota > Myxococcia > Myxococcales > Myxococcaceae > Archangium. The sequence goes on along the minus strand of NZ_DASVWK010001072.1, from coordinate 9,859 downwards.
GCCGTGGTGGGCTCGGTCTTCTGGAACGTGACCATCAACACCACCACCATCGTCTGCAACGGCAACGGCTACGAGAACGCCAACATGGCGATCCACACCTGGGCGGACGGCTGGAAGTTCCACCAGAAGCACTTCATCAAGACCGCCGACTCGTATGACCGCACCTGCGACCGCTGCCAGGTCGGCAACGAGGGCGGCACCGGCCAGGCCACCGGCCCCCACGCCCACCTCATGCAGGAGAAGAACGGCACCAAGGACACCTCCTGGTACTCCGGCTACACCACCCAGGGTGAGGCCGTGGACCGCACCGAGACCCTCGGCGTCCTCGACTGAGATGCCGCACCGCTGAACCCGAGGCCCCTCTCGAGGACTTGCTCCTCCCGAGGGGCCTCCGTTTTTTCCGGTATTCTCGTTCTGACTGGGTACTTCCCACTCTCAGTGAATTACCCGAAAATCTTTGTTTTAATTATTTCTTGGGACAGCGGTAAAGTCGGGGACTCCTAGGAGATGGAACCCCGCACCTGGTCCAACACCCCATGACTCCAGATTCCTCGCCTCCCTCCGCCGCTGCCCCATCGGGTTCCTCGAGCCGGCGCAAGCCGCTGCTCGTGGCCGGGGTCGGCCTCGTCGCCCTGCTCGCCGGCGTGGGGCTGATCAGCCGCGGTGGAGCCGAGGAGCTCCCGTCCGAGGCGGGTCAGGCCGCCGCGGGCCAGAAGCCCAAGCAGGGCGCCTCTTCTCCGCAGGGCACCTCCGGCCAGGCCGGACCCGTGGCCGCGGGTGAGCCGGCCAAGGCCCCGAGGTTCGACCCCACGACCTGCTGGCAGGACATGGAGCGCTTCAACGAGGGGGTGACGATCCACAACTTCCGCGAGTGGGCCGCGCCCCTGCTCAATTCGCGGGATGGGCTCGTCCGGGACTTCCTGAAGGACCGCCTCGTGGAGCTCATCGGGAACAACCCGGCCCATGCGCTCGAGGTGATGGAGTGGTCCCGCGACGCCCAGGGCAAGTCCTTCGGCGTGTACCTGATGGCCGTGAGGGACTCCGAGGCCGTGCACCAGCCCCAGGTGGCCACGCGGCTCCTGGACATGGGCCTGGACAACAGCCTCCCGGTCGAGCGGCGCGCGGGCCTCCTCTCGGCCCTGGACACGCAGAAGCGGCTGGCGCCGGCGGCGCTCGAGCGGCTCACGGCCTCCGCCAACGACCCCGTCTCCGTCGAGGCGGGCTGGGCCGCTGCCCGCACCATCGCGCGGGTCATGAAGCGCGAGTTCAAGCAGAACGCGAGCATCACCCCCTATATGGACAAGCTGCTCACCATTGGGGCCCAGTCGCCCGATGAGGAGGTCCGCTACCTGGGGCAGATGATGCCCATGCACGCCGCGCCCCTCCTCACCCCGGCGGAAACCGAGCGGTTCGCGCAGATCCTCGTCGGCGAGGGCAACGAGGACGGCCGGGATGCGGCGGCGCACAACCTCTCCCTGTCCCTGGACAAGGCGAAGGTGCTGGATCTGTTCGCGAAGACCTTCGAGACCGAGCAGTCCCTGTGCGTGAAGTGGGCCCTCTTCCGCTTCTCGGCGCGCACCGCCGGCAAGCGCGCCCTGCCCGTCATGGCGAACATGGCCGCCATGGACCCGCGCTTCCAGCCCATCTACCAGGACTTCGAGAAGATCTACGCGAGCGGCACCCTGGACTTCGTACGGCTGTTCAACAGCCTGCCCAACCAGGATCCCTTCAACTGCCTCGATCGCCACGAATGAGCCCGGGAACGCCCATGACACGCACCTCTTCCTTCCGCACCCGCACCCTCCTGCTGGCGCTCACGCTCTGCCCGCTGCTGCCCACCGCGGCCGCCGCCCAGGTGGCCCCGGGCCCCGCGCTCCAGGGCGAGCGCTGCTCGGTCGAGGGCTTGATGGACTCCATCCGCCGCGGGCTCCAGTCGAAGTCCGAGGCCTACAAGAAGTACCAGCGCACGCTGCTGCGCGAGGCCGCCGTCACCCTGCCCGACAACGAGCTGCGGGCCGCGTTCGAGCGGGAGACGGATCCCGTCATGGCCGAGCACCTGGCGGCCGCCCTGGTGGCGCGCACCGAGCGCGGCGCGGACCCCGAGGCGATCAAGGCCGTGGCGAAGCGGGCCGTGGAGGAGCGGGACCCCGCCGTCCGCGCCGCCACCGTCCGCTCGATGCGGCGCACCAGCGCCCTGGAGAATACGGGCGACATGTACGAGCAGCTGGTGCGGGACGCCTCGCCCGAGGTGCGCCAGGAGGCCGCGACGAACATCATCGAGGACATCCAGAACGTCTACGCGGGCTTCCACGGCCCGGCCTCGGACGCCGCGGTGAAGGCGGCGGCCGCCTCCACGGATCCGAAGGTGACGGCGAAGATCCTCGGTAGCATGGACACCCAGAAGATCAGCGCCGAGTCGGCGGGCAGCATCCAGTCGCTGCTGCGCAGCGATGATGCCGAGGTCCGCAAGTCGGCGGCCCTCGCGCTGGGCGGGGTACCCGCGGAGCAGATGGCCAGCGCCCGGCAGTCCGTGCTCGCCATGTACCGCGACGAGACGGATGTCGGGGTCCGCAAGGCCCTCCTGCAGAGCATCGCCCAGCTGGGCTTCCTGGGCGCGGTGCCCGAGCTGCAGCGGCTGCGGAGCATCGACCCCCGCCTGGCGCCCGAAGTCGACACGTGGATTCGAGTTCTCAACATGGACCTTCAGGAGTGGAACCTGATCCTGAGGGAGAAGCAGCGGCTGCAGCAGGTTCCCTAGTCGTCCCCCCACCCCACGAGGGCCGTGAACCGGCTCGAGAGGTAGAACGATGCGTAAGATGATGAAGCTGTCCCTGGCGGCCCTGGCTCTTGTCCCCGCCGCCGTGAGCGCGCACACCGTCAAGGCGCCGTACACCGCCACGGTCACCACCACCACGTACTATTCGAGCGGCTCCTTCCACGGCGCGATCGACGTGTCCAGCGGCAGCTGCGACTACTGGGGCGTGGAGACGAGCGTGGTGGGCTCGGTTTTCTGGAACGTGTCCATCCGGACCACCGCCCACTACTGCGGCACGGGCAGCGGCAGCGGCAACCAGAACGAGGCGCTGCACACCTGGGCGGACGGCTGGCAGTTCCGCCTCTGGCACTTCAACAAGACCGCCGCCTCGGTGGACAAGACCTGCGACCGCTGCCAGGTCGGCGACGAGGGCTCCACCGGTAACTCCACGGGCGCCCACACCCACCTGCAGCAGACCAAGAGCGGCACCTACGACACCTCCTGGTACTCCGGCTACACCTCCAAGGGTGAGGCCGTGGACCGCACCGAGACCCTCGGCGTCCTGGACTGATCGAAGTTCTCGAGCGGGAGAGGGGGGCGGTGGGCTCGGCTGGTCGCTCGGCCCACGTCCCGCCCCCTCGCCTCCTGCTTCCGCAGTGCCCACCTTCGCCCCAGGAAACCGTCTTCCTGGAGGTATGGCGTGGGACTGCTCGATCTGTTCTCCCGCTGGCCCGTCATCCGCCAGCTCCGGGACAAGGACGCCACCGCCCTCGGTGAGACGGCCATGTCCCCGCGCAGCCGCCAGCTCGAGCCGCGCACCCTCCACGCCGACAAGGTCGTGAAGTCCGTCTGCCCCTACTGCGCCGTGGGCTGCGGCCAGAAGGTCTACGTCAAGGACGGGCGCATCCTCGACATCGAGGGGGATGAGGACTCGCCCATCTCGCGCGGCCGGCTCTGCCCCAAGGGCGCCGCCACCTTCCAGCTCGTCACCGGCACCCACCGCATCCAGCACGTCCTCCACCGCCGCCCCGGCGGCACCGAGTGGGAGCGGCTTCCCCTCGACAAGGCCCTGGACATGATCGCCGCGCGCGTGAAGCGCACCCGCGACACCACCTGGGAGGAGACGAACGACAAGGGCGAGCGCGTCCACCGCACCCTGGGGCTCGCGCACCTGGGCGGCGCCACGCTCGACAACGAGGAGAACTACCTCATCAAGAAGCTCTTCACCGCGGGGCTCGGCATCGTCCAGGTGGAGAACCAGGCACGCATATGACACTCCTCCACGGTGCCCGGTCTGGGCATCTCGTTCGGTCGGGGCGGTGCCACCAGCTTCCAGCAGGACCTGAAGAACGCCGACTGCATCCTCGTCATGGGCAGCAACATGGCCGAGTGTCACCCCGTGGGCTTCCAGTGGGTGATGGAGGCCCGTGAGCGCGGCGCCACGCTCATCCACGTGGATCCGCGCTTCACCCGCACCAGCGCCATGGCGGACGTGTTCGCGCCCATCCGCGTGGGCACGGACATCGCGTTCCTCGGCGGCCTCATCCACTACATCCTGGAGAACGAGCGCTACTTCCACGAGTACGTCGTCCACTACACCAACGCGCCCGTCCTCCTGCGCGAGGACTTCCAGGACACCGAGGAACTCGACGGCCTCTTCAGCGGCTACGACCCGGACACCGGCAAGTACCAGCCCCACACCTGGCAGTACGAGGGGCTGGACGGCGTGGTGACCGCCTCGGGCCACAAGGAGGTCTTCGCCGAGCCCGGCGCCGGTGGTGAAGGCAAGGTGCGCGGCAGGCACATCACCGAGGTGTCTCGGGACAAGACGCTCCAGCACCCGCGCTGCGTCTTCCAGGTGCTCAAGCGCCACTACGCCCGCTACACCCCGGACGTCGTCTCGCGCATCTGCGGCGTGCCCAAGGAGCTCTTCCTTCAAATCGCCCAGACGCTCTGCGACAACTCGGGGCGCGAGCGCACCACCGCCTTCTGCTACGCGGTGGGCTGGACGCAGCACTCCATCGGCGTGCAGAACATCCGCGCTGCCTCCATCGTCCAGTTGCTGCTCGGCAACATGGGCCGGCCCGGCGGCGGCATCATGGCCCTGCGCGGCCACTCCTCCATCCAGGGCTCCAGCGACATCCCCACCCTCTACAACCTGCTGCCCGGCTACATCCCCATGCCGCACGCGCCGGACGCGCAGCGCTTCGAGCAGTACCTGCACAACAACAGGTCCGACAGCGGCTCGTGGAGCGAGTTCCCCAAGTACGTCGTCTCCCTGCTCAAGGCGTACTACGGCGACGCCGCCCGGAAGGAGAACGACTGGGGCTTCCACTGGATACCGAAGCTCACCGGGGACCACTCGCACATGACGACCGTGGCCGCCATGGCCGACGGCAAGGTGAAGGGCTACTTCGTCATGGGCGAGAACCCCGTGGTGGGCTCGATGAACGGGGCCCTCCAGCGCAAAGGGTTGCAGAAGCTCGACTGGCTCGTGGTGAATGATCTCACCCTCACCGAGACGGCCGAGTTCTGGCGCACCGCCCCCGAGGTGGTGCGCGGCGACGTGCGCCCCGAGGACATCCCAACCGAGGTCTTCTTCATCCCCGCCGCCGCGCACACGGAGAAGGCCGGCACCTTCACCAACACCCAGCGCCTGCTCCAGTGGCGCCACCAGGCCGTGGAGCCACCCGGGGACGCACGCAGTGATTTGTATTTCATCTACCAGCTGGGGCGTCGGCTCAAGGAGCTCCACGCGGGCTCCACCGAGGAGAAGGATCGGCCCCTCCTGGCCCTCACCTGGGACTATCCGCTGAAGGACCCTCATGGAGAGCCCGATGCCGAGGCCGTGCTCAAGGAGATCAACGGCTACACCGTGGCGGACGGCAAGCCGGTGCCCGGCTTCTCGGCGCTGAAGGACGATGGCTCCACCGCGTCCGGCTGCTGGCTGTACTCGGGCTGCTACGCGGACGGGGTGAACCAGACGGCGCGCCGCAAGCCGGGCCGGGAGCAGACGTGGGTGGCCTCCGAGTGGGGCTGGGCGTGGCCGGCCAACCGGCGGATGCTCTACAACCGCGCCTCGGCGGACCCCGAGGGCCGCCCCTGGAGCGAGCGCAAGAAGTACGTCTGGTGGGACGCCCAGCAGGGCCGGTGGACGGGCGAGGACGTGCCCGACTTCATCGTGGATCGTCCGCCCTCGTACCGGGCCACTCCGGAAGACCACGGGGTGGACACCCTCTCCGGCGATGACCCGTTCATCATGCAGGCGGACGGGAAGGGCTGGCTGTTCGCCCCGAGCGGTCTGGTGGACGGCCCGCTGCCCACGCACTACGAGCCGCTGGAGTCGCCCGTCCGCAACTTCCTCTACGGGCAGCAGTGCAACCCGGCGCGCTACGACTGGCGGCGCCGGGACAATCCCTACCACCGCGCGTGGGGAGACCCGCGCTACCCCTACGTGCTCACCACGTACCGGCTCACCGAGCACCACACCGCGGGCACCATGTCGCGCTGGCTGTCCTGGCTGAGCGAGCTCCAGCCGGAGATGTTCGTCGAGGTGTCTCCGGAGCTGGCCTCCGAGGTGGAGCTGGAGAACGGAGGCTGGTGCACCGTGTACACGGCCCGCGGCGAGGTGCAGTGCCGGGTGCTGGTGACGGAGCGCATGCGCCCGCTCCAGCTCAACGGGAAGCGGGTGCACCAGATCGGCATGCCGTACCACTGGGGCTACACGGGGCGGACGCATGGCGAGAGCACCAATGACCTGATCGAGTTCTCCGCGGACCCGAACGTCTCCATCCAGGAGTCCAAGGCGCTCACCTGCGACATCCTCCCCGGCAAGCGGAGCCAGGGCCATCGCGCGGCCATGGGCTGGACGCCGCCGCCCCTGCCCCCGGGCGTGGTGGAGGTACCGAGAGATCAGGAGGGCGTCGGCCCGCCCACGGACCAACCCCTTCAGCAAAAGGAGTAGCGCCCCATGGGACAGAAGGGCTTCTTCACCGACACCACGCTCTGCATCGGCTGCAAGGCGTGCGAGGTGGCCTGCAAGCAGTGGAACCAGTTGCCGGATGACGGCTTCAAGCTCACCGGCATGTCGTACGACAACACCGGGCACCTCGGCTCCTCCACCTGGCGGCACGTGGCCTTCGTCGAGCGGCCGATTTCGAGTCCCACGCAGACGAGCGGCGTGCCGAACTTCTCCTGGTTGATGGCCTCGGACGTGTGCAAGCACTGCGAGCGCGCCGGATGTCTGGAGGCGTGCCCCACGGGCGCCATCATCCGCACCGAGTTCGACACCGTCTATGTGCAGCCGGACGTGTGCAATGGCTGCGGCTACTGCGTGACGGCGTGCCCCTTCGGCGTGGTGGACCGGCGCGAGGACGACGGGCGCGCGTGGAAGTGCACCCTCTGCTACGACCGGCTGGGCGAGGACATGACGCCCGCCTGCGCCAAGCACTGCCCCACCCAGTCCATCCAGTTCGGAGACGTGGACGAGCTGCGCGAGCGGGCCCAGCGCCGCGTGGAGCAGCTCCATGGCAGGGGATTGGAGTCGGCGTACCTGTACGGCGCGGACGCGGAGAACCAGCCGGGCACGGGCGGGCTCAACGCTTTCTTCCTGCTGGTGGACAAGCCCGAGGTCTACAACCTCCCGCCCGACCCCGTGGTGCCGACGCTGAAGGGGAAGGACGCGTGGGCCTCGATGGGATGGGGCGCGCTGGGCATGGCGGTGATGGCGCTCGGGGCGGTGCTCCTTGGACGCGAGGTGGCGCGTGGCTGACCGCGTGGAGGACATCCGGCCGGAAGACCTGGAGCAGCGTCGGGACGGGCGCAACATCGACCCGAGGCTGGGCACGCTCTCCGGCGAGGGCTCGCAGCAGCGGGTGAAGGACATCGATGAGGCGGGCCCCCCGCGCGAGCCGCTTCATACGCGGCCCACGCGGTCGGGCGTGGCCTCGGAGGCTCCGAGCTACTACGGCATGCCGGTGGTGAAGCAGCCCGTGTGGATCTGGACTGTCCCGCTCTACTTCTACGTGGGCGGGGTGGCGGGCGCGGCGAGCCTGCTGGGCACGGCGGCGGACGCCGTCGGCGGCAAACGGCTGGAGGGACTCGGGCACCGGTGCCGCTGGGTGGGCACGGTGGGCGACATCATCAGCTCGGGCCTGCTCATCCATGATCTGGGGAGGCCGACACGCTTCCTCAACATGCTGCGGGTGTTCCGGCCGACGTCGCCCATGAGCGTGGGCTCGTGGGTGCTGGTGGGCTCGGGGGCGATGAACACCGCGTCCGTGCTGCTCGCGGGCCAGCGAGGGTGGCTCAAGCGCGCGGGGGATGGCGCCTCGGTGGCCGCGGGCCTGCTCGGGTTGCCGCTCGCCGGGTATACGGCGGTGCTGCTCGCCAACACGGCGGTGCCCCTCTGGCAGGCCACGCGCAAGACGCTCCCGTTCCTGTTCATGTCCTCGGCGGTGATGGGCGCGGGGAGCCTGATGGAGCTGCTGCCCCACTCGGAGCGCGACGCGAAGGTGTTCCGCCTGTTCGCCACGATGGGGAAGGTGGGCGAGCTCCTCGCCGGAGTCGCGGTGCATCACGACGCCTCGCGGATGGAGGTGCTGGAGCGGCCGCTGAAGCAGGGGCCCTCGGGGAGGATGTGGAAGGCGTCCAAGCTGTGCACCGCGGCGTCGCTCGTGCTGGGCGTGTGGCCGGGTCGGCGCAAGTGGATGAAGGTGGCGGGGGCCCTGCTGGGCACGGCGGGCGCGGTGCTTACGCGCTTCGCGGTGTTCCACGCCGGCAAGGCCTCGGCGAGCGACCCGCAGGCCACCTTCCAGCCACAGCGCCAGGGCCTGGGCGCCGCGGAGGTGACGGGGCATACGCGGGCGTCGGACGGCAAGCCCTTCTCGTTCCCGCTGCCCGTGCTGCGCGAGGAGCCGGCGGTGCCCACGCACTGAGTCACTCGGGAGCGGCTCAGTGGACGATGAAGTCGAACCTCTCGATGGCGGCCTTGAGCTCTTCCTCGGTGGTCCCGAACCGCTTCGCCATGAGGGGGGCGAAGAACGTCATCGCCACCGTGGAGGGCGGCTCCGTGGACAGGTTCTCCACGACGACCGCTCCGAACCTGCCCGGCCACTGGACGCTGTTCAGCTCACGGCTCCGGCCAATGGGGTCCAGGATGGTGAAGCAGGGCCAGCGAGGCAAGCGCAGGGTGCGCATGTCACAGCCGTGGAAGCGGCAGTTGCTCAGCTGGGCCTCGGAGAAGTCACAGTCCTCGACGGAGCTCTGCTCCCACCCCTCGGTGTAGTTGCGCCAGGGGCCGAAGTCGCAACCCGACATACGCCCCTTGAAACGACAGCCCTTCATGGCAGCGCCCACCCAGGGAAAGTTCTTCAACTCCTGCTTCACCTCGAAGGTGCAGTCGATGAAGCGCGAGGGCAGGATGTGCAGCCAACGCGCGGGCACGCGAAGCACCACGGTGCAGCGCCGCAGCGTCAGACTTGGACCGAGGAAGTAGATGCCGTCCTTGTCGGCCAGTTCCAGCCGCTGGCCCTCTATCTCCCGGGCCTCGTAGTGGAAGTTCATGCGCCCCAGTCTCGCCTGTCAGAAGAAGATCATCCGGAAGAACTCGCTGAACATCCGCCGCCCGTGCACCTCGAAGTTGTCCTCTGTCCCGGAGAGCACCTCATAGTGGTGATTCTGGCCTGATGGACCTGTGACATCGACTCCCCGACGGTTCCATTTCAGGTGGCTGTAGCGCTGCTGTAGCTTTGCCTCCACCCAGCGGCCCCGGGCCTGTCGCTCCCACAGGTTGGCACGGTGATACCTCCCCTGAGTGAGTGCGTCGCTGATGATCTGCCGTTCTTCTGGTGACAGCTTGTCTGGCCCCCATTGCTTCGCCAACCAGTTGGCCGCTTCCTGGAGCTCGTCCCCCAACGGGTCCGACCCGGGAATGTCACTGGGCGACTTGCCTCGCGGCAAGTGCCAGCGCTGCCCGTTGCTCAGTGTCACCTGCTGGTTGCCGCCCCGATGACGGAGGATTTTGATGATGGACGGACTACCTGGAGCCGGGGCCGCACTGTTGCGGCTGAGCATCGCCCCCGAGAGGGCCCCCTCGGGAGCGGT
>NZ_DASVWK010001071.1:0-4517 GCF_036389735.1 Archangium sp. | reverse complement strand
CGCGTCGCCGCCCGGCCGGGCCGGCGGGTGGCGCCGCTGCCGGACGCGCCCCTCGTCCTCACCTTCAAGAGTGGACACCAGGCGGCGCTCGCCGCGGACGCCGGGGCCCGGCGGTTGGACCGCTACCGCGTGGAGATCCAGGGGCGCACCTTCCGCGAGCGCTACACGCGCGCCCTGCACGCCACGTCGGCCGCGAGGGAGGTGCTGGCGGACTCGGTGCGGGGCCTGCCCGGTGACCCCGACTTCACCGAGGATGCCACGGGCCTCTTCCTCCTGCCGGCGCCTCCCGCGCGACCGCCTCCCCCGAGGACGGACGCGGTGGACGGCGCGCTCCAGGCCTTCCTCTCCTTGACGGAGGGGGCGGGAGACGAGGAGCGGGCGCTGCGCGCCCTGACGCTGCACATGTTGGAGGGACACGCGCCCACGGTCTTCGCCCGGCGGGTGCTGGCGCCCGTCCTGGAGTCAGCGGTGGCCGCGCTGGCGGAGGTGCCCCTGACGCTCTCCTCCGAGCTGTCTCCCGACGTGGGCATGGCCCGGGTGGATGCCTGGTTCGTACGCCGCGAGCGCGGTCTGCCCCACGCCCCCCTGGACCCGCCCGTCCTCCGGGCCTACCTGGAGCACCTCGATACCGAGGGCCATGGCATCTACGCGTGGCTGCTGGGGGAGATCGCCGCCTCGTGTGGCCTGGACGTGCGCCTGTCCATCCCCGAGCGCGCCTTGCGCGGTGTGTCACGGCTGGCGGACCTCTACTGGCTCACGCACCTGTACCTGCTGGACACCCGCTACCTGCGCACCCCGCCGCGGGACTCGCGCGCGGTGGCGTGGACGGAGGAACTGCTGGTGGCCACGCCCTCCATCGTGGATCAGGGCCAGGTGGACCTGGCGGCGGAGGTGGCCTTCTGCCTCCAGTGCGTGGACGAGGTGGGAGGGGGTGCGCACGAGGCCCTCCTGTCGTTGCTGATCGCGCACCAACAGTCCGATGGACGATTGGGTGAGGGCGAGGGCGCCGCCCATGCCACCGCGGGGGCGCTGCTCGCACTCGCGGGCGCCGAGGAGCGCCAGTCGTTCCAAAAGTAGGGCCTTGTCGGACACCCTTTTTTCTCAAGACAGGAAAGGCTTTGCCCTCCGTGGGGTGTAGGAGGGCCCGACGGACGTTGAGCGCCGCACACCTGGCGGGGCGCAACGTCAACCGTTGGACGGGTTGGTTGTCGACTCACACACCTCTACGGCTTTCCTGGACTTCCCACCCATGCAGGGAACTCCCCAAGTGCGCACCGTGCCTCTTGCCCCGTCGCGGGGCGCTGAGCAGGGAGGCGAGCCATGGGTTTCACGTCTTTTCAGGGTCTGCGGAGTGGGACGGCGGGGCGTGGGGCGGGTCGGAAGATGATGGCTTGGGTGTTCACTTCAGCGCTTTCGCTGGTGGGTGCCACGGGCTGCGAAGTGCAGGAAGTGCCCTCCGAGGAGGAGGCGGCGCTCCAGACGCACGCGCAGGAACTCGAGGCCGAAAACGGCATGTCGTTCAACGGCCTGTCGCTCAACGGCCTGTCGCTCAACGGCCTGTCGCTCAACGGCCTGTCGCTCAACGGCCTGTCCACCACGGACTTCGCCAGCTGGTTCAACGGCGACCCGTCGAACAATAACCGGCTCATGCGCTACATGGTCCGCTGCGCGGTGCCCGCGGGCGAGAGCCGCACCTTCGTCAACCCGAACACGGGCACCACCTACACCTGGCCGGGCTCGCTGGGCCTGGCGCCGGACTGGGCGGGCGGCTCCCCGGCCTCCCTGGCGGAGCAGCAGGTCATCTCCGCGTGCCTGGCGGCCCACGCCAACAACTATGGGCTGAACATCTCCATCTCCGTGCTGGGCCGCGACTCGAAGGGGGCCAACATCCCCTACTCCTCCGAGGAGCTGTCGCACTTCGCCAAGCGCGAGTCCTGCTTCTTCGGCAACCTCTTCAACAACGAGGGCCTCTTCGCCGGCAACGACCGCAACGCGCTGGCCGACGACGAGAGCACCTCTCGCCCCTGCGGCCTCAAGGGCCACAAGGCGCTCTCCAACCCGGCCTGCTCGCAGGTGAAGCGCATCGGCCAGTGCGAGGACTTCTGCACGCTGGATGCCTCGGGGAACTTCTACACCCAGTGCTCCTACAACGGGGTGCAGTACAAGCCGCTCAACACCCGCATCCGCCAGTCGGACGTCCACCGCTGCGGCGATGGCGTCTGCCAGATGGGGGAGAGCTGCGGTTGGGGCATCACCGCCGACAGCTGCCTGATGGACTGCGGCACCTGCTCCAACTGAGCGGCGCCGGGCCTCAGGCCATCCGAGACAGCTCCTGGGACACTCCCCCGCGGCGCGTCACCACCATGGGCATGGGACCGCGGGGACGGAGGGTGACGTGGGGCTCGGGCTCCACGGGCACCCCGGGCACCCCGCGCAGGGTGAAGCGCTGGGCCACCATGGCGAGGATGAGCTGGGCCTCCATCATCGCGAAGTTGTTGCCGATGCACTGGCGCTGCCCACCGCCGAAGGGCAGGTAGGCCCAGCGCGGCCGGTCCTTGCTGTTCTCCGGCAGGAAGCGCGTGGGATCGAACCGCTCGGGCTCGGGCCAGAAGTCCGGGTGCCGGTGGGTGACGTAGGGGACGAGGATGACGATGTCCCCCTTGGGAATCCGGAAGCCGTCCACCACGTCGTCCTCCTGGGGCACGCGGGGAATGGCCCAGATGGGCGGGTAGAGGCGCATCGCCTCCTCGAAGACGCAGCCCAGGTAGCGCAGCTTCGGCAGATCCTCCACGGTGGGCACGCGCCCGCCGAGCTCCCGGTCCACCTCCGCATGCACCGTGGCCTCCACCTCGGGGTGCTGCTCCAACAGGTGGAAGGTCCACGCGAGCGAGGTGGCCGTCGTCTCGTGGCCGGCCAGCAGCAGCGTCATCACCTCGTCACGCAGTTGCGCGTCGTCCAGGGCGTCCTGGGTGTCCGCGTCGAACACCGCCATCAGCATGCCCAGCAGGTCCTTCGCGTCCGCCGTCCCCGCCGCGCGGCGCCGGGTGATGATGTCGTTGACGATGGAATCCAACGTGCCCACCGCCCGCTGGAAGGCGCGGTTCTTCTTCGTGGGCAGCCGGTAGAGCCAGGGCTGGTAGGGCAGGGGCGAGATGATGCGCTCGTTGGTGACCTCGAGCGCGGTGGTGAAGGCCTCGCCCAGGGTGTGCGTGTGCTCCTTCACGTCCGAGCTGAAGAGCGAGCGCACCACCACGGTGAGGGTCAGCTTCATCATCTCCTGGAAGAGGGGCACGGGCCCGCCACCGTCCACCGCGGGCGCCCACGTCTGGAGCCGCTCGGAGATGGTGTCCGTCATCATCGTGGCGAGCGAGGCCAGCCGCTCCTTGTGGAAGGCGGGCTGGGCGAGCCGGCGCAGGCGCTTCCAGAAGTCGCCCTCGGCGGTGAGCAGGCCATTGCCCACCAGGGGGCGCGTCTTGTCGAAGACGGTGCCCTTCGTGTAGCGGGCGCTCGCGTCGGCGAGCACGTGCTTGACGTGGTTGGGGTGGGTGAGCTGCTCCACCTGGACGTAGCCCATGCGAAAGCGCACCACGTCCCCGAATTGCTGGCGGGTCTTCAGGTACAGGCCGAGCGGGTCGCTCTGGCGCTGGAGCTGGTGGCCCCACAACCAGTGGCCCGGAGGCATGGGAGGCAGCGGTGCGGAGGTCGTCATGGCGGATGGGATTGTGTACGGCGCAGCGCGTCGTGGCCAGTTCATGGAGGGTGTCCCTCTCGGAGCGAAGCCATGAATACCCGGCGTGAAGTCATTGGTGTCCTGGGCTCGGGCAGGGAGGAGCACCGGGCCTGGGTGGAGCCGCTGGCGCGGTGGATTGCCGCACAGGGCTTCCACCTGCTGACGGGCGCGGGCGGCGGGGTGATGCGCGCGGCGGCCGAGGCCTTCGTGGCGGTGGAGGGGCGCGCCGGGCTCTCGCTGGGCATCGTGCCGGGGACGGTGGGGGAGGAGGGGTGGCGGCCGAAGCCGGGCTACCCCAATGAGGCGGTGGAGGTGCCCATCCTCACGCACCTGCCGCTGAGCGGCGCGCGGGGGACGGAGCCGATGAGCCGCAACCATCTCAACGTGCTCACCGCGCGGGCGCTGGTGGCGTTGCCGGGAGGCGCGGGCACGGTGTCCGAGGCGGTGCTCGCGCTGCGCTACGGCAAGCCACTCATCCTCTTCGGTCCGCGCGAGGCCTTCCACGCCTTCCCCGCGGAGCTGGAGCGGACGGAGGCGCTGGAGCGGGTGTGCGCGTTTCTCCTCGCCGCGCCGCACCCGGGGCCTTCGGGGTCGGGCTGAGCCCTGGAAAAAAAGACGCCCACGGCACCGGGCGAGGAGCAAACCGGTGCCATGGGCGCTGCGCGCGGGGAAACGCGCGCTCCTGTGCTGCGACTGCGTGATTGCCTTACTGCGAGACGGGGACGAGCGTGTCCACCTGGGCGGTGCCGGTGTAGCTGGTGGGCGTGTTGAGGAAGCCCTTGAGCTG
>NZ_DASVWK010001070.1:0-15247 GCF_036389735.1 Archangium sp. | reverse complement strand
CCCAGCGGGAGGTGGAGGAGTCTCGGCGGGAGGCCCGCGACGCTCAAGCGGCCGCTCAGAAGCGGATTGACGAGGCCCAGGCGGCCCAGCGCAAGGCGGAGCAGGATGCCACTGCCGCCGAAGCGGCACGGCGTGAGGCGGAGCAGCAGGCCCGTGAGGCCCAGGCCACGCGGAGCCAGACCGAGCCGGAGCCACGCTCGACTCCCGCTCCGAAGTCAGCGGGGGACGCGTCGGTCGCTGGGGAGGCCCAGGCGGAGCGCGAGACCCCGCGCCGCACCCAGAGGGTGACGGGTGAGCTCGTCAGGGCCAGCGAGGACACCCTCACCCTGCGGGTCCCGAACAACCCCGCGCTCCAGCTCCGGGTGGAGGCCACCACGGCGGTGGTGCTCGACGGCAAGCGCGCCGAGCCCGCGTCGCTGCCCGAGGGCAGTGAGGTGCGCGCCTCCTATCGCGAGGAGGCGGATGGACCCACCGCGGTGCGTGTGAACGCGACCTCGAAGTCCGACGCCAGGCCCGAGTGAGGCCTGAACTCCGCGGGTGGTGCTGGAATGCTCCGTGAGGCGCACGCACCTCACGCATCGTCAATCGTCGGTCGCGTCCTCGACCTTGTCGCCGGCCTTCTCCGCGGCGTCCTCGACCTTGTCGCCGGCCTTCTCCGCGGCGTCCCCGGTCTTCTCCGCGGCCTGTTCCGCATCGTCCTTGGCGCCCTCACGGGTGTGGCGACAGCCCACTCCCGTCAGCAGGGTACCCAGCGCCAGGGCCAGCAGTGCCTTCCTCGTCATGGTCTTCTCCTCGCGTGGCTCCGGTGCTCTCGGCCCCCGAAGCCGTGTCGTGGGAAGGAAGGTAGGAGCGCTCCGCCCGCTGCAAAGGGAGTTGCATGGAAGCGGGTTGCCTGGCGGGACGCAGGGCAGGCAGCCGAGCACTGGGGAGCAGCCTCTCTGGAGGAGTAGGGTGTGCGCTGGATGTCCCGTCGAGAGTCACCTTTGCACGATGTCGTGACGTACTTCGATCCGCAGCCGGCTCCGACCGAGGTGCCGGTGCGGCTCGCGAGCCCGTTCGCTCCCGGCCCGCCGCATCCCCTGGCGCGCCGTGCCGCCGAAGCGCTGCAACTGCGCCTGCGTCGCGGTGACCTCTCCAGCGGACTCGACCTCGGCGCGCTCGACGAGCCTGGCGGCGGCAAGATGTTCGGGGTGCTGGTCGTCGCGGCTCCAGATGGCCGCATCGGCTACCTGCGTGGGTTCTCGGGCATGCTCGACGGTCGCTGGCAGCTCGACGGGTTCGCGCCGCCGCTCTTCGATGCCGTCGCGCGTGACGCCTTCTGGCCGGCGGGAGAGGCGGAGCTGCGCACACTCGGAGAGCGCCATGCCGAGCTGGTCGATGGGGCCGAGCCCGTCGCGCTGCGCGCCCGCCTCGCCGAGCTGACCGCGCGCCACGGCGTCGAGGCCGCTGGGATGCGTGCACGCCACGACGCGAACCGCCGCCTCCGGCACGAGGCTCGCCAGCGACTGGATGGCGGGGAGCGCGGAGAAGACGAACGACGTGCGGCGCTTCACGCGTTGGAGCAGGCGAGTCGGGCTGACAACGCCGAGCGCAAGCGGATGGACGTGGCGCACCGACAGGAACGTGAGGTCCTGGCGTCGGCGTTGCGAGCTCTTGATGCGCGCCGCGCCGAGATCGAGCACCTGCGCGCCGAGCGTTCCAGGCAACTGTGGCAACGGATTGCCTACAACTACGTCATCCCGAATGCGCGGGGCGAGGAGCGACCCCTGGGAGAGCTGTTCGCGCCGGAGCCGCCGCCGGGTGGGGCGGGCGACTGCGCCGCTCCGAGGCTTCTCGGTCACGCCTATCGCCATGGCCTGAGGCCGCTGGCGCTCGCTGAGTTCTGGTGGGGGGCGTCGCCCCTTACCGGGGAGCGGCACGCGGGAGCGTACTACCCCGCGTGTCGCGGCAAGTGTGGCGGGGTCCTGCCGTACATGCTCGAGGGGCTGTCCGTCGAACCGACGCCGCTGCTCGATGTCGCACCGAGCCTGACGGAGGAACTCCGGCTCGTGTACGAGGACCCATGGCTGCTCGTCGTTGAGAAACCTTGCGGTCTTCTCTCGGTTCCCGGCCGCCACGCTCCGCTCCGAGACTCGGTGCTCGTCCGCCTCCAGCGGCGCTACCCGGAGGCGTCCGGGTCGCTCGTCGTGCACGCCCTCGATGTCGAGACCTCCGGGCTTCTGCTCGTGGCCAGGGCGCCGGAATCCCACGCGGCGCTCCAGCGGCAGTTCGCGCGGCGCGAGGCCGACAAGCGTTATGTCGCCTGGCTCGATGGCCACGTCGCTGGAGACCAGGGCATCGTCGAACTACCGCTTCGAGGCAAGCGCGCCCTCACCGAGTGGCGCGTCACGCAGCGGACCGAGCGCCGGACCCGGATGTCGCTCGTGCCTCGCACCGCTCTCACGCACCAGCTTCGCGTCCATGCCGCGCACCCGCTCGGCCTCGGGGCCCCCATCGTCGGCGACCGGCTGCACGGCGGGGACGACACGCGTCTGATGCTTCACGCCGAGGCCCTGACCTTCCTCCATCCGCACACGGGTGTGCGTCTCGACCTCGAATGTCGTGCGCCCTTCTGAGGCCGGTCACCCCTCCAGGTGGCTGGCATGCCGAGCCGTAGGGCTGCTCGGTAAGGTACAAGGGCCAGCATCGAGGGCCCCGAGTGGGCCGGGAGGCACGAGTCGCATGGGCGCGGAGTGGAGCATCCGCAAGGCGGGAGTGGAGGACGTGGACGAGATGGTACGCCTGCGGCTGGCGCTGCTGCGCACCACGCGCGGGGTGGAACGGCTGGAAGACGAGGAGACACTGGTGCCCGTCACCCAGCGCTACTTCGCGCAGGCGATTCCCTCCGGGCGCTTTCACGCATGGGTAGGCGTGGCCGAGGGCCGGGTGGTGGCCTGTAGTGGGCTGCTGCCCTTCGAGAGGCCGCCCATGCCGGGCACCCTGGCGAGCCTGGAGGCGTACATCCTCAACATGTACACGGAGCCCGGGTGGAGGGGGCGAGGCATCGCGCGGGCGCTGTTCACGGAGTTGATGCGCTTCGCGCGGGAGCTGGGGGCGGGGCGGGTGCTGCTGCACGCGACGGACGAGGGCCGGCCGCTCTACGAGTCGGTGGGCTTCAAGCCCAACCCCACGGCGATGGAGTGGATGCCGCCCTCGAAATGAAATGACTTCTCGCTCGTGTATTCCCACGGGTCCGAGCCGAGCACTCCTCTCGGAGGGAGAGCGGGCGGCGGGGCGTGGGCCGGTCCCTTGTCGGGCGGCGGGAGGCTTCGGACCTTTCCCCCATCACCGGGCCTCGTGCCGTGGCGCACGGGGCCCTCCGCGAAAAGGGGAAAGTCATGGCGCACAACAAGGGTGGACCGCAGAAGGCCCCGTTCGAGAACCCGCAGCTGGAGAAGGACGCCAAGGAGCTGGAGCGCGAGAGCCGGCACCAGGCCGAGGGTTCCGAGCGCCGGGACGTGACGGACGACGAGGCGGGCATCAGCGGCATCCTGGAGAAGGGCGTGGGGGACGAGTCGAGCGTCGAGCGGCGTGACGCGCCTCCGCTGAGCGACAACAGCTGAGCCCCTTCCTGGAGGTTCCAGCCCGCCTCGGGTTGCCAGGCCTGGAAGGACCCTTACGTTGAGGGGCCTTCCAATCCGGAGGGCTTCCAAAGAGGACCGGTACGCCCATGGCGGGAATCCGTGAGGACTACATCGAGCGGATGATCGAGAAGCTGGTCGCCGCGCTCGCGGTCATCCTGAAGGCGGGCAAGACCCAGAAGACGGAGGAAGCACTCGACCTCGTCCACCAGACGAGCCTGTCGCTGTTCGGCATGGAGTACCGGATGCTCCTCACCATCGACGCGGCGTCGGTGGCGGAGCTGCTCGGGCATCCGGAGAAGATCAAGGCGCTGGCGAAGTTGGTGAGCGCGGAGGCGGACCTGCTCCAGCAACGCGGAGACGCGGTGGGCGTGGCTCACAGACTCGGCCATGCGCTCGCGCTGCTTCAAGAAGCCCATCGCAGGAGGACGACGCCCGATGCCGAGACCGAGGCGCTCCAGTGGAGCGTGCAGGACCGGCTCACGCGGGTTTGAGGGTGTACCGGTTGGTACAGCGAGGTGTCCCAGATGGGTCATCCGACGGGACCCGACACCACCTCACGCGAGGAGCCAGCGGTCGGCACGGGGAATGCTACTCTCCAGGGTAGAGCGCTCTCCCAGGCGCTTCGTGGAGGCGGTCATGCGCGGGTCCCTCATCCTCGCCCTCATGCTGTGCGCCCTCGGTGCCGCCGCCGAGGAGTCGCCGCGTCGCGAGGAGTCCCGGGCCGCCCTGCGCGAGGCGCTCGAGGTGCAGGCCTCGCTTCCCAAGGAGCCGCCCCGTCTGCCCGAGGCCGCGTCCCCGGTGGCCGAGTCGGCCCGGGAGACCGCCACGGAGGGTGCTCGGCGGAACGCGGGCACCCGCACCCGCGGTGAGGCCGCGGAGAAGGCCCGCCGCGAGGCCTCGGAGCGCGCCTCGCGCATGCGCGAGCACACGCCTCCCGGGGCGAGCCTCAAGGCCGCTCGCGACGCCGCGCTGGGGGCGGCGGGGGTGGGCTCGGAGGCGCAGGATGCCGCCGGCCGCTCCCGTGCCGAAGCGGTGCGCAAGAACAAGGGCTCCAAGCCCGATGAGCCGGGAAATGGAAAGCCCTCGGTGCCGGCACCCATCCGCCACCCGTGATAGAAGGCGTTGTGTGAAGCGCCTCGCGCTGTGCCTCGCCCTGCTCGGACTCACGGCGGCCACTCCGCCGGATTCGACACCGCACCTCCTCCAGGGGGCTCGCCACTTTCGCGAGGGCCGGTTCGCCAACGCCCTGGTGGAGTTCAAGGTGGCCCATCGCCTGGGCTCGGGCGGTGAGGCGGACTGGTACATCGCCGCGTCGCTGGTGAAACTCGGCCGCTCCGAGGAGGCGCTGGAGGCCTTCGCCGCCGCCCAGAAGAGCGCCCCGGATGCGCGCGACGCGCTGCTCGACTACTACCACGCGCTCGCCTGCTACGACGCGAAGCTGTACCTGTGCGCGGACACGCTCCTGGACGCGGTGGGGGAGGCCTCCGGGCCTCGCATCGGCGAGCAGGTGCGCAAGCTGCGCGGAGACCTCGCGGCCCTCTTCCGCACGGCGCCCACGCCGTCCTCCATCGACTGGTACCACGCACGCGCCACGCAGGCCCGCTCGGCCGGGCGCCCGGTGCTCGCCGCGCGCCTCCTGGAGGAGGCGGTGCGGCTGGCCGGGCGGCGCGAGGACCGTTATCGGCTCGCCGAGGCCCGTGCCTCCCTGGGCGCGCTGTCCGAGCTGCCCGCGCCCATCGTCGGAGGTGGCGGTCCGTGAGCCCGGGCCTGCTCGTGGCCGCGCTGCTCTCCCAGGCCGGCCTCTGCGAGCCCGTGACACCGGAGGACTCGGCGGACCCGGCCGACGCCGTGCCCTACGTGGAGGTGGCCGAGGCCGAGCAGGCCGCGGGGAACACCGAGACGGCCCTCGTCGCGTGGCGAGAAGTGCTGCGCAGGGACCCCCGCCACGCGGGGGCACGAGCGGCCCTGAAGTCACTCTGCCGCGAGAAGTCCTCCACACCGCCCACTCCGGGCGGCGAGGCGGCGGCATCGCTGCTCTCCGGCCTCTCCCTCTTCGAGCGGGGTGAGGACGCCTCCGCGGCGGCGGCCTTCCGCCGGGCCCTCGCCGAGCCCGAGCTGGTGGACGCCGCCTCCTACTTCCTGGGCGTCCTCGCGCTACGCGAGGGCCGGGCGAGCGAGGCCCGGGCCTTCTTCACCACGGCGGCGGCCTCGACGGACCCGGAGCTCGCGCGGCGGGCCGAGGAGCTGCGTCTGCGCGCCGAGCGCGAGGGTCGGGTGTCGCTCTCGGTGCGGCTGGGGAGCGAGTACGACTCCAACGTGGACCTCGCGCCGGATGACACCCGGCGCCAGGGGGGCAGCGCGGACGGCGTGGGCCTGGGGCTCGCCGAGCTGCGTCTGCGGCCCTGGGGCCAACGCGGTCCGTACGCGCGCCTCGCCGGACATGCCCGGGGCCACCTGCGCTTCACCCGATTCGATCTGGCCGGGGCGGGGGGCACGCTGGGCTGGGCGCACGTGGGCCCGGCGCTGCGGCTCTCCGCGGAGTACGGCTTCGACCTCCTGGTGCTCGGAGGCTCGCCCTACCTGCGCATGCACCGACTCCAGGTGAACGCACGCGGGCCGGTGGGGCCGGTGGTGTTGGAGGCCTCGGGGGCCATGCGCCGCGAGGACTTCCAGGACACCACCTATGCGGGCTACTCCGGGTGGAGGAGCACGGGGCGGGGGGACGTGGAGTGGAGTCCCGCCGAGCCCCTCTCCCTCTCGGCGGGCTGGTACGGCGGCCTCGTGCGGACGTACGACCTGGCGCTCGGCTTCCTCGAGCACGGACCGCGTGCCGAGGTGCGCCTGCGCCTGCGCCCCGGGCTGCGCTTCGTGGGCGAGGCGGGCTATACCCGGCGCGACTACCAGAACTTCGACAACCCGCTGGGCGCGCGCCGTACGGACAGCTACCTCGACGCGGGCGCGGCGCTGGAGTGGGACGTGTTGGAGCGCTGGAGCCTCCAGGCCTCGGTGGGTTGGCGCGGGGCGTCCTCCAACGTCCCTGAACTCGCCCATGGCCGCCTCGTCGGAGGGCTGGGGCTGGTGTGGACGCGGGGGCTGTACTGATGTCGCGGCCGGGCTCGCGCGCGTTGGGACCGCTGGGCCTCGCGACGCTGGGGCTGGTGGGGGCGCTCGCGGCCACGCTGGCCCTCTACCGCGCGGGCAGTGCGGCGCTGGAGCAGTCGCTGGACGCGCGGCTGCGGGGCGCGGGCGAGTCCGCGGCGCTGCTGCTGGGCACCACCGCCGCCCGGCCCGAGCAGTTGGAAGCGCTGATGGAGGCCAACGCGCTGGATGGGGTGTACGTGGTGGACCGGAAGCTGGCGGTGCCCGCGGACGCCACCGGGCCGGCGAGGCGTCGGGTGGACCTGCTGCGCACGGACCCGGCGGGAGTGGAGGCCGCGCTCGTGGGTGAGACGCGGGTGGGGCCGGGCTACGCGCTGGGGGACCTCCAGGTGACGGTGGGCTACTTCCCGGTGCGCGGGGCCGGGGGAGGGGTGGAGTCGGTGCTGGTGCTGGAGGCGGGCCGGACCTTCTCCAGTGCCCGGGACTCCCTGCGGCGCGCGCTGTGGGGTGGGGTGGCGCTCTCGGCGGTGGGAGCGCTGGCGCTCGCACTGGTGGCGGCGCGGTGGCTGCGGGACGAGCGGGCCCGGCGCGAGGCGGCGGCGGCGGCGGCGCGAGGCGATGCGCTGACGAAGATGGCGGCGATGGCGGCGCACGAAATCCGCAACCCGCTGGGCGTCATTCGCGGCACGGTGGAGCTGATGCGCGAGCGCAGCGGGGCGAAGCTCTCGGAGCGGGACAAGGAGTCGCTGGAGGACGTGCTGGGCGAGGTGGAGCGGCTGCGGCGGCTGACGGAGGACCTCTTGGACTTGAGCGCGGACCGGCCGTTGTCCGCGCAGCGGGTGGAGCTGTCCGAGGTATTGGAGGAGGCGGCGAGGGCGACGGAAGCGGCGTTCCCCGGGGTGAAGGTGCGCCGGAGCTTCCCCGAGCTGCCGCCGGTGGAGGGGGACGCGGGACGGCTGCGGCAGGTGTTCGCCAACCTCCTGCAGAACGCGGCGCAGGCGCAGGGGGAGGGCGAGGTGCGGCTGGCGGCCGAGGTGGAGGGGAGCGGCGTGCGGGTGCGCGTGGAGGACGACGGGCCGGGAGTGCCGCCGGAGATTCGCGAGCGGCTCTTCGACCTCTTCGTGACGGGCAAGGCGAATGGAACGGGGCTGGGCCTGGCGCTGTGCCGCCGGCTGGTGGAGCGGCACGGGGGCACGGTGGCGCTGGTGCCCGAGCAGCGCCAGGGCAGCACCTTCGAGGTGCGGCTGCCCGCGGCCCGGTAGACGCCCCGCGCACGGACGGAGCAGGATGGCGCCCTTTCCCCGCGTGGAGCGGGAGAGGTGTGACGTGAAGACTCGGAAGATGCGGTGGCGTTGGCTGGCGATGTGTCTCGCCTTGCCGCTCACTGGCTGTGCACTGGGCAGCGTGCGGCAGGTGAAGGTGGACGCGCTCGGACGCTACGACGAGGCGCGCGGCGTGACGGTCGAGGTGAAGGGCGAGGACGTGCCCGAGGCGATGAGGAAGGAACTCCAGGAGTCCTTCCTGCGCGCGGTGGAGGGGCGGGCCCGCCGGCCCGCGGACGCGACGGGCGAGCCGCTGAAGCTGGAGGTGCGCGTCGTGGAGGCCGTCTCGCCCGAGGCGGCGCCGGCCACGCAGTCCGAGCGCGTCGCCGAGCAGGCGCGGACGGCGTTCGGGCTCACGGAGTTCGAGAAGTCGGCGGGGCGGCTGGCCATCGAGGGCACACTGCTGGCGCCCGAGGGAGGGCGGAAACTCGGCCTGGTGCGGTGGGAGTCGGCGGGAGAGCCGGCCTCGCTGGCGTCGCGCGCGGGCCGCGAGGCGGGCGAGGCGCTGGGCCGGGAGATGGACTTCCGGCGCGGGGACTTCGTCAACCGCCGGGCCGCGGACGAGCGGCTGTTCCTCACGCCCACGGCGCTCACGCTGGAGCCCGGCGAGCTGGTGGTGAGCAACGACGAACTCCTCCTCTTCCGCGCGGGCGTGGGACTGGGGCGGCGCGTGGAGCTCAACGTGTGGGGCGGCGCGCTGCCCATTCCAGTGGCGACGGGCGTGCCCTTCTACTTCATCCACGTGGTGGGCGGCGCGGGGGCGGCGGCGCTCGGGGTGGTGGGCGCCGTCGACATCGGCTTCAAGGTGAAGCTGCTCGAGGAGTCGCGCTACCTGCCGGGGGTGGCCGCCTCCTATGACTTCCTCAATGTCTTCGGGGGAGCGGTGGGTGGCGCGGGCATCGTGGTGCTCGGCAATGGCGTGGCCGCGTCCGGAGGGGTGGGGGCCGCTGGCGCCAACCTCCAGTTCAACCTCTTCAGCGCCGTGGCGGCGAAGCACTTCGGGAACTTCCAGCTCACCGCGGGCGCCTACGTGCTCGACAACCACCACCTCATTCCGCAGGGGGCCGCCATCACGCTGACCACCGAGACGACGGGCGGAGGCGGGGACGATGGGGTGGGCGGCAGCGAGAGCACCACCATCCCGCGCATCCCCACCGAGGTGCAGCCCTTCGTGGGCGCGCAGTACGTGCTCGGGCCCCACAGCGAACTCGCGGCGGAGTTCTTCCCGCGCAAGCCCTTCAGTGACTCGTTCGGCACCACGGGCATACGCTGGCTGATTGGTTCCAATGCGCCTCGCGGGCCGGTGGCGTTCGACCGGCTGCGCGTGCGCATCGACGTGGCGGCGCTCTGGGTGTACCTGCCCCCGACGGAGAAGAGCGCGGGCACGCCCTTCCCGCTGCCGTGGGTGGGACTCGGTATCTACAAGCTCTGAGTCCGCACCTCAGCCGTGTTGCGGCCCTCTGGGAGGCGGACCCGCTTTCTGGAGGGTGGTGTACTCGTCGTCGGTGAAGACGCGTGAGCGGATGAGGAAGCGCACGCCCTCGGGGGCCTCGGCGGAAAAGCCACTGCCGCGGCCCTTCACCACGTCCACCGTCAGGTGCGTGTGCTGCCAGTACTCGAACTGGGAGCCGCTGATGTAGAAGGGCGTGTCCACGATGGTGCCGAGGAACACGTCCTCCTGGCCCAGCTTGAACTCGCCCCTCGGGAAGCACATCGGCGCGCTGCCGTCGCAGCACCCCCCCGACTGATGGAACATCAGGAGACCGTGGATGCCTTGCAGCTTGCGCAGCAGGGCCTCGGCGGCGGGAGTGACGGCGACGCGCTCGATGCTCATGGACCCGCTCCGGTCTAGAAGAAGCCCATGGGCTTGGGGTCGTAGCTGACGAGCATGTTCTTCGTCTGCTGGTAGTGCGAGAGCATCATCTTGTGCGTCTCGCGGCCGATGCCCGACTGCTTGTAGCCGCCGAAGGCCGCGTGCGCCGGGTAGAGGTGGTAGCAGTTCACCCACACGCGGCCCGCCTGGATGCCGCGGCCCATGCGGTACGCCGTGTTCGTGTCACGCGACCACACGCCCGCGCCCAGGCCGTAGAGCGTGTCATTGGCCATGGCCAGCGCGTCCTCCGCGTCCTTGAACTTCGTCACCGACACCACCGGGCCGAAGATCTCCTCCTGGAAGATGCGCATCTTGTTGTGGCCCTCGAAGATGGTGGGCTCCACGTAGTAGCCCTCGGCCAGCGCGCCCGGCAGGCTCGCCCGCCGGCCACCGGTGAGTACCTTCGCGCCCTCCTGCTTGCCGATGTCGATGTACGAGAGGATCTTCTCGAGCTGATCGTTGGACGCCTGCGCGCCGATCATCGTGCTCACGTCGAGCGGGTTGCCCTGGACGATGCGCCTGGTGCGCTCGATGGCCTTCTGCATGAACTCCTCGTAGAAGCGCTCCTGCACCAGGGCGCGCGAGGGGCAGGTGCAGACCTCGCCCTGGTTGAGGGCGAACATGGCGAAGCCCTCGAGCGACTTCTGCGCGAAGTCGTCGTTCTGCGCGAACACGTCCGCGAAGAAGATGTTGGGCGACTTGCCGCCCAGCTCCAGCGTCACCGGGATGAGGTTCTCCGAGGCGTACTGCATGATGAGGCGACCGGTGGTCGTCTCCCCGGTGAAGGCCACCTTGGCGATGCGCTTGTTGCTGGCCAGGGGCTTGCCGGCCTCGATGCCAAAGCCGTTGACGATGTTGAGCACCCCGGGCGGCAGCAGGTCGCCCACCAGCTCCGCGAACTTGAGAATGGTGACGGGCGTCTGCTCGGCGGGCTTGAGCACCACGCAGTTGCCGGCTGCCAGCGCGGGCGCCAGCTTCCACGCCGCCATCAGCAGCGGGAAGTTCCACGGGATGATTTGAGCCACCACGCCCAGCGGCTCGTGGAACTGGTACGAGACGGTGTGCTCGTCGAGCTCCCCGAGGCTGCCCTCCTGGGCGCGCAGGCAGCCGGCGAAGTAGCGGAAGTGGTCGATGGCCAGCGGCAGGTCCGCGGCGAGCGTCTCGCGGATGGGCTTGCCGTTGTCCCACGTCTCGGAGACGGCGAGCATCTCCAGGTTGGCCTGCATCCGGTCGGCGATCTTGTTGAGGATCTCCGCGCGGGCGGTGGGCGAGGTGCGACCCCAGGCGCCCTTGGCCTTGTGGGCCGCGTCGAGCGCCTTCTCGACGTCCTCGGCGGTGGAGCGAGGCACCTCACAGAAGGCCTTGCCGGTGACGGGGGTGATGTTCTCGAAGTACTGCCCCTTCACGGGCGGCACGAACTCCCCGCCAATGTAGTTCCCGTAGCGGGGGAGATACTGGACCTTGCTGCCCTTTTGACCCGGCGCTTCATAGACGGTCGACATTCAGACCTCGTGTAGGGGGGTGGATCTGGCAACGGCGGGGAAGAGGGCACCGACGATAGGCCGGTGCCGCTGCGCGTCATGGAAGACCGAACGCGCGTGAACGTTCGCGAGTGAGCAGCGCCGTCACGCTCGAACACGCGAGGCCCCGGTTCCATGCCCCGGGCCGGGTCGGAGCAATTCCTTGGAATTCTAGAATAATTCTATTCTTGTGCAAACACTACAAAACCGGATATCCAGTGAGAACAGGGAGAAGCTCGAGTCGTGCCCTGCCCCTGGCCCCCCTGGAGGAGTGAGTCGTGAAGAGAAACCCTGCCGTGCCGACCTGGTCCCGCGCGTTGGCGATCGCCACGTGTGTTGGCTTGAGCGGCGGAGCCTTCGCCAGCACCGAGAATCGCTCCTCCGTCTATCAGGAGGGGCCCTCCGCGCCCGATTCCTACGAGGAGCCCGCGCCCTCCGATCCCTACAAGCCGGTGCCCTCCGAGCCGCGGGACAAGCTGCTGGCGCCCGAGCCGGTGGTGCGGGCGATGGAGATCTACGAGTCGTATCCCGAGGACACCATCACGGGCTCGGCGAAGGTGGAGGCGTACCTGGGCTCGCTGCCGAGCGAGCAGTACAACGCCTACGTCAGCTACTTCGAGCAGGAGGCGCAGCTCACCCTTCAGGCGGCCGAGGAGCGCTACGCCCTGGAGTCGCAGGTGGACCCGGAAGGGGCGCTGCAGAACTACCAGGAGACGCTGAAGGAGACGCAGGGCTACGAGGGCCAGGAGCCGCAGTCGGTGCCCACGAGCTTCGAGCCCGCGCCGGTGTATGACTCGCGGAAGGCGTCGGCGAGCCTCCACGAGCAGCCCCAGGAGCCCGAGGAGCCGTGCCTCGCGACGGTGGATGCGAACGGCGTCTACACGGAGAGCTGTGGAGGAGGGGGGACCTATTACCCGCCCCCGCCGCCCCCGCCGCCCCCGCCCTCCACCTGCTCGTCGTACACGGACCGCTTCGGCCAGTCGTGGTCGCGCTGCAACACCTCGCAGGTGGCGTACGTGTACATCCACGGCGCGGGTAACTACACCTCGTACAATGCCGCCTCGCACGGCTACTGGGGCTGGAGCAACCTGGCGGGCAACACCGATGGGGTGGACCGCTTCTTCGTGAGCTGGGACTCCACCCAGAGCGTGCAGAGCCAGACGGGCGTGGTGCGCCAGGCGCTGGATACGCTGTGCGCGCCCCAGCGGCCCTGTGTCCTCATCACGCACTCGGCCGGCGGCATGATGATGGGCAACATCCTGTCGCAGGAGAACCGGTGGAACATCCTGCGCATCCACTCCGTGCAGAGCGCGGCCGGCGGCTCCGAGCTGGCCAACCTGACGATGGTCAGCCCCATCCTGTGGATCGTCAACTCGCTGGGGCTGCTGCAGAGCATCGGCGGCTACCCCATCTACAGCTTGAGCCTGCCCGTGCCCATCGCGCGCGGCATGTACAACCACGACGTGACCAACGGCGTGCCGTTCATCACCTACTCGTCCGAGCGCCAGCGCTCCTACCGCTCGTGCAGGTGGTACCAGGTGGGCTGCCACCTGGACAACGCCTGGAGCTCGCTCGTCAACGGCACGCTGCGCGGGTTCTACAACGGCGGCAGTGACTGGCTGGTGGCGTACCACAGCTCCGCCGCCTTCCGCTTCGACAACGGGTCCACGGCCAATACCTCGTGCAACCCGGACTCGTGGACGTCTCCGGGCGGCTGGGGCGCGCCGTTCTACAGCTCGTCGGACCGGATGAACCACTACTGGGCCAACCACACCCCGTATCACTGGCAGCCGCCGGGCCAGGGCCTCACCTGTCGTCGTGGCTACACCTACGTGGACCACGCGGGCGGGGAGATGATCCGCACCATGCCCAGGGCCTGGTGACAGGCCCCCCATCTCTCAGGCGATGATGTGAGCCGCCCGGCGTGAGACAGCTCGCGCCGGGCGGTTGCCGTTCTGTGTCTCATTTCCGGAAACCCGCCCCTTGAAGACCCGCCGTCTCCGCCTCCGCTTCGTCGTCCTCCCGGTCGTGGGCCTCGCGCTCTTGCTGATCGCCCTGGCGCTTCTCCTCCGGGAGCCAGAAGGCCCCGCGGCCCCTGTCGCCACCGCGAAGCCCGTCCCCCCTCCGGCCGAGCCCGCCGCGCCCACCCCGCCGCGGCCCAAGGCGGTCGTCGCCGCGAACGACCTGGCGCAGACCCAGCGCCTCCTCCAGGACCCGAACGTCGTCGCCACCTACCTGGAGCGCTACAAGGAGGCCAACCGCTACGCGCCCACCACCGTGCCGCTGGTGCCGGGGATGAAGGACGTGCTCCAGCCGGACGTCGTCCCGGTGCGGGACATGCCCGTGATGGGCGTGCGCAACCTCTACACGAAGCCCGAGCACCGGCTGTACTACCGGTTCGAGACGGACAAGTTCCGCTACGTGGCTCCCGAGCCCGTCCAGCTCCGCCTCTCCGTCTATCGCGGCGAGCGGAAGCACGAGCCCGTCGCCGTGAAGGTGGGCGCTGTCTCCGTGCACCGCCTCCAGCCCTCCGGCCGGCACACCGTGCTGGGGACGGTGGCGCTGAAGGAGACGTCGCCCGGCGAGTACGCGGCCACGTACCTCCCGCCCAAGCGCAAGGGCGCCGAGGAGGACGACCTCCTCCAGTTCGAGGTGTCCTGGGAGTTCACCGACGGCGAGCTGAAGCCCGGCCGCGAGCGCGCGCTCGTGCAGTACACCGCCTTTCCGCCCGCGGCCTTCACCGGACGCTTCCTGGAGCGGCTCGAGAATGGCTCGCTCTTCATCGACGCGGAGGTGGAGAGCCAGCGCGAGGGCACCGCCCAGGTGGCGGGCAATCTGTTCGCCGCCGATGGCACCACCCCGGTGGCCGTCTCCGTCGTCCCCGCGACGCTGAAGCGCGGGCACTCGTGGGTGACGCTGGAGTTCTACGGGCTCGTCTTCCATGACCGGGGCGTCCCCGGGCCCTACGTCCTCAAGACGCTGCGCGGCCACTTCCCGTCCTCCGCTTCCGCGGGCCGTGGCGCCGAGTTCTCCCGCTTCGGGGGCTCGCACACGACGCGTGGCTACGAGCTGTCCGCCTTCACCCAGAAGGAGTGGGACTCGCCGCGCAAGCAGGCCGGACTCAAGGCCTATGAGGATGAGCTCGCCCGACTGCGCGCGTCCTCGCCCCTGCCCTGAGGAGGTGAAGCATGGCGCACGTGCTGGTGGTGGACGACGAGGTGAAGCTGGGCAGGCTGGTGGCCGAGGCCCTGGAGCTGGACGGCCACGCGGTGACGCGGGTGTCGGGTGGGCGCGCGGCGCTGGTGGAGCTGGCGCGCGGCGGCTTCGACGTGCTGCTGACGGATCTGCGGATGCCAGAGGTGGACGGACTGGCGGTGCTGAAGGCGGCGCAGGCGCTGCCCAACGCGCCAGCGGTGGTGATGATGACCGCGTACGGGAGCGCCGAGAACGCGGTGGCGGCGATGAAGGCGGGGGCGGCGGACTACCTCACCAAGCCCTTCGCGATGGACGAGGTGCGGCTGCGGGTGAGGCGGCTGGCCGAGCAGCGCGCGTCGGAGACGAAGAGCGAGCGGCTGGTGAAGCAGCTCACGCCGAACCTGGTGGCGGAGAGCCCGCGGATGAAGCAGGCGCTGGCCTCGGCGAGGCAGGTGGCGGCGAGCGAGGCGAGCGTGGTGCTGCTGGGGGAGAGCGGGACGGGGAAGAGCCAGCTCGCGAGGCTCATCCACTATTCGAGCAAGCGCGTGGCGGGGCCGCTGGTGGAGGTGCACTGCGCGGCGTTGCCGGAGACGCTGCTGGAGGGCGAGCTGTTCG
>NZ_DASVWK010001069.1:0-3186 GCF_036389735.1 Archangium sp. | reverse complement strand
CGGGTCGCCTCTCGGAGCGGTCGCTGCTTGCTCGCCTGGGTCATGGCTCGGAGCAGGGAGGGGCGTGGTCCAGCCTGCGCACGCTGCTGGTTTACGCGAAGCGTCATCGGCTGGAGGTGGTGGGCATCGACCGGCGGGCGCAGGGCGAGCGCTCCCTGGCACTGCGGGACGCGTACGCGGCGGAGCGCATCGCCCGAGCGGCGCGAGCGGAGGATCTGCCCCGGGTAATGGTGCTGGTGGGCCAGTACCACGTGGCGCCCTGCCACCTGCCGGCCCAGGTGGAGCGGGCGCTGGGCGAGGGGTACGGGCGGCGAGGACTGGTGGTGTACCAGAACGCCGAGGGCGTCTACTGGCGGCTGGCGCGCGAGGGGAAGGCGGGCGCGGCACAGGCCGTGGAGCTGCCGGACGGCTCGCTGTGCCTGCTGAACGCATCGCCGGTGGTGTGCCAGCAGAGCTTCCTGGACTACCTGGAGGCGGAGTCAGGGGACTCGCCGCTGCGGGAGCGGAGCGCGGCGGAGCGCTTCCGGGAGATGGCGAGCCTCATCGGCCGGCTGGCGGGAGTGCCAGTGGGCCGGGCGCTGGAGGAGGCGGAGGTGGTGACGGCGGCGGACGAGGACGCGCTGGTGCGCATCCAGCAGCGGGGCCGCTTCACGCAGGGAGAGCTGGGGCAGTTGCGGCGGCACATCCTCTCGCGGGAGAGCTGCTACATCCCCCGGGCGCGGACGGCGTACCTGGCGTCGCTGTCGCTGAACCACGCTGCCGAGGAGGCGGCGCACTTCGTGAGGCACTGCGCGGTGGGGGACGCGATGGAGGCGCCCCGGCGGGCCTCGGACGCGTTCTACGCGCGGTGCCTGGAGGAGGCGCTGGGGTTCTTCGGCTCGAAGCTGGTGAACCCGCGGCGGAGCTGCCCGGGCGCGGGCGAGTGGGCGGTGCGGTTCGGCGAGGCACGCGGGGTGGAGCGGCAGATCGCCGCGTTCGTGCTGGCGCACAAGGCAGCGGAGGTGGAGGTGCCCGACGAGGCGGTGAAGCTGCTGCCCCTGCGCAAGGACCGGCTCTTCCACGGCGTCAGCCACGCGCTGGGCTACCTGCTCGGGGATGCGCTCTATCGGGGCTTCGACGGCGACCAGGTGGACCGGGCGGAGCTCCGGGCGCTGTTCCGCGATCCGCTGGAGGACCCGAGGGCCACGTACTTCGACTGGGTCCGCCGGCTGTCCGGGTAACGGACGATTCTCAGGACTACGGCGAGCCCGTTCCGGCATCCGCGCTCGCGTGGACCACCCGGAACCGCAATGCCTGGCCCGGCAGGGGGTCCACGGTCCGCCGCCCCAGGCCATTGGGGACGAACCAGAAGCCACCCTCGTCGTTCAGGGCCCAGAGTTCGTACTCCCCGACGGGCACGGCCCCGAGCGTCGTCACCACCCTCCCCTTCCCGGGCTCCTCGATGATGGACTGGGCGGAGGGGATGACGAAGAGCTGGAGCGACTCCACGGCGACCTCCCGGCTCGCATCCCCGCCCAGACTCGCGAGGAACGGGGTCGCATTGGGCAACAGCGGCACGATGACTTGAGCGGGCCTCCCGCGGTTGTCGAGCGGCACGGTCTGTCCGGGCCGGGGCACGAAGCGCAGGAAGAACTGCGGCCACAAGTCGAACACCCCATCTCCGTTCACGTCATCCGGCGTTCCATCCCCCTCCGCGTCCGCGAGCCGGACGAAGAACCGGGGCGCGTCCCCACGCAGCACGCCAGAGCCCTCGCTCTTCACGGTGAACGAGACGATCTCCGTGGCCGAGTCCGTCAGCTCCACCACGCCGCCCTCCGCCTGATCCACCACCTGGAACGCGGGCAGCGGTCGCTTCACCCGCCGCGACAGCCCGAGGTCCACCGGCAGCACCTGCCCCGGCTGTACGTTCAGCTCGACGGAGGACTCGGGCACCCAATCACCCGCCCCTGGCTGCGCGAGTACATCGACAGTGAGGTCCGCATCCCCATTGGCATCGAGGAAACCCCACAGTCGGTACACGTCCGGGCCCACCTCGGAGAAACGGAAGCGCGCGTCCCCGGACGCGAGACGCACCTCGGATACGGCGGCCACGTGCCGGGGCACTCCCCGCTTCTCCGGAGGGGCCTCGTCGGGGGCGAACAGGAACAGGTACGCATCCCCGCGAGCGGGGCCCGCCAGCCGCACGTGGCCCTCCACACGGGCCTCACGCCGAAGCTCCGTGGGAGGCTCGGAACAACCAGCGAGCACGGCCCCGAGGGCCACCGCGAGGGCACGAAGGGAGATGGAAGACACGTCCCCACTCTACCCTTCCGGGGGCGCTCGGGGCTCTGGCAAGGTAGCCCCCAGTTCTCCTGGGAGGCCACACCATGAAGATGAAGGACCGGGTGGAAAAGCTGGAGGCGCAGCGCCGGCGCAACGAGGGCATGGGCGGTCCCGAGCGCATCGAGCGCCAGCACGCCAAGGGGAAGCTGACCGCCCGCGAGCGCCTCAAGCACCTCTTCGACGAGAACACCTTCGAGGAGATGGGCCTCCTGGCCGGTGCCGAGGGCAACCTCCCCGAGGAAGAGGACCCGAGCCGGCCCTCGCCCGCGGACGGTGTCATCACGGGCGTGGGAGAGATCCACGGCCGACCGGTGGCGGCGGCCATCTACGACTTCACGGTGTTCGGCGGCTCCATCGGCACGGTGGGCGAGCGCAAGGTGGCGCGGCTGCGGGACCTCGCGCTGAAGAACCGGATTCCGATGGTGTGGCTGGTGGACTCGGCGGGGGCGCGGCTGGAGGCGGGAGGCGACATCGATCCCCGACGCCTCGCGGGCTTCGCGGACACGGGCTACCTCTTCCGCGAGCAGGTGGTGATGAGTGGCGTGGTGCCGCAGGTGGCGGCCATGGTGGGCCCCGGCGCGGCCGGCACCGCCTACATCCCCGCGCTGGCGGACTTCGTGCCCATGGTGAAGGGCACCAGCTCGCTGGCCATTGGGGGCCCCTACCTGGTGGAGTCCGTGGTGGGCGAGAAGGTGACGGAGGAGGAGCTGGGCGGCTCCAAGGTGCACAACGAGCTGTCCGGCGTGGCGGACGCGGAGTACGCGGATGACGCCACGTGCATCACGGCGGTGCGCGAGTACCTGTCATTCTTCCCCTCGAGCTGCGAGGACAAGCCGCCGCGGCGGCCCTCCTCGGATCCGTTCG
>NZ_DASVWK010001068.1:0-4553 GCF_036389735.1 Archangium sp. | reverse complement strand
AGCCGGCCCCGCCCAAGACTCCGGCGACCACGTCCCCGCATGTGCGCGAGGACGTACCGGTGTCCGCTGGCGCGTGGGTGGCGTACGGGACGTCCGCGCTGGTGCCGCTCGGCGGGGTGTACGGCGCGAGCCGCGTGGGTGGGGAGCGGCTGTGGGTGACGGCGGCGGAGACGGCGGCCGGGAGTCTGGTGGGCTCGGCGCCCGGAGCGCTGCTGTTCCTCCAACCGGCGGCGGCGGGCGGGCGCTGGGCGGAGCTGGACGTGGCGGGGTTCGGCGCCGGGCTGGTGCTCACCCCTCCCCTCGCCGCGCTGGGCACCTGGGGGTTGGGCGAGCTGGCCTTCGCCGGCAGCCGGGACCGGGGGCATGCCTTCCTCGGGGCCATGGGCGGCGCGGCGGCGGGCATGCTGCTCGGGCTGGCCGTGCACGGGGTGCTGGAGGAGGTCGTCGACAACACCGACCGGCTCAAGCTGGTGCGCAAGTACATCGCCCTGGGCTTCATCGGCTCGGGCGCCACCGTGGGTTACCAGTGGGCGGGCGGAGGACCGCGAAACCGCCAGCGGTAGGGGGCTCCCGGGCTGTTACGCTCGCGCCCATGCGCCAACTCCTTCCGCTCCTCTCCGCCTGTGTGCTGCTGCTCCTCGCCCCCGCCTGTGGTGGGGGGGATACGTCCTCGGGGGATCCGACGAAGGTACAGTTCGCGCCCTCGCTGGGTGTGGACCTCAACGCGATGAACCGCAGTGACACCGGCCTCTACACGCAGGACCTGGTGGTGGGCACCGGTGACGAGGCCACCAACGGCCGCACCGTCTTCGTGCACTACTCCGGCTGGCTCCCCGACGGCACCCTGTTCGACACCTCGCGCGACAGCGAGCGGGCCTTCTCCTTCGTGCTCGGCCAGCGCCGGGTCATCCAGGGCTGGGACGAGGGGCTCGTCGGCATGAAGGCCGGGGGCCAGCGCCGGCTCGTCATCCCCTCCTCGCTCGGCTACGGCGAGCAGAGCGTGGGCGGCCTCCCGCCCAACTCGGTGCTCGTCTTCGACGTGGAGCTGCTCTCCGTGCGCTGAGCCTGTCGGATCCCCCCCATAGGCTCCTGCCTCGTGCCCCCTACCCATGAGGGGGTTGAAGAGGGAGCCTATGCGCGGAACCTGGAGTGGTCTCGGCCTGCTGCTGGTGGTGCCCTGGCTGACGGGCTGTGTGAGCGGTCCCCAGGTCCGTCTGGACACGGGCCAGGGGGCACCCATCGTCTATACGCCTCCGGCCCAACCTCCACCCGTGGAGCTCCGCCAGGAGGAACTCATCTCAGGCCTGACGGACTTGCTGCTGCACATGTCCCTGGCCGTGGACGCGCCCCGGTGGGAGGGCCGGATACGGCTCGCAACCTGGGAAGGAGGCCCGCGGGACGACCCGGCCCAGCGAATGATGGAGCGCCTGTGCGCGCCCTCGGAAGCCGCGGACGGCTGCCTCGTGCTGCCCGACAACGCGCCACCACCGGAAACACTGGCGCGCATGCGACTGGCGCTCTCCTTCGCCATGGACACCGTGTGGGAGGGAGCAGCCGTCCCCATCAGCGAGTACCTGGACCCGCTGGCCTTCAAAATCATGGTGTGTACGGCGATGAGCACCTATCTGCTCCTGCTGATGATTCCGGTGCCCGAACCGGTGACGAAGGGACTGGCCGCGGCGCTCACGCTGTACCTGGTGGCGTACCTGGGCCTGGGACCGGTGTGGGCCATGGTGGCTGCCGGAGTGCGGTTGCTGGAGGACTCGCAGCGGGCCCGCACCACTGGGGAACTGAAGGAGGCGGGCCACCGCTTCGGCGGGGTGCTGGGGGACAGCGGCATGCGCGTGCTCCTGCTGCTGGCGACAGCGGCGCTGTCGGGTGAGACGAACTTCGTGGGCAGGGGGCCGGGTTTGCCCGGTTTCGGCCGAGCGGCACTGGCCTCCCCGGTGCGCACGGGGGTGTCACTACAGGCCGCGGGGCAGGTGAAGTCGTTGGCGCTGGGCGTCAAGCAACTGACGGTGGTGCTGCCGCCTACGGCTGTGGCCGCCACCGCGATGGGGCCGGGCGACGGGGCTTTGCCCAAGAAGGGCAGCCTCACCGGGAAGCCCAAGCAGCCTCGACCAAACGATGATCAAGAAACGACACGGGGGCATGAGCGCGAGAACGAGTCGGCCCGTCTCCTCGCCAAGAACGGCTACGATGTGGAACAGAATCCACTCCGCAAAGGCAACGGCAAAGCACCCGACTACAAGCTCAACGGAGAATACGCGGACTGTTACGCTCCCAGTACTGACAATCCTCGCAATATCCGTGACACCATCGCATCGAAGGTGAACAAGCAGCAAGCCGACAGAATCGTCCTCAATCTCGAGGACAGCCAGGTGGAACTCGAGGCCCTCATGAAACAACTCCTCGAAAGTCCTATCGCGGCCCTGAAGGAAATCATTGTCATCAAGGGTGGGAGAATCATTTTATTCCATCCATGATTCCTCACAGCTCGAGCCGGATGAACTGGAGCCTCATATGGCACTGGACTACGATCTTCATCTATCGACCCGAATGAAGCCACCGCAGGCCATGGAGAAGCTGGCTGGCCAGCTCACCGGATTGACCTGGAGTGATGACAGATTCTTCTTGTTCGACACATCAGTGTCCATCTGCGCCAGCGAGAGCGGGTTCGAATCCATCAAGCAGGCGTTTCATTTCACTCCAACGCTCATGGTTGGATTCCGCCGCCTGGCCGATGCGGACTGGGACAGATTCAGGCAGATCTTGCTCGACGCATCCCTGCTCCTATTGGAGGAAGCCCAAGACGCGGTTCTCCTCTTCAACGGAGAGCGCATCGAACTCCAGCGGCTCGGAGGGCAGCTCGCCTTCAATGCGGATTCTGGCTATTGGCGTGACGAGAATTGGCTGAAGAGCAGGCTCACCGTTCCCTTTGACTGGCGCCCCCTCCCGTCACCACCCTAGCAGCAGACGGTCCGGGCCATCCGCTCACTCCGGTCTGTCCTCGAGTCGGGGAAACGTGATGTTGCCGAGCGTCATGCCCCTCGGTCCGTCCCCGGACACCTTGAGGACGTACGTCCCCAGCGCCTGCGTGTCCTTGGCCTCTGCCTCGATGAAGACGCTGCCCCTGCCACCGGGAGGAATGGGCTCGGGCGGCCACACCGTGGCCACCAGGTCCTCGCCTCCAATCTCCAGCACCACCACTCCCCGGGGTGCCCACGGCTCGGCACTCCGGTTCTCCAACTCCAACAGCAATCCCACCCGGTTGGCGGAACGCATGGCAATGGCCAGGAGCACCCCGAGCGCGTTCCTCGATCCCCGGGTGATGCGCTTGGAGATGGGCTGGGCGATGACCCCCCTCGCATCCATCGCTTCGGAGTCGAACAAGCTGGTGAGCCCATCCAGCTTGTCCGCGAGGGGCGTGCTCGCGAGGAGCACGCGCATCAGCAATGCCATGGAGGCTTGAGAAATCATCACGGTGGCTGCTCACTGGAAACGGTCGACCGCACGAACCTTGAACTCTGAGTACACCCTGGGGGTGTCAGAGCCCTTTTCGGGATTTCTCTGCAACCCCACGAACCAGTCCTCGGGATCCACCAACTCCAAGCAGATGCGAAACACCTGTCCGTCTGGCGTCCGGGCCTCGGTGAGACGCCCATAGACGCGCGTGTCGTATACGAGGAGCCGCCCCTTCAGCATCGTCCACTGCGGCAGCCGCCCCAGCTCGAGGCCCAACCGGATGGTGGTCTCGCCCTCACGCACGGAGCGCCAACCGGGCTCCTGGGTCATCTTCAGGTCGGTGGTGGCACTCGCGTGGTCCCTGATGCTGATGCCGAGCGTGTCCGTCATCGTCTCGATGGACCCCGGCGGGCAGTCGGCGGGCGGAGGCCGTGAACGGACCTTCGCGGCACGCGCGGGCTCGGCGCGGACCTGTGTGGCCGGGGGAGCACAGGCGGCCAGTGCGGTGCACCCGGCCCCCACGAGTGTCTTCTTCAAGGTGCAAGCGAATCCCTGCTTCGGGTCGAGCATCAAGCGCGTGTCTTCCTCACGGAGCGCCGCGATGGCGGCGGGCGCGGGGATGAATGCCCACCAACCGGGCACCGCGCCACCGCCAGATTCCAGCGCCCACCCCGGCCCGGCCATTTCCTGGCCGGATGTAACGGGCATGACGGGGGTACCCCAGGACAACCTTTCAGGTGGGGGGCCCCACCGTACTTCTCGCGAAGGCCGCCCCCCCGAAACAAGGGGGGCCTGGGGCCCCGAGAGGGCCACGAAGAAGAGCGCCACCGCCCCCACCAGCGCCAGGGTCGTCACGACTCCCACCAGTCCCCGGGCGCGGGCACCCGAGGCTTCGTGCTCCCTCGAGGCCTCCGGCTCCTTCGGCGCAGGCGGCACCGGCCCGTCCCCGTCCGGCGGCGCGGAGCGGGTGGGAGGCACGGGCGTGGGGGCCTCTTCCGCCGCGGAGGGCTCTCCCCGCACGGGGTAGCGCTCCTCGTAGCGGGCGAGCCGCTCCGAGCGCGCGTGCAGGGCCTCCGCGTCCAGAGAGC
>NZ_DASVWK010001067.1:0-10369 GCF_036389735.1 Archangium sp. | reverse complement strand
GCCGTGCCCGCCCTCCGACTGACTCGCTTCTCCTCGCTCCGTGCTTTCGGGCATCGAGACTTCGTCCATGTCTGGTCTGGCGCCCTCGTGTCCAACATCGGCACCTGGATGGAGACGCTCGCCCTGGGCGTCTACGTCACCACCGTCACCGGCCGCGCCGAGGCCACGGGCGCCATCGCCGCCCTCACCTTCCTGCCCGCCGTGGTGCTCTCGCCCGTGGGCGGCGCGCTCGCCGATCGCTTCGATCGCCGTGTCTACCTCGCCGTGGGCACCCTCATGCAGGTGCTGCTCGCCGCCATCCTCACGGTGCTCGCCTTCACCGGCCGCCTCTCCGTGCCCGCCGTCGCCGTCATCTCCTTCCTCAACGGCTGCGCCGGCACCCTCACCAACCCCGCCTTCTCCGCCCTCGTCTCGGAGATCGTCCCCTCCGAGGACCTGCACAGCGCCGTCAGTCTCAACTCGGCCCAGTTCAACCTCGGGCGCATCATCGGCCCGGCCCTCGCCGCGGGGGTGCTCGCCACCGGCGGCATCGCCTGGGCGCTCTTCGTCAACACCCTGTCCTTCCTCGCCGTGCTCGTCGCCCTCTCGCGCGTGCGCGCCTCGAGCAAGGCCAGTGTGCTGTCTCGCGAGGAACTGTGGCCCGGCATCGTCCGCGGCGCGCGCCTGGCCCGGGAGGACGCGGGCATCTTCCTCATCATGATGGGCACGCTCATCGTGGCCGCGCTCGTGGCGCCCTTCATCGGCCTGGTGCCCGTGTTCGCCATCCGCGTCTTCCACCAGGGCGCCGCCGCCACCTCTCTGCTCGTCACCGCCCAGGGCGTGGGCGCGGTGACGGCCGCGATGATGCTTGGCCCCCTGGTGGAGCGGCTCGGTCGCAAGCGGCTGCTGGAGTGGTGCGTGCTGCTCATCGGCCCCATGGCCGCGCTCTATTGGATGGCGCCCACCCTGCACGCCGCCGCGCTCGCCATCGTCGGTCTGGGCGCCCTCTACATGTCCACGCTCGCCGGCTTCAACACCATCTGCCAGCTGCGCGCTCCCCGCGAGCTCCAGGCCCGCATCAGCAGCCTCTACGGCATGATGCTCGGCGTGGGGTACGCGGGTGGGGTGTGGCTCCAGGGGGCGCTGGCGGACCGCGTGGGCGTGCGCTTCGTCACCGCCAGCTGCGCGCTGCTGTTCCTCGCGCTCGTGCTCACGATGCGGCTGCTGCTGCCTCGGGCCTTCGACGCCACCGAGGCCCCCACCGGCCACCTCTCCCCCGGTGAGGCGCGTCCCTCCGTGGGGCTCGAGGGACACGGCGACTTCTGAGTCTTCCACCCCCGTGCTCGCTCCCTCCGGGGGAACACGGGGGCGGAGGGGGGCGACTACTTCGAGTCGACCGTGAGGACCATCCAGCGGTCCGTCGCGTAGTCGATCTTCAGGTTGTTGGCGCCCGAGTCCTGAAGCTGCTGCACCACGCGCTCCAGGAACTGCAGCTGCTCCGGCGTCGCGTCCACGAACACGTTCTTCGCGCCCGCGCCCTTCGCCTTCGGCTTCTTCGCCGCCTGCTGCGCGCTCGCCGTCTGCTCGGACGAGGCCGCCGTCTTCAGCCGCGCCGCCGCGTCATCCGCCGACGTCTCGGACTCGGTCGAACTCTCCTCGGCCTTCTCGCCCTCCAGCTCCTGCTGCGCCTGCTCGCGCAGCTCGTTGAACGTCTTCGGGTTCAGCGAGGCGCCGAACTTGTTCTTGTACGCCTCGATCGCCTCGTTGCGGCTGAGGTCCGGCTGGTTGCGAAAGAGGTCGAGCAGGAACGCGTGGCGCTCCTGAGCCTGGTCCTGGGAAATCCTGGCCATGGTGGGGTTCCTTCGGGTTGCTGCGTACTGCACGACTGCGGAACGCAGGGCGGCGCAAGCTACCCGAGCCCGCAGTGGAGCGGAAGTCACCCCGCGCGGGGTGGCTGAGCGTGCGGCTCGCCTCCACCGCGCGTTGAAAGTGGACCCGGGTCCGCAACTTCCCACCGCCCCATGCGAGAATCCCTCAAAACATATTCTTCATGAGGTTTTTCCCATGACCACCGTCAATCGCGCCTCCACCACGCCGGCCACCGTGCGCCCCGAGCCCCGGGCCGAGAGCCCCCGGAGCCCCGCGCCGCAGGCCGCCCAGCGCAACACCCTGGCCCAGACGCGCAACCAGGACGCCTTCGTGGCGCAGGCGCTGCGCTTCGACGGCTCCAAGCCGGCGGCGGGCACCACCAACACCCAGGCGTGGATTCCGGTGGACGCGCCCGTGCGCGGCAACCCCTCCAACCGCAACGCCCACACCTATAATGAGGTGCTCAACCAGTTCGCGGTGGGCAACAACCCGCGCTACACCCCGCGCGGCGGCAACACCTACTGCAACATCTTCGTGTGGGACGCCACGCGCGCCATGGGCGCGGAGATTCCCCACTGGGTGGACGGGGCCGGCAACCCCACGGGCGTGGGCAAGGGCCGCGAGCTCAACGCCAACGCCACCGTGGACTGGCTGCACCAGAACGGCGCCAGGCACGGCTATCGCCAGGTGAGCGCCGCCGAGGCCCAGCAGCTGGCCAACCAGGGCCACCCCGCCGTCGCCGTGTGGAAGAACCCGGGTGGCATCGGCCACGTGGCCATGGTGCGCCCCGGTGAGGTGACGGGCCAGGGCCCCGCCATCGCCCAGGCCGGCTCGAAGAACTTCAACAACGGCCACGTGAAGGACTCGTTCGGCTCCCGCCCGGTGGAGTACTGGGTGAACGACTCGGGCAAGACCACCGGCTCGCCCTCCCAGCCCCCCCCCCCGACGCCGACGACGCCCGCGCCCACCCCGACGACGCCCGCCCCCGGTGGCTCCTCCGGCGTGCCCCAGGTGGACCTCAAGCGCGGCTCCGAAGGCCCCGCGGTGAAGCAGCTCCAGGACGCCCTGGTGAAGCTGGGCTACCTGACGAAGGAGCAGGTGGCCACCGGCCCCGGCACCTTCGGCCCGAAGACGGAGGCCGCCGTCGCGAAGTTCCAGGGTGACCACGGCATCAGCCCCAACTCGGGCAACTACGGCCCCAAGACGCGCGCCGCGATGACGGCCGAGCTCAACAAGCTCAACGCCCCCGCCGTGCCCCAGTCCACCCTGCGCCGCGGCGCCGAGGGCCCCGAGGTGAAGCAGCTCCAGGACGCCCTGGTGAAGCTGGGCCACATGACGGCCGAGCAGGTGGCCACGGGCCCCGGCACCTTCGGTCCGAAGACGGAGTCGGCCCTCAAGGCCTTCCAGGCGTCGCGGGGCCTCGAGGTGGACGGTGTCTACGGGCCGCAGTCGCGCCAGGCGCTCTCCGAGGCGCTCGGCAGCCGCGCCCCCAGCACCCCGGGCCCCGTCACCGGCCCCTCGGCGCCGACCACCGGCGGCACGGACGCGGCCAAGGCGGCCCGCCTCAATGACATGCTGAAGAACAGCGGGCTGCGCGGCCAGGGCGAGCACATCCTCGCCATGTCCAAGAAGTACAACGTGCCCCCCGAGGTGGCGCTCGCCATGTTCTGGAAGGAGGCGCAGTTCAACACCACCGGTGTCGCCCCGAAGAACAACAACCCGGGCAACCTGCGCTTCGCCGAGTGGGAGAAGCAGTTCGGCGGCCAGCCCAATGGCGGCTTCACCAAGTTCCCCAGCGTGGAGAAGGGCATCGAGGCCTACTTCCGCCTGATGGACGTGGGGTACCGCAAGTTCATCGATACCAAGGACTGGCAGGGCCTCATCAACAAGTACGCCCCGCCCTCGGACGGCAACAACAGCGCGCAGTACGCGAATCAGATCGCCCAGTGGATGGAGAAGTACCGCGCGCAGCTCAACGGCTAGCGGCGGGCGGGAACACCGCCGCCATCTGGCGCAGCTGGGCGAGCAGCTTTCCGTCCTCGCTCCACAGCTCCGCCAGGTCGTCCGCGTAGCCCCCGGCGGCGTGGCGGGAGTGGCCGGTGCGCAGGTAGTGCGCGTCCGGCCTCCCCTCCAGCGGCAGTGGCGCGTAGAAGTGCGCCGTGTAGTCCATGGTGGCGCCGTTGCAGAAGCCGTCCACCCGCGTGAAGGACGCCGGCGGGAAGGCATCCAGCAACCCCACCACCAGGGGGGCGTCGAGTGGCGTCGGGACGCGCGTGCGGATCCACCCGCCCACCCGCGCCTCGGTCGCGCCCGAGTAGGGCACAGCCCCCACGCACCAGCGGTACTCGTAGTGGGCCCCGAAGGTGGGCAGGACCTCGCTCGGCGTGGGAGGCACGTCCCCCGGAGGCGGCACCTTCGGCGGGTGCGCGTCCGTGTAGACGAGCGGCGTCTCCCGCGACGTGGCGAAGGTGGCGCTCGCGAAGCACGCCACCTGTCCCCCCTGCTCCAGCCGCGCGGACAGGTGGGACACCTGACGTCCAGCACGCTCGATGCGCACCGTGAGGAGGGCCTCACCCGCGGCCACCGGAGCGCAGAAGTGCACGGTGAAGGAGCGAGGCGCCCGGACCGGATCGTTCAGCTCACGCATCATCGAGCGCAGCAGCGCGCCCCCGAGCATCCCTCCATAGGCGCCGCGTCCCTGGAACCACTCGGGGCGGATGTCGCCCTGGTAGCGGCCCTCGCCGAGCGGACTCCACGTGGTGGCGGTGACGAAGGGGGACTCCGTGGGGCTCATGGACATGGGCGCACCTATAACCAACGCCCGGCAGGTGGGCCATGAGCGCCTGCCCGCTCGCACCGCCCGTGTGCGCGGCGGCGTGACGCGGGGCGGTTGCAATAGACTGTGGACATGCGTGGTGTGGCGGCGGTGACGACGGCCCTGTGGGTGATGGCGGCACGAGCCGGGGAAGGCACCCCCGGCGAGGGCGAGCCCACCCCCCGTGTCCCGGCGCCCACCGTGGGACAGCACCGGACGTTCGTGGGCCTGTCGGTGCCGCTGCTGGAGGGGGGGCTCGCGCTGGAGGGCGAGCGGGAGCTGGATGACCGGTCCTCGGTGAGCCTGGGGCTGCGGGTGGCCTTCAACGCGGCGGATTGGACGAGCCTCTCGGCCGACAGCGAGCACGACTACCTCCTCGTGGCGGCCGAGCCCGGCCTGCGCTTCTACCTGAGGGGCAGGACGCTGGATGGGCTGTGGCTCGGCCCGCGGCTCGAGCTGGGGCAGGTGTGGCTGCGCTCGCGTGACGAGGCCGCTCCCGTGCGCGCGTGGCGCGAGTGGGAAGTGGGAGGGGCCGTGCTCACGGGCTACAGCCTCCGCCTCGGCGACGGCTTCACCGTACAGGCCGCCCTCGGCCTGGGGCTGACGTACCGGCGCGGGCTCGGCCTGCTGTCGCCGCGCGAGGGCGAGCACTACCAGGTGCGGGGAGACCCTCAAGGCATCTGGGTGGCGGGCCCGCGAGGGCACCTCTCCGTGGGTTGGTCCTTCTGACGGAGTGGGCACGCGGTCCGTCGTCCAGGTGAAGGAAGCGCCCGCGCCCGTTTGCCGCCCGGCCCGTGCCCGCGTCACCCTGGGCGGACTCATGGAGCCCTTCGAGACCCTGTCCTTCGACACCCCCGGCGCCTGGGCCATGGCGGGCGAGGGGCGCTTCGTCCCCGTGGAGCCCGGCGTCCTCCAATCCGAGGGGGGCTCCGGTCTCCTCTGGTACACCCGCGCCGAGTTCTCCGACTTCCGCCTCCAGGTGGACTGGCTCGCGCAGTCGGTCGAGGACAACTCCGGCGTCTTCTTCCGCTTCCCCACCGCCGAGCTCGCCCGCAGGCAGCCCGACTGGAAGGCCGGCTTCGAGGTCCAAATCGACGACCGCGGCGTGGACCCCGAGCACGGCAAGCTGGGCAGTCCCCTGCACCTCACCGGGGCGCTGTACATGCTCGCCCCCGCGCTGCTGCTGGCCTCCAGGCCCCTGGGCGAGTGGAACACCTTCGACCTCCTCGTCGGAGGGCTGGAGCTGCGCGTGGTCCTCAACGGCGTGGAGGTGTGCACCTTCACCGCGCCCGCGCACAAGCCTCGGGCGGGGCGCATCGGCCTCCAGACGCACCACCAGGGCTCGCGGGTGCGCTTCCGCGCGCCGCGCCTCCAGCGGCTCTGAGGCCCGCTCCTCGGGTGGCTCGGACACCGAGCGGGCGGGCCAGGGCTCGTCCATCCCCGGGGAGCTTGGAGCGTGCCGGGCGAGCCCCACATTGAGACATGTAGGGGCGCGCAACCCCGCGCGTCCGTCTTCCACGAGGAGCCGTCACCATGGCCGGCAATGAGAAGCGCAGGAAGTACGACCCGGTGCATCCCAAGGAGGACGAGGCTGGCAAGCCTCCCTTCGCCAAGGACCGGGTGGAGCGTGGGCTCGAGGCCGATGACACGCGGCCGCTGTATGCCGCCGACTCCATCCACCCCACGCGCGAGCTGAAGTTCGCCCTGGACAGTGATGGGGAGGTGGGCGGCCACGTGCCCGACATCCGCAGCCCCATCGACGAGGCCGACGAGGAGGTCCGCCAGGCCCGCGGTCGCGAGGAACTGGACAAGGACCGGGACTGAGCACGCGGGTATTCACTCCGGCCCGGGCTCCCTGTCGGAGCCCGGGTTGCTCGTGCCAGCAGCTTGAGTGTTGACTCAAGCTGCTCATGAAACGGCCTTGCGTGGTTCCGTTGCTGCTGCTGTTCCTCGCGACGGGTTGTGCCACGGCGCGCGTCGTGCGCCTGGACACAGGTCGAAGTGAGCCCATCGTCCTCACTCCACGCACGGATGAAGCCGAGCCAGTCGAGCTGGAGAGAGACGAGTTCCAGGAAGCGGTGTCCGAGCTGTCCCAGGGCGTGCAGCCCTCCCCCCATCCACAGCGGGCCGCCCGGCAACTCTTCGCGGTGGACGCGCGGGCCGGTTCATACCTGTTCAACCCGCGTACCCTGGGGGTGACTCCCTTGGAGGGCTCTCCGCTGGTGTCGGACCTGCCGCCGGCGGACGTGGAGTTGACGCGGGCCTATCTGCGCTGGTGCGAGCGCACCGGGAGGAAGGGCGACTGTCTGCGCCTGCTGGTGGAGTGTCCCACCGTGACGGGCGATGGCCGTTACGCGCTGGCCATGGGGCTGGCCCAAGGGGCGGTATTGCAGGAGCTGTTGGAAGCTTTCAAGGACATGGCTGACCCCCACGCCATGCTGGCGGCGGCGTTGTGGACGGGAACAACGTACTTCGTCCTCATGTCGGTGCCTGAACCCTTGTCCAAGGGGCTCGCGGCGGTGATGACCGCGACCCTCATCGTCTACCTGGGAGTGGATACGTTCTGGGGCCTGATCACGGGCTTCAAACGGCTGGTGGATGAGGCGGACCGGGCCACCACCTTCGACGAGCTACGCATCGCTGGAGAGCGGTACGGCAAGGTGATGGGTCGGAACGCGGCGCGTGCCTTCGCCCTGCTCGCCACGGTGGCCATCGGGAACACGGCGGCGGGTTTTGCTTCGAAGGTGCCGATGTTGCCCGGCTCGGCACAGGCGTCCATGCAGGCCGGGTCTCAAGCCGGTATCCAACTGGTGGCCGTAGGAGAAGTGCAGGCGGTCGCCGTCACGGAAGAGGCCATTACCCTG
Source organism: Archangium sp. (assembly GCF_036389735.1). GTDB lineage: Bacteria > Myxococcota > Myxococcia > Myxococcales > Myxococcaceae > Archangium. Next base: position 2,842 of record NZ_DASVWK010001067.1, on the reverse strand, counting down.
TCGCTTGCTCCTGGTGCGGTCGCGATGACGGCGCACGGGGCAGGAGGGGGGCGGCCGGTCCGGTGGACGTGCCGGGACACGATCACCACATCGCCACGGACAAGTGGTGGGATTCCACCAGCGATGGCGGCCCCTGGTCGCCGCAGTTCCAGAGGATTTTCGATAAGGCCGGCATGTCGTTGAACGATCCAGCCAACATCGTCCGCGTCCAGGGCCATAGGGGGCCTCACCCAAGGCAATACCATCAACGAATTCTCGACCGCTTGTTTGAAGCAACGAGAACGTGCCGCAACATCCAACATTGCCGGGAGGCACTGACGGAGGCGCTCCGCAGGTTGGCACGGCAAATCTCCACGGAGGGCACTGAGCTGAACAAGCTGGTGACCCGGAGCCAGTGACGTCAAGAACCCCAGATGCCCAAGCGATACTTCAGATTGTCCGATGACGTTTATGTGCCGGGGCGCTGGCATCTCGACAACCCCACGGATCAAAGCGGACGGGAAGTGGATGACCCATGGCTGTTCACGGAGGGAATGACGATTCCCAACCCGGGACGCTTGAAGATCGTCGCCGACCGTCCTGGCAAGCCGCTCGACTTCACGCTCGCGGGTCTCGCCACTCCCGTCGTCCACGTCAGGGTGGCCTCCGTGTTCGCGGAGCTCGCTCCCGAGGACGTGCAGCTCTTCCCCGTGGAAGTCCAGGGTCAGCCCGATCAGTTCTGCGTCCTCGTGGCCACCCGGGCCATCCGGTGCATCGACGATGCGGCCTGTAAGGAAGTGGAACTCTGGACCCCGGAGGACGGACGGCCCGAGAAGGTCGGCAAGTACCGGGACGTCTACGGGATGCGGATCGATCCCTCGAAGGTGGGCGACGCCAAGGTGTTCCGCACCTGGGGCTGGTCCGTCGTCTTGATCGTCCGCGAGGAGATCAAGGACGCCCTGGAACGACTGGGTGCCACCGGGACGTACTTCGAGGAAGTCTAGGGCAACCCTCGCCCTCTCTCTGGGAGCGGGCGAGGGTCTTCACTTCCTCGGGGCTAGCGCTTCGCGGGCGGCGCCACGGGATCCTGCGCCACCAGCTTGCCCAGCTTCAGCGGTCCCACCTGCTGCTGGATGACGTCCGGGTCTCCCACCAGCACCACCTGCATCGCGGCCGGGCCCAGGTAGGCCTCGGCCACTCGCTGCACCTCGGCCGGCGTCGCCTTCTCCAGGCCCGCCACCGTGCGCGCGAACTCGTCCAGCGGCCGCCGCTTGTAGAAGAGCTGCGCGGCGCTCGACCCCAGCCCCTCCACCGACTCGAAGGCACCTGGAATCGCGCGCACGAGGCCCTCGCGCGCCGCCTCCAGCTCCTTCTGGGTGATGGGGCGCTCCTGCAGTCCCTTCATCTCCCGGAAGAACTCGTCGAGCGCCGGGCCCGTCACGTCCTTGCGCACCGCCGACGAGGCCGTCAGCGGGCCCACGCCCAGTCGCGCGTCCACGCTCGCCCCCGCCCCGTAGCTGTAGCCCTTCTCCTCGCGCAGGTTCATGTTCAGCCGGCTGCCGAAGAAGCCGCCGAATACCGTGGTCGCCAGCTCCAGCGCGTACTCGTCCGGGTGTCCCAGGGCGATGCCCGGCCGGCCCACCACGATCACCGTCTGGTCCAGCCCCGGCTTGGGCACGAACACCACCTGCTGCCGCTCGAGCGCGGCGGGCGCGGACGGCACCGGAGGCAGCGCGGCGCTCCCCTTCCAGTCGCCGAAGTACTTCTTCGCCAGCGCCACGGCCTCGTCCAGCGAGGTGTCTCCCGTCACCACCAGGGCGGCGGACCTGGGGCCGATGTTCTTCTGGTAATAGGACTTCACGTCCGCCAGCGAGAGCGTGTCCACCGTGGCGGGCAGGCCGCTCACCGGGTGCCCATAGGGGTGCTCCGGGCCGAACACCGCGTTGAGGTACGCCTGCTGCGCGAGGAAGCCCGGGCTGCCCATGGCGCGCACGAGCTCGGCCAGCTGGAGCTTCTTGCGCCGCTCGAAGTCCTTCTGCGCGAAGTTGGGCTTGCGCACCACGTCGGCCAGCAGCGCCAGCGCCGCGTCCGCGTTGCGCTTGAGCACCCGCGTGCCCAGCACCGCCCCGTCCGGGTTGGTGCTCACCGAGGGCGACACGCCCAGATCCTGGAAGGCCTGGTCCAGCGCGAGCGTGTCCTTCCCGCCCGCGCCCTCCAGCAGCATCTTGTAGGTGATGTCCGCCAGGCCCCCCTTGCCCTGGGGATCCTGCGAGCCTCCGGCCGCGAACGTCATCCCCACGTACACGAGCGGCAATTCCTTGCGCGTGCTCACCAGCACGGTGAGCCCGTTGTCCAGCTTCGCCTGCTCGAACTTCGGCAGCACCAGCTCGGGCGGCTCGCCCGGCTTGGGCGGCTGGTGGCGGAAGGCGTGGGGATCCTCCGCCGGCGGGGCCGGGGTCTCCGGCGGCTGGGGGGCCTCGGGGACGGGCTCGGGGGCCGTCTTGCAGCCAGCGGCGAGCGCCAGCACGGACAGGGCGATGAACAAGCGTCGCATCAGTGCGTCTCCTTCGCGGCGGAAATGGGGCCCTTCTGCGCGGGCACGGCGTGCAGCACCACGCGGGTGTCTGGCTTGAGGTGCTCGCGGGCGAAGTCACGCACCTTGTCCGTCGTCACCGCGTCGTAGCGGGCCAGGTCCTGGCCCAGGAAGCCCGGGTCGTTGACGTAGTGGTTGTAGTTCTGGAGCATGTCCGCCTTGCCGCCAATGCCTCCCACCGACTGGAGCCCGGCGAGCATCTGCGTCTCGAAGCGCGTGCGCGCCCGGTTCAGCTCCTGCTGGCTGATGCCGTTGCGGCGCACCTCCTCC
>NZ_DASVWK010001066.1:0-18106 GCF_036389735.1 Archangium sp. | reverse complement strand
GATAGGGGCCCCGGCGTCCGGGACACCCGTGGGGGGGTTGAATGGGGCCTCGCGGCCCAGGGCCGGTAGCACTCACACCTCACGAGTGCTAACCGGCCAGCGCGCGGGATAATAACCAGGGAAGTCGACCCGTCAAGCGAGGCGGGATTGGAGGGCTAGCGCGCGCCAAGTCCCCGTCACAACTGGGGTTTCGCGGCTCTGTCGTCTAGTACACGCCCCCGCAGGCCAGGGGGGCGGGCGTGCTCGGGCTAGCAGTCGCGGGGGTCGAGTGCCAGCGTAAGTACCCGGAATGTTTGAGGGTCTCTTTGCGAGGCGGGGTGGGCCGTTGGTATCTTTTTCAGTGTTGTCCCCCGGCTCGCAATCCCCGGGGGATCGGGAGGTCGAGAGTCCATGAGTCAACTGGTGACGGCCCTGTCATTGAAGGAGTTCTTCAAGACGCTGTTGGATGAAGTCATCCGGCGGCACCGGCTGGCGGTCGCGGAGACGACCGAGTTCTATCTGGTGAACCTGCTGGCCGAGTTCGCCACGACCGACAACCTCTTCAGCAAGGGAGAGGACGGGCGCAAGGAGCAGGAGCCGCTGGCGATGCTCTACCACCGGGCCCTCCAGCAGGAGCGCGACGAGCGCATCCGCACCTTGAGGCGCCTGGGAGATGTGTCGCTCTATCAAGCAGGCTTCTTCTCCGACGCGCTGCGCGAGGGCCCGGTCGGGCAGGACTACTACATCCAGATGGGCGGGGCGGCGTATGGGCAGGTGGCCGACCTGGCCCCCGCCGCGGGTTTCGCCGCCGTCTACCGGGAGCTGAGCGCCCGCTTCCGCGCGCTGGTGGACGTGCTGGAGGAGATTTCCGCGCGCGGGCTGGCGAGCACCGGCCCCGAGGGCGCCCTCAAGGTGTACGAGAGCTGGGTGCGCACCGGGAACAACCGGCTGGAGCAGGTGCTGGTGGATGTGGGCATGGTGACGCCCAAGGGCATGCCCAACTGAGCCCGCGAGGTCATCCATGATCGGCCGCGTGCAAGATCACCTGGAGGCCATCTACGGGATTACCTGCGCCGCGCGGGCGGAGGGCTTCCTGGTGGACAGGGAAGCCGCCGTGCTGCTCGGCGCCACCGGGCGGGCGGATGAGGAACTGCTGGTGTCCGAGGGCAATGGGGAGCTGGAGCTCGCCCTGTACCTCGCCCCCGCGCTGCTGCACCGCCTCAAGCCCTACGAGACCGGCTCCGTCCACTCCCTGCTGGAGCGCGAGCTGGACGGCTTCTGCCAGGTCGCCGAGGGCGTCTCCCACTTCGTCTACGTGGCGCACACCGCCGTACATGGGCGCACCGTGTCCCTGCTGGAACTGGAGGCACAGGCGGAGGTGGACAAGTTCGCCCTGTGCCTGTTGCACCGATGGGGAGAGGGGGTGGGGGAGTGGGCCGAGGAGCTGCTGCGGCGGCTGTTCGACCAGGTGTCCTACCGGGCGAAGCTGTCCGAGGCGGAGCGCTGGCGGTACGAGGAAGCCAATCGGCTGTCGCGCAACTACTGTGGCCGGCTGATGGGGCACGTGTCGGGCCGGCGGCTGGAGCGGCTCCTGTCCGAGCTGCGTTACGCCTACCGGTTGGGGGCAGAAGCCAAGCTGCGGCACTTCGCGCAAGTCTTCTGAAAGGCGGGCCCCGCTTCGGTTACCCTCGGGGCGTATGCCGCGCGAGGCCTCCGCTGGAGGAGTCGTCATTCGAGGTGAGGGGAGCGAGCTGGAGGTGGCCGTCATCCGGCCCCACGGCCGCTCCCTGTGGGCGCTTCCCAAGGGGCATGTCGACCCCGGGGAGACGCCCGAGCAGACCGCCGTGCGCGAGGTGTGGGAGGAGACGGGCCTGAAGGCCACGCTCGTCACGCCGCTGGGGGAGATCCGTTACGTCTACCAGTTCCGCGGGCAGCGCATCTTCAAGCGCGTCCACTTCTTCCTCTTCCGCTACCAGTCTGGCGTGCTCGGGGACATCCAGCACGCGGGGCATCGGGTGGAGGTGGACGAGACGCGCTGGGTGCCACTGGCCCGCGCGGCGGCCCTGCTAGGCTACAAGGGAGAGAAGGCCATCGCCGCGCGCGCGGCCAGGATGCTGCTGCGCGCGGGGGCCACACTCGTGCTCTCCGGGACGCGCCCGGAGGGCACGGGAGACTAGCTGGCGTTGCCGGCCTTCTCGGCCGCGGCGTACTTGCCGATCAGGGCCTCGCGCACGTCGCGGTCGAACTTGATGTGGCCAGTGGCCACCTCGCGCAGCGACAGCACGGGCGGCTTGTTCTTGGAGATCTCGATGATGGGGCGGGCACCGGCCATGAGCTGACGGGCGCGCTTGGCCGCCAGCAGCACGAGGGCGAAGCGGTTGTCGACCAGGGGGAGGCAGTCTTCGACTGTGACGCGAGCCATGGTGGGAGGGTCCTTCGCTGAAACTGGAGGGAAAGAACTGAACCTAGAGTGTGACCCCTAGCGAGTCAAGGAAGGAACGGGCAGCCGAGCAGGCGTGGGGCGGCCGGTCCGGGTTTTCACCATCCACATGTTAAGCTTTCCGGGTTTCGATGGACTTCCCGGTGCCCTTGATGTCCTGGACTCCCCCTCCGTCCGAGCCCCACACCAGCGATCGTTCCACCTGGGGCCTCATCGCGTCCATCCTCTGCTTCTACGTGGTGGATGTGATCTACCTGGGTCGCTTCGATGCCTGGGTGTTGGGGTTCCGCCTGGCGTGGGCCCTGAACCTAGTGGCCAACATGTGGCTCACCCGCCGGGTTTCCGCCGCCCAGGCGCGCTGGCTGTCGTACCCGACCGTCGGGTTCTCCACCGTTTGTGTGCTGGGAATCTCCTGGGCCATGGGCGGCGTCAGCAGTCCCTTCTTCGTCATGGTGCCCGCGATGCCGCTCGGCGTCGCCTTGATGAATCCGCGGGAAAGAGGGGCGAGCATCCTGAGTGGCGTGGTGGGTGCCATCGGAACGCTCGCGCTCGTGCTCTGGCAGGGCCGCGGCTTCGCCGAGTCGCTGACGTGGGTGCTCATGATGGTGGTGGTCACGGTGCTGGTGAACTTCCTCGCCCAGCAGACGAACCTCGCCCAGCAGGCGGAGCAACGCGCCCGGCTCGAGCGCGCCCGCCGCGAGTCGCTCGAGGCGCTGGCGCTCAGCGAGCACCGCCGGGCCCAGTCGGAGAAGCTGGCCCTCGTCGGGCGGCTGGCGGCGGGTGTGGCGCATGAGATCAACAACCCCCTGGCCTACGTGGGCGCCAACGTCGACTTCGTGCGCACCGAGCTCCTCTCGGAGGGCGAGGTGTCTCGCGAAGAGCTGAGCGAGGTGCTCGACGAGACGCGCACGGGACTCCAGCACATCCGGCAGATCGTCGCGGACCTGAAGGGCTTCGCGCGCATGGACGCCAATGAGCCCGTGGAGTGCTCGCTGGCGGATGTGGTGGCCGATGCGCTGAAGCTGGCCTCGCTCCGGCTCAAGCACGTGGCGTGGGTGCGAGTGGACGTGCCCGCGGACCTGCCGGAGATCTTCGTCGTGCGGCAGCGGCTGGTGCAGGTGGTGCTCAACCTGCTGGTCAACGCCGGCGACGTGCTGGAGTCGCACCGGGTCCAGGACGGTGAGGTGCGGGTGTCGGGCCGGGTCGACGGGGATCGCGTGGTGCTGCTCATCGAGGACAACGGCCCCGGCTTCGCCCCGCACGTGCTGCCCCGCCTCTTCGAGGCCTTCTTCACCACCAAGGGTCCCGACAAGGGCACGGGCCTGGGGCTGAACCTCTCGCGCGAGCTGGTGGAGCAGTTCGGCGGCGTGCTCGTCGCGAGCAACCGTCCAGAGGGTGGCGCACGTTTGAGCATCGAGCTTCCCAGCCGCCGGACCGACTCCGTGGAGCCGTCGTCCGCCACGCCGGGGGGCGAATTGCGCGGGGCCGCCTGAACGGTTGGTAGACCCGGCCGCTCGGGGCTGGAATGCGTCCGGTCGCCGCCCGAAAGGGACCGCTGGGCCACTGTCGTCCCGAGGTGGGCGCGGGGCCGGTTCTATTCGGGGCATGCGCTCCACTTCGACGAAGGTTCCGCGTCCCCTCTCCGTGCTCCGTGTCCTGCTCCAGGGCGTGCTGCTCGTGGCGGCGGTGGCTTCGCTGTCCATCGCCGCCGTCCTGATGCTGTGGGTTCCCTCCGTGGCACTGGCCGCGCTCTGTCTCGCGCTGGCGCCGGCGCGGCTCGCCCGACGCTTCCGGCTGGCGGCCCTCGCGGTGGGCGTGCTCGGGCTCACCGCGGGCGCGCCGCTCGCGGCCCGGGAGATTCAACACCGGCTGGACGTCATGGCCGAGCGCCTGGCCGCCAACGGCTGGCGGCTCTCGACGCCCGAGCGCGTCCAGGTGGCCACGTTGAACCTGGCGATGGGTCTGGGGGGCTACGCGCTTGGCTACCCCGAGGTCGCGAGCGAGACGCTGTGGATGTTCGTCCCCGGGCCTCGGGAGCGCGTGTGGCGGGGTGACTTCGCCATGGAGTCCTCTCTCGTGCGCGAGAACGTCCGGGCGATGCTGGAGGAGGCCCGGCGCCATGGGAAGGCGGAGGGGCCGGTGACGCTGTCGAAGCGGCGCGTGCTCTGGACGAAGCGGCAACTGGGAGAGGACTCGTTGCGAGTCGCGCTGGCGCTGAACAGCCCGCTCTGGCTGGAGGGGGTGGCCTACCGCGAGGACAAGGGCTGGCGGCTGGAGCTCCAGGGCAGGGCGGCGGTGCGCTACCCGTCCCGCAACCGCGTGCCCCTGGGCCGGCTGTTCGGCCAGCCGCTCGTCATCGAGGAGGGCCTGTTCGCCGCGCTCCAGGATGCCGGCTGGCTCCACCCCTACGTGGCGGTGTGGTCCTGGACGGTGGAGGCCGTGGGGCCCGGGTCCACGCTGGGCGCCTCCTGACGAGGGCGGAAGTGGAGGATGAGCCCCAGCCCGAGCAGGCCGAACACGGTCGTCACGCCCTCCGCGGCGACCGGGCCCGCCTTCTGGGCCGTCATCACGGTCGTCAGGTTGGCGAGGAAGTGGAACCCGACGGCGAACCAGTACCAGCGCCGTTGTCCCCTCAGGAACCGCTGCAACACCACCACGGTCATGGAGACGTGGATGAGCATCGCGCAGACCCGCTCGTAGGCGCCCAGCAGGGGCTCCCACCAGCGGAGCGCGGCGATCTGCTCCTTCGCCGCGTGCACCTGCTCGAGTTGCTCCGGTGGGAGCTTCAGCGTCGAGAGGTCCATCTTGGAGAGGACCACCACGTTGACGAGGCCGACAAGCGCGAGCCCCCCGACGAGCACCGCCGACTCGAAGCCTCCGTGCCCGACGCCGAAGCCGAGGGCGTCCTTCCAGGTCCGGTGGTCCTTGAGCGGGTATTTGAACGCGATGAGCCGCGCCGTTTCCTCGAAGAGGCCGGCGGTGATGCTCAGCACGACGAGCCAGCCGGTCATCAGGACCGCCGAGGTCTTCAACGGCTCGCGGAGCAGGTACTGGATGACCTGCACCGCCGGGACCCGGGTGAACATCTGCGAGAGGGCGAAGGCCAGCGCGCCGATGCCAAGCACCTTCCAGGTCACGCCCAGCTTCCGCCGCGCCCACAGCACTACCGCCACCGGCATCAGCACGTCGAAGGCGATCGCCACCACGAAGCTGGCGATCAGCCGCACATCGAGTTCGGAAAGCACGCGCACTCCTCCTTCGTTCCGACCCTATATGGCCTCCATCGTCCGTGCGAGAGTGTGCGCACGGAGACCGCCATGTTTCGCCTCGTCCCGCTGCTCGCCACCTTCGCCCTGTGCTCCCTCGCCTGTGAGCGGAAGTCCCCGCCTCCCCCAGCGCCGGAGTCCACCCCCGCGCGGCAGCGCGCTCCCTCGGAGCAGGGGCCGATCGTGATTGGCATGTTGGGGAGCCTCACGGGCTCGGAGGCCTCGTTCGGCACGGTGGTGCGGGACGGCATCCAGTTCGCGGTGGATGAGGTGAATGCCGCGGGCGGAGTGCGCGGGCAAAAGGTGGAACTCCGCGCCTACGACACCCAGGGGAAGATCGAGGAGTCGGTGGCCGCGGCCAAGCGCCTCCTCACCCAGGACAAGGTGGTGCTGCTCCTCGGGGATGTGACGTCGTCCGGCTCGCTGGCCATCGCGGACGCGGTGCAGGCCGCTCGGGTGCCCATGGTGACGCCCTCGTCCACCCACCCGGCGGTGACCAGGAAGGGCGACTTCGTCTTCCGCACCTGCTTCATCGACCCCTTCCAGGGGGGCGCCATGGCACGCTTCGCCCGGGAGAACCTCAAGCTCGAGCGTGTGGCCGTGCTGCACGACAGCAAGAACGCGTCCTCGCTCGGGCTGAGCGAGACCTTCTCCGAGGCCTTCAAGAAGCTCGGCGGGACGGTGGTGGTGGTGGAAGCCTACTCAAAGGGAGACACGGACTACCGCGCGCCGCTGCTGGCGGTGAAGAAGGCGAAGCCGCAGGCGGTGTACCTGCCGGGCTTCTACAGCGAGGTGGGGATCATCGCCCGCCAGGCGCGCGAGCTCGGGTTGACGCAGCCGCTGCTGGGCGGGGATGGCTGGGACTCGGAGCGTCTGTACGAGCTGGCGGGAGGTGCCCTGGAGGGCTCCTACTTCTCGTCCCACTACGCGATGGACAACCCCGCACCCGAGCTGCGGCGCTTCGTCTCCGCGTTCCAGGCGCGCTACGGCCGGTCGCCCGAGGCCGCCTCCGCGCTGGGCTATGACGCCGCCAAGGTGGCGCTCGCGGCCATCGAGCGTGCGAAGTCGCTCTCGGGCTCGGACATCCGCGACGCCATCGCCAGCACGAAGGACTTTCCCGGAGCCACGGGCCACATCACCCTGGACGCCGACCGCAACCCGGTGAAGCCCGCTGTCATCCTCACCATTCGCGACGGCCAGGCGCGCTTCGCCGCCGCCGTGACGCCGTGAGCCCTCAGGGCAGCTTCACCTCGTAGAAGGGCAGGGGGTTGCGATCGCCTGGCTTCTCTCCGGGCCACACCGCCCACGCCTCCCACGCGCCGCCCTGCTTGCGCAGGCAGCGCGTATGGACCTTGACCGAGCCGAGGTCTCGCCGCACCTCCAGCAGGTTGTACAGGCGCGGCACGGACTCCGGGCGGTGGTAGGTGGGGGCGCCGAAGCTGCCGGCCCCCATGACGTGGAGCTTCCGGGTGGGGTGGAGATAGCCCACGAGGTCCGCGCGATCCTCGTGGACGTGCCCATGCATGCACAGGCGCACGTTCGCCTGCTGGAGCCTCCTGAGGAACGCATCGTCCTGGATCTTCTCGTTGCCCGTGACGGGGTGATGCAGGACGGAGATGCGCAGCACCTTGTCGTGCTCCCGCAGCTTCCCGGCTCGACGCGCATCGGCGAGCTGACGCTCCGCCTCGACCAGCCCGTGGGAGAGCGCCCCCTCGTGGATGCCCGAGCGCTCCTGGAAGCTCTCGTCGATCTGCCAGGCGGAATTCAGCGCCAGGAACTGGAGGCGCGAGTCGAAGAACGAGGACACCACACACTGCTGTGTGGCGGTCAGCGGATACTCCTTCTGCTGGAGCGGATGGTAGAAGTGCTGGGAGAAGTTCTTGAAGCGCTCCGGGTACTTCGCGTCGTCGCGCAGGAGGAGCGAGCCGTCCCCCAGCTCGCGATAGGTGCCGGGGACGAGGCGGCTCGCCTCCACCTGTCGCTTCTTCTTCCAGACGTACGCCTCGGTGTCCCAGTCCAGGTCGTGGTTGCCGGGGACGATGATGCAGCGCTCGGCCGTCAGCCCGAACTCCTGGATGAGCCCGGAGACGAACTGGTAGGCCTTCTCGAACTCCTGGGGCGAGGCCCGGTTCGTGAGATCGCCGGAGATGACGAGATGGTCCAGGCGCTCCACACCCGGGCCGTCGAGGTTGTGCATCAGGTCGGTGATGAGCGGTTGGAGCAGGTTGACCGGATCGTCACCCGCGCCGAGGTGGAGATCGCTCAAGTGGAGGATGCGCAGCGGCGTGTCCGGGGTGGTGGACTCCACCCGGGCCTCGGAGATCTCCGCCCTCGTCGCGGCGACGCTCTGGGAGCGCTGCTCCTGGACGTGGGTACGGAGGGCCTGGAGTTGCCGCGCGAGCGCCGGATTGCTCTCCCTCGACTGCTGGGCGCCGGGGGTGAGCGGGGTCCGGCGATCGCAGCGCTGGCACCCGATGTCGGTGAGTCCCTCGGCGAGGCGCTCCCGGACGGTCTCCTCTGGGAACTCCTTGCCGCACGCGCAGGTGATGGACAGCCGCTCCAGCAGCTCGACGCCGTGCTCGCGCAGGTGCTCCTCGATGATGTTCACAAACAGCTCACGCGTCGACTTCGGAGTCTCCGTGTCGAAATAGACGTCCAGGCGCGCGAGCCCCCGTGCTCCCTGGCCCACGTGCTGGACCTTGCGCACTCCCGAAGTGTCCGTGCCCGCCCGACCGAACTCCGCGCGATCCTCCCACAGGCGCATCGCGCCGAACCGTTGGCTCATGGCCAGCAAGGCGATGAGCGACGCGTAGATGGTGTCGATGGGTCCGGAGAAGTCGTAGCAGAGCGAGACGGCGTGCGTGAAACCAGGGCCCGCGTCCTGTTGGAGCGGTTGGAAGAGGGAAGGGAAGATGAGCAGTCCCTGGTGCACCAGGCACAGGTCGTGCTGGAGCAACATCTGGATGACGCAGTCGAGCACCATGAGTTCCTGATCCCGGCGCAGGCGCTCCTTCTGGGGGATGCGGGGGAAGCTCATCTCGGGAGACATCACCGTCGCCACGTCGATGGCGGGGACCCCATGCGGGTTGTCGCGAGCGGCGAGGACGATCGAGCCCGCGTAGCGCTCCACCTGCTCCACCTCCAGGATGAGCGCCCGCGTGCCGTCGGCCAACCAGGTGTCGGCGACGAGGCCCTGTCTGCTGAGCTGGGCGACGACGATCCGCAGGGCCTCCGGATCGATGGGGCCGTCCGCTCCCTCGCGAAGTTCCTCTTGGAGGTCCGCCAGCAGGAGCACCACCCGCCCCGCCTGCCGCAGGCGCTGGAGGTGCTGTCGGATGCGCTGGAAGAGCCTGGGGCGGCTGACCCTCTCGATGTTCTCCCAGTCGATGGTCCGGGCCAGCTGGTGCTTCAGCTCGGAGATGCCGCGGCCCGTCTTCGCGCTGGTCGGCAGATACGCCGTGTACTTCCCCTGCTCGACGAGGTTGCGGAGGGCCGGCAGGTTCTCGGGGGCGTGCTCGTCGTCCAGCTTGGTGCCCACCAGGAGCTTCTGGACGGGGCGGGCACTGGTCTGCGCCAGGAAACGCTGGTTCCATCCCTCCAGCTCGTCGAGCGCCGACTGCCCGCGTCCGGGCTCCATCACCATCAGGGCCACGGTCGAATCCCGGAGGAAGAGCTGGTGCACGAGCCGGTACTCGCTCTGCCCGCCCATGTCCCACAGGATGAGCTCCCGCTGGGGAGCGGCCGTCTTGCTCGCGGCCTCGGGTGGCTCCAGGGGGATGGACCAGAACTGCATGCCATGGGTGGAGCCCAGCTCCTCGTAGCTGTCCTTGACCATGCGCAGCGCCAGACAGCTCTTGCCCGCACGGCCCTCGCCGACCAGCACCACCTTGGCGGTGATGGCCTGGACGGTGGCGGGCTCCTCGCGGGAACGCAGCAGGGCGTCGACGTCGAGTTCCCAAGTGCGGACGCCGCGCCCTCCGGGGGTAAGGCTGGCCAGGACGTGCCTCGTGGGAGAGAAGGCCAGCACACCGGAGGAGTGCCGTGGGGTTGGCTCCTCGAGCCGGGCGACCGGCTCCCAGGTATCGGTGCGGAAGAGGCGGACGGTTCCGTCGAACGACTTGGACGCCAGCAGCCGTCCGTCGAAGGAGAACGCCACTGCGGTGACCATGTCCGTGTGGAGTTCCAGCGTGGTGACGGGCACGGCCTTGTTGACGTCCCAGATATGGATGAGCCCATCACGGGAGGCCAGCGCCATCCGTTTCGCCCCTGGCATCCAGGCGAGGTGCAGGATGGCGTCATCGTTTCCGAGTACGTGCTCCGTTCGCTCGAAGGTGATGGTGTCCTTCGTCCACAACACGTCCCAAAGGAGGAGCGTGTCTTCTCCGGAGCCACCGCACGCGAGCATCTGCCCATCGGGTGACCAGGCGAGGCAGAGCACCACCGGATTCAGGGGCGAGCTGAGTGGCTCGGTGGCGACGAGTGCCCACGTCTTGGTGTCCCAGATCTCGATGGAGCGATACGAGGTCGCCACGGCGAGCAGACCCCGAGAAGACCAGGCGACATTCTGCCCCTGGGTCTTGAGCAAGGGGGGAGTGCCACGAGTGAGGTGGACGTCGCTCACATTCCAGAGTCGCACGAACTCCGGGTCGCGAGAGGCCAGCATCTGGCCATCTGGCGAGAAGCAGAGGTCGACGATCTTGGAATCGTGTTCCCGGGCGACCCAGCGGGGAGCCGCCTCCCCCGGTTTCCAGTAGTGAATCTCCCCGGACGAGAGCCCGAGGGCGAGGGCTTCTCCCGTTGGCGCCCAGGCGAGCCAGCCCACCATCTCGTAGCCCGTGTTCAGCATCCCCTGGAGCTTCAATCCAGCGGGGTGCTGGGGGACGAGGTTCGCCGTCTGAGGTGCGACAGGCGCCGGAGCAGGTGGGGAGCGCAGGGTCGCGCTCGGTACTGCTGGGGGAGCCGCGGGGCGTGGGATGGAGGAGCCGGGGAGGACTGGGGTCTCCTTCAACGGGAAGGAGATCGTGACGGATTCGTCCTTCTCGAGGGGATACCGTTCATCGGGAACGAGCACGGGACCGCCCATCCTCGAGAAGGAGACGACGCGGGGAAAGAGCCGGAGTCGCCCCGAGGTGTCCCGGATATCGATCTCGCCCGCGGCATAGCCCATCTGGACGGACGACTCCCGGGTGCCCGAGAGCGTTCCGCTGAAGAGGGAGGGCGCCTGGTAGTAGGGGACGGGATGGGCCAACGACGAGAGCGGCTCCGTGGAAGGGCTCGGCGGCTGCCAGCCTCCGCACAGGTGCAGGAAGTAGCGACCCTTGGGCGCGATGCCGTTCTGGAGCAGCAGGGTCAACGCCTGGTAGCGGAGCAGGGGGGGCATGTGGTGCGTGAGCAGCAGCACCGTGTTCTTCTCGCTGGCCCAGGCCCGAACGTCGTGATCGGAGCCCATCGAGAGCTGCTCCTCGGAGATCTCGTAGTTGCTCTCCGCCTTCTGGAAGTTCGAGTTCAGACCGACGATGCCGATGTCCAGACCCTGCTTGCGTACCGTCAGGGCGAAGTCGCCTGGGAGCAGTCCCCTGTGCAGGCTCGTCTGGAGGCCCTTGGGCGGGTGCGTCCTCTGCCATTCCTCGAGCCAGTCACAGAAGGGCGTGAAGGCCTCCTGGACGAATTGCTTGGGCTCGTTGGGTTCGGGGTTGGCGAAGGCCTCCCTGACTTTCTGTGCGTTCAGCGCCGGGTCCTGCACGGGGAGCCGAGAAGCCTCCTGGGTGCCCGGCACGGCGAGCAGGAAGGGCTCCGAGCCCAGGGTGCGCAGAAAGACCCAGAATGACTCCATCGAGCTGTTCAGCAGCTCGAACTCGCGATTGCTTCCCCTGTGCGTGAGACCGCCCGAGATCAGCACCAGGTCCCAGGGGCCGGTGCGCTCATGCAGCTTGCGCAGGTCGCGCTCGAACTCTTCCCTGTACTCAGGCCGCAGCCAGCCCGCGCCGCGAGTTCCCACGTGAAGGTCCGACAGATGAAGCCAGCTCAGCCGCGCCAAGGGCCCTCCCACGCAAGGTCGACGAGACGGGCTGGAGCAGAGCCTCCCCGGGAGTGGGCGTCAATGAGGTGATGTGCCAGACTTCGCGCGCACCGCTGGAGGGGCCTCAATGCTCATGCACTTCCGCGCCGCGCTCGTCGTGGCGCTGCCGTTGTTCCTCGTCTGCTGCACCAGCAACGGGCCTCGTCCCGAGACCGTCCTCGCCTCGGGCCAGTCAGGTCCTGCGGCGCTCGTCTCCGATGGCACCCACCTCTATTGGGTCAACGCCACGGGTGGTCAGGTGATGCGCCTGCCGCTCGCCGGGGGCTCCCCCGAGGTGCTCGCCTCCGGTCAGGCCCAGCCCGAGGCCCTGGCGCTCAGTGCGAGCCACGTGTACTGGGCCAATCGTCAGAACGGAACCGTGATGCGCGTCCCGCTCGCGGGCGGAACCGTCACCGGGGTGGCCAGCGATCAGGGCACCCCGCGCGCGGTGGCCGTGGCGGGGAACCACGTCTACTGGTCCGACGCGAGCGGGCTCTTCATGCGCGCGCTGCTCGCCGGGGGCACTCCGGAGCCCGTGAGCCCGAGCACCAGCGGGCCCAACGCCATCGCCACCAACGCCACGCACGTCTACTGGACCAACGCGGATGGCTCCGTCCGCCGCGCGCCGCTCGCCGGAGGCCCGGAGGAACTCCTCGCCAAGGGGGACCTCAACGCCACGAGCCTCGCGCTCGACGCCAACCACGTCTATTGGACGACCTTCTGGGGCGGCCTCTACCGCGTGCCCCTGGCCGGCGGGACGCAGGAGACGCTGGCGGAGGGCGAGGACCATCCGCGTGCCCTCGCCCTGGACGGTTCCTTCCTCTATTGGGCCGCTGGCGGCGGGAGCGGAACCATCCGCCGGCTGGCGCGCTCGGGTGGAAAGCCCGAGACCTTCGCCGCCGAGCAAGCGGAACCTACCGGAATCGTTCTGGATTCCGGCCACATCTACTGGGTGAACGAGGCCGGCGGCACCCTCGTGCGCGCCCCCCGGTAGCAACTTCCGCACGCCTTTCGCGACAATCCCGCAAAACACTTCGGAGACCTCATTCATGAGCAGGATTGGTGGACCTTTCAGGCAGGTGCAGGCGCAGATTCTCAAGAACGCGGAATCCGCCGCGTCCGCCGCGACGCCCAAGGCCGTCGCGACGCCCAAGGCCGCCATCCTGGGTCAGGTGAAGGACCTGTTCTCCGCCGCCCCCAGCGAGGCCCTCGCGGGCACGAACCACTCGGCCTTCGCCGGGCCGTACGGCAGGGCTCCCAGCGGCGTCCGGAAGCTGTCCCCCAACGACCTGGGCGTGCTGCCGCAGGACCAGGGCAACACCAACGCGTGCGGCACCACGTCGCTCGCCAACGTGATGAGCCACTGGGGGATGCCGCGCACGCACGACCAGATCGACAACTCCATCCGGGCCTTCGACCTGTTCACCGCGCCCGACAAGCTGGTGGAGTACGCGCGCGACAACGGGCTGAACGCCCAGATCAAGAACGACGCCACGATCGACGACATCGCCAAGATGGTGGACCAGGGCGTGCCGCCCATCGTCCTGATGGACCCGGGTGACGAGTCGGACCTCAACCTGCACTACGTGACGGTGTCCGGTTACAACCGCGACGCGAACGGGAAGATCACCGACGTGGTCATCGCGGACAGTGCCGGTGGCGAGCGCTATACGATGCCGATCGAGGAGTTCCAGCAGAAGTGGGACAACCTCAAGATGAAGAACCTCGGCACCGGGTTCAACAACGTGATGATCACCACCGTGCCCAAGGATGGCCGGATGATCACCGGTGGTGACGGCGTGCAGCGGAGCGCCTCGGACATCCGGCTGCCCAAGAGCTCCGTCTTCAGCACCCTCAAGTCGATGGCCGCGCGTGGGCTGGCCAACCTCTTCTCCAACGGTGCGCTGCTGGCCGAGAAGGTGTGGAACGGGGCCAAGGCGGTCGGCGAGGCCGTCGTCGATGGGGCCAAGGCCGTCGTCAAGGGCGCCAAGAAGCTCTTCAAGAAGCTCTTCGGCTGAGCGGGCCAGCGCCCTCAGCGCTCCAGCGCGGAGACGTCCGGGCAGGCGGAGGCATCGCCCACCACGGACGTCTCCCAGCTGCGTTTCCTGTAGGTGATGCGGAAGCCGGCATCCCAGCACTCGACGTGCGTGGCCGTGTAGCCCGCCGGCACGTCTCCCCCCGTCACCACCACGAGCCCCACGCCTCCCCGGTCCCGCGTCCATCGGCTGAGGATGGTCAGCTTCTCCTTCTGTCCGCCTGGGAGGACGTCGGTGTCCTCGAGCACGAAGCCCATTTCTCCCAGGCCGCTGGGAAGCTCGCGGTACGCATAGAGGAGCTCGGACGCGCTCTGGGATGAGGCGGGCACGAAGCGCATCCGCACGTGGATGGGCGGCTCGCGCGTCTGGTAGCCGATGTCCAGCCGCGCCAGGTTCGCCAGCCCGCCCACGTCGAAGCCATGGGCCTTCGTCTCCGCGACCAGGAGCCTCACCAGCCCCTCGCCCTCGCGCAGCCCTCCATTCGCCTGGAAGGTGCCCTCCAGCGCCGTCCACCACGCCGCCTCGTCGGAGCCCCTGGGACGGTACTGGAGCCGGTAGTCGAAGCGCTCGGCCGCGCGGGCCATCAGGAAGCGCACCTCGTGGCCGGGATGGCGCGGGTCGGGCCAGGGTCCCCACACGCGCAGGTCCGGCGCACGTGTCGTCGGCGGCCGCTCCCGGATGTTCTCCAGCAGGGTGAGCAGCCCGTCCAGCCCGCGGTTGAACCTGTCCGAGGCTCCGCGTGTGTCCTCGTAGAGCGAGGAGCGCTCTCCCATGGCCAGGGCGGCCGCGTGCTGGCGCGAACCGCCTTCGCTCACGGTGCCCTCGGAGCCGGGCAGCTTGGCGGCCAGGTCCTCACGCGCGGGCAGGGCGTTGAGGAACTCGAGATCGTCGTTGGAGAAGTTCCCACCGCACGCGGCGGCGAGACAGCCCAGGAGGAGGAGCCAGGAAATCCGCATCACGCGCTCCCTGTCAGAGGCGGTACGTCACGAGCGCTCCGAGCTCCCAGTAGCCCAGGGAGCGCTTCGCGTCGACGTTGTAGAGGAGGTAGTGGACGCGCGCGCGCCCGGTGAGCTCGAAGCGGCCCGGGAGGCGCCAGCGCACGCCGGCCACGAGGCCCGGAGTGAGCACCGCGTAGAACTGGTCCGGCAGGCTCGCGTCCTCGAAGTCGCGCCCCATGACGAGGTAGGCCAGCCGCGCCCCGACGAAGGGGGACACGCTCCCGAGGGGGAACTCGGCCACCAGGGAGGTGCCCACCGTCAGCAGCGAGTAGCGGTAGCTCGGGCCCGAGAGCGTGGGGAGTTCCAGGGTGGCGCGCCGCCCGCCCAGCGAGAGGTCGAAGTCCCAGCGCCAGTCCTCGCGGAAGTAGTGGTGCAGGCCCACCTCCAGGCCCATCAGCGGCGTGGAGAGGAAGAGCTGCTCGCGGGTGGGGGCGTCGAAGAAGGAGTGGTAGCCGCCAGTGAGCCCCAGCGTCCAGGAGGTGCGGAGCGCGCGCTCCTTCGAGGGCACGCCCTTCACCGGGTCATCCGAGAAGGGGGCGTCCCGCAGCCGCGACTCGTCGAGCACCGTGGTGCGTCCGCGCCGGACCTCGGTCTCGCCGACGCGCAGCCGGTCCGCCAGCCGGCGCTTCACCTTATATGCGCCCGGGGCCAGGGCCACGCGCCGCTCCACGTCCGGGGCCTTGTCCAGCTCCGCCACCACGGCGCCGCTCGGGTCCACGAAGTAGTAGGCCCCGGCGGGCGCGGTGCGAGGCACCAGCAGCCCCTCGTCGCGCACCCGTAGATCCGTCAGCACCAGGTCGCCATTGCCGGCCAGGTCGTAGCTGAAGGTGGGGTGCTGGGGCCCGGCGCTGCTGTCCGCGGTGTCCGCGACGGTGCGGGCGTAGGCATGGGAGTAGGCCTCGAAGAGCGTCACCTGTCCGTCGCCCGAGCGATCCGCGTCCCCCATCAGTCCACTGGTCAGGTGGTGCGAGAAGAAGCTGCCGCCCAGCAGGTCCGACTCCTGCGAGTCCTCGTCCGACGCGCTGGAGGTGAGGATGACGAGCCCCCGGGCGTCCCGCGAGGCCCCCGATTCGATGGCGAAGGCCGGCGCGCGCCGGGCCCCCTTCGTCCGCGTGAGCGCCCCCGAGCGGCACGAGTCCAGGATGGCGATGCGGATGTCCGCGGGCGCCGCCGACAGCCGGCGTTTCAGGGCCTCGAAGTCGAGCTGGCTGTCTCCCAGCCGCAGCGAGCCGTCCTTCGCGTGGCCCGAGTAATAGAGGAGGAGCGTGGTGCGCTCACCCCGGGCCCGGGCGGCCCGGGCGCTCGCCTCCAGCTCGGACAGCGCCCGGAGGAAGTCGTCCGCGTCATCGTCCAGCAGCAGCCGTGCGTCGCCGGGCTCCACTCCGCCGAGCCGCAGCAACAGGTCGTGCATCTTGCGCGCGTCGTCCCGCGCGAAGCGCAGCGGCCGGGTGTCCGCGCCGCCCTCGTCGTTGCCCGCCACCAGCGCGAAGCGGCGCGGCGACTCCGCCTGGACGCTCGTCGCCAGCAGCAGCGCCAGGGCGAGCGCCCACGCGGAGAGGGAGCAGCTCGGGGCTCGTGGCTTCATGGCTTGCGCAACAACCAGTGAAGCTCCTCACCCTCCACGCCCAGCGAGGGCAGGGTCGCCACGTTCCGCCCGGACACCTCCCAGGCGCGCCGCGCCGCGTCCCGCACCGTCTCCACCCGCAGTGGCTCATCGGAGAGCACCACCACCACGCGCTCCAGGCCCGCGCCCCGGAAGTCCACGCTGTCCGGCAGCCAGTGCGTCCCGGCACCCGTCTCCACGGGGAGACTCGGTCCCGTGGCGGGGTAGAGCGCCGACACCTCTCCCGCCTCGTCCACCGACACCGCGAGCACGTACCGGTGCTCTCCCGCCACATACCCCAGCCGCACCCGCTCGCCCGGTGCGAGCGCCTCGGTGGCTCCCGGGGAGACGGCGCGCTGGGCCATTCCGTCTCCACCGATGCGCAGCTCCGCGGTGGCGCCACCCTTGAGCCGGTTGGTGGGGGGTTGGGAGAGCAGGGGCCGCACCGCCACCGTCAGCAGCACCGTGGCCGCCACCGCCACCAGCAGCCCGTTGAGCCGGGGCCGCGAGGGCTCCGAGGACGGCTTGCGCAGGGCCCGGTCCACGCCGGCCGAGAAGCGCTCGAAGGGAATCTCCGCCTCGAAGCGGGCCTGGTTCGCCTCCAGGCCCTTCAGCACGCCCTGGCACTGCGTGCACGAGGACACGTGGGCCTGGGCCTGCTGGGACTCCGCGCCCGCGAGCTCTCCGGCGTGCAGCCGCCGCAGCCTCCACTCCGTCAGGTGCGTGCTCATGGGATCTTCAGCTCCTCGTTCGTCAGGGCGGCGAAGCGCTCCAGCCGCTTGCGCACCGTGGGCACCGAGCGCCCCAGCATCGCGGCCACCTCTTCCAACGTCATCCCGTCCACCCAGTAGTGCACCACCGCCGTCTGGGTCTCCAGGTCCACCCGCGAGAGCAGGGACCGCACCAGCTCGCGCGTCTCCATCGCCTGCTCCCCGCCGCTTCCCTCCGGGCGGGCCGTCTCGTCCCGCTCGAACCAGCGCCGCCAGGGGGCCCGCTCCGCGCGGAGCTGGTTGAGGCAGTGGTGGGTGGCGATCTTCATCAACCACCCCAGCGGCGAGGACTCGGCGCGCAGCTCGTCCGAGTGGGTGAGGGCGCGGGCGAACACCTCCTGCATCGCGTCCTCGGCCTTCGTCGCGTCCTTCAACAGGTAGCGGCAGCGCCCGTACACGCTGCCGCCATGGGTCGAGTACAGCTCGCGCAGGAACGCGCGCCGATCCTTCTGGCCACCATGAATGACCTTCAGGGCTGGTTGGGTCGTTCCCGCCATGCCCCGAGCTTACAACGAGGAGTAGACGGCGGGCGTGAAGGCGCAGTCGGTCGCCTCGGTGCCGTAGTTGTCCTGGGGGTTGGCCCAGCTGGCCCACAGGAAGCGGCTGGCGAAGGCGGTGTCCCAGCACTCGTTGGCCTTGAGCTCGGAGCCGGCCGGCACATCTCCACCGGACAGCTTGACATCCGAGCGGCCCGCGCCCGTCTGGAGCCAGCGGCTCTTGATGGTGAGGGTCTCCGGGTTCGCGCTCACCTTGAGGTAGTTCTCGACCTTCTTGAAGTCGAACTGGCCGCCCTGGCCCGGGGTGGCGGCGTAGCGGTAGTCCAGGTCCACGCGCTTGGACTTGTTGTCATCCCACACCTGGCGGAACGCCGCGTCCACGGAGATGACGCTCTGGGCATCCTGGCGCGAGTACTTCACCGAGAACCGGCCCACGTTGGCATCGCGCTCGGGCAGCGT
>NZ_DASVWK010001065.1:0-3232 GCF_036389735.1 Archangium sp. | reverse complement strand
GGTGGAGTCGGCGGTGTTCACGTTCGAGGGCTTGCACGAGGCGATGCGGCACATGGCCCGTGCCGTCTCCGACACCCGCGAGCCCCGCCCCCGCTGGCACCTGGGGCTGGCGCTGGCGAGCGCCGCCGCGGTGGGCGCCCTTCTCTTCGCGCTGGTGCGTCCGGCCCTTGTGTCCCCTCCCCCAGACTGCCCGGAGTCCATGGCGAGCGCCGCGCCAGTGCTTATGAGTGACGAGGAGCCAACGGCAGCCGAGAGGCCGGCCCCGTTCTCCAGCGGTTCGCTCGCGGACACCACGCCCCAGGAGCACCCGGTGCTTGCGCGACCACTGCCGCGCGAGCCCTTCAAAGGGCAGAAGCGCCCTCCCTGCACTCGCTACGCCGAGGTCGAGCTGGTCGGCGCCTGCTGGACACCTCACAGGCTGAAAGCTCCGTGTCCGGACGTGCTCTACGAACACCAGGGGGAGTGCTACGTGCCCACCTTCAGCGCCAAGCCGCCGCCCCAGTCGCTCGGGCAGTAAGTGGCGTGGAGCCCCTGGCTCCCGGCACCCGGGCTCGCTCGTCCCCACCGCCGATCCGGGCCCGGCCGTGCATTCTGATTTGCGGGCGCTCGCCGGCTTCGCTTGTAGACGTCTACAAGCAACATGGGTATATGTGGGACAAAACACGACACCGCTTGTAGACGTCTACAAGCGGAGCCGGTTCCAACCGTTGGAATGAACTCAGCCTCCGGCGCGCAGAGGCCCGCACTTCGCGCCCTATGAGGAACGCGCCCCGGCGTCGGCTCCTCTGCGCGCCGGGATGGCATGAAGGGGTAGCTCCACCGGCCCGCGAATCCCGAGCGAGTGATTCCACTTCAGCGCCTCCTGGGAGAGGACAAACCCCTCGCAGCGGGCGAACAGCTCCTCCAGAGCGAGGTGGGCCTCCATCCGGGCCAGCGGCGCGCCCAGACAGAAGTGCACGCCGTGTCCAAAGGACAGGAGTTGCGGCGAGCGGCGCTCCAGCACCAGCTCGTCCGCCTGCTCGAACTGCCGCTCGTCCCGGTTGGCCGAGCCCATCATCACCGCCACCGGCGCGTACGCCGGCAGCTTCACCCCGCCCAGCTCCACCTCCTGGGTGGTGAGTCGCAAGGTGATTTGAAAGGGCGAATCCAGGCGCAGCACCTCCTCTACCCGAGAGGGGATGAGCGCGGGCTCGGCACGCACGCGGGCGAGCACCTTTGGGGCCTGGGCCATCCTCCGCACCGTATGGCCGAGCAGGTACACCGTCGTCTCCAGCCCGCCCACCAACAGTACCGTGCCGAAGGCGACCAGCTCCGAGTCGGTGAGCCGCCGGCCCTCCACTTCGGCCACCAGCAGCTCGCTCATCATGTCCTCGCGGGGCCGGGCCCTCCGGTCCGTGATGACCTCGCGCAGGAAGGACTGGAGTTCCGCGAGGCTGCTCCGCAGGTAGGCGATGCGCTCGGGCGGCTCCGGAACGCTGGCGGTGATGCTGATGATGTCGTCGGACCACTGCTTGAGCTTCGAGCGAAGCTCGGGCGGGAAGCCGAGCAGCTCGGCGATGACGAACGCCGGCAACGGCAGGGCGAACGCCTGGACGAAATCCACCTCCTGCTGGCGGCGGACGTCCTCGGCCAGCTCGCCGGCCACCTGGCGGATGCTCGCCTCCAGCCGGGCAATCGTCTTGTGGGTAAATGCGAGGCTCACCAGGGCACGCATCCGGGTGTGATGCGGCGGATCCATGGTCAGGATCGACTCGGACAGCGGATTGCCTACCCCCGCCAGCCACTCGGGTCTCATGATCTGCTGGAGGAAGGTGGAGGAGAACAGCTTCGGGTTCTTCAGCACGTACTGCACGTCCTCATGGCGGCTGATGGCCCAGAGTCCGCCTGGCTCCACCTGTTGGATGGGCTCGCTCCGCAGCCGAGCGTAGAAGGGGGACGGGTCCGCCCGGAACTCGGGCGACATCACGTCGATGGGCTCGCGCATGAGCATGGAGCCTCGAAGAGGAGTCCTCTCAACGCTGTTCATGATGTCGACCCCATGCGAGCACGAGCCGCACCCGTGCTCCTCCTGCTCGTTGCCTGTCGGGCCCTTGCTGGCCCGGGGCTCAAGTCTTGTAGCCGCCGAAGACCACGCCTACCCCCGCGTGGAGGATGAAGGGCAGGTAGGGTCCCTCCGTGGCTTGCACCCGCAGGGAGAGTTCGGGCAGGAGGCGCAGCCAGGAGGTGAAGGGAACGGCGACACCCAGGCTGGTGCCCACCGTGAGAGAGGACCTTCCCCTGGAGGGCGGGGACTCCTTGAGGTTGAAGAGGACACCGGCTCTGGCACCGAGCACGAGCTGGCTCCCCCCCATGTTCACGCCCAGGAGCAAGGGCAGCTCCGCATGCATGGCGGGCTCGTCGAGATAGGTTCCGCTGCCCGCATGGGAGTAGAGGAGACCGGGGGCCACGGTGAGGTCGACTCCGCTCTGGAGAGACGGGGCGCGCACGAGGGCGAACCGCCCGTCCACCGCCACACCGGGAAGGAAGAGTCGGGCGCCCACGTCGATCCGGTCGGTCAGCCCATAGCGGACGCCCAGGTCCACCTGCGGCATGGAGATGAAAGGGGCAAGCTTCTCTTCGCGCGGGTTGTGCGACCCCACGTTCTGGACGCCGGCCGCGAGCGACACCTGGAGTGCCCCCTTGTCCACCGTGCGCGCCATCCCCGTCGAGACGCAACCGGACGACCCCAGACCCACGCAGGCTCCGAACAGGAGCAGTCTTCTCGTCATGTTCCAGCCCAAAGCAGCTCCCGTGCCGGAGGGAGCTGTCGTCCCAGCCATCGCGGGACCGGGGAGGGACGCGTGCACGCGCCTGCACGGGAGCGGGCGCACCGGGTGAGCAGGAACCGACTCACGGAGCAGCGGCCTTCACAGCCCAGCCACTCACGCGAAGGCGGCGCTGCGCAGGATCATCACGTCAGCGAAGTCCTGGCGCTGCGGCGCGAGACACAGCGCCCCCTGCGACACCTGCTCGAGGAAGTGCTCGCCGTAGTCATGGCGGGGACCCGAGGCGTACACGGTGATGTCCCGGGCCCGCGCGACGTCCCCGAGCATCCGGGCCACCGCGTGCGCCACCTCTCCCCAGAAGGGGAAGTACAGATAGAACGCGGTGCCGTCCGACAGGTCCACATCGCGGACATCCGCGTGGATGAACTCCAGGTTCGGCAGCGCGAAACGCTCGCCATTGCGGCGCG
>NZ_DASVWK010001064.1:0-11555 GCF_036389735.1 Archangium sp. | reverse complement strand
CCCCTGGACGAGGGCGCCGAACGGGCCGCGCGCGCCTGGCGCGAGATGGCGCTGGGCACGCGCCTGCACCACCCCAACCTCGTGCGCCAGTTGGGCGCGGGCCAGTGGCCCGACGCCAAGCCCCGTTTCCTGTGGTTGCGGCTGGAGTTGATAGAGGGCCCCACGCTGGAGGAATGGGGGCGCCAGCCCGGGCGCGACACGAGCGAGGTGGTGGACCGGGTGCTGGAGGTGGCACGTGCGCTGGCGGTGGTGCACGAGGCCCGGGTAGTGCACCGGGACGTGAAGGAGGCCAACATCCTGGTGCGCCAGAGTACCGGGCAGGCGGTGCTGGTGGACTTCGGGGTGGGCTACCACGAGGGAGATGCCACGCTGACGAAGGGGATGTTCCCCCCGGGCACGCTCCGCTACCGAGCCCCCGAGGCGTGGGCCTTCGGCCGCGCGCACGCGGGCATGCCGGGCGCGCACTACCGGGCCGGGCCCGGGGATGACCTGTTCGCGCTGGGGGTGGTGCTCTACCGGTTGCTGACGGGGCGCTTTCCCTTCCGGCTCACCGACGAGGGGGGCGTGGACGTGGACGCGGTGCTGCACCGGGCGCCCCTGCCTCCGCACCTCGTCAACCCGCGCGTGCCCCGGGACGTGGAGGCGGTGTGCCTGCGGCTGCTGGAGAAGCGGCCCGAGGCGCGCTACCCCAGCGCCGTGGCGTTGTACGAGGCGCTGGAGGAGGTGAAGGCCCGGGCTGACGCGGCCTGGACGGTGCCGCTGCACGAGGAGAGGCCAGCGGCGGGCAAGAGGCGGAGGCGTGGGGTCCGGGTGCTGGCGGGCGTGGGCGCGGGGTTGTCCCTGGCACTGGGGGCCTGGTGGCTCTCCTCCGGCCAGGAAGTGGCGCCCCCCGAGCCATCGCCGGAACCTGCACGGGCCATTGTCGCCGCCTCACCCGCGGCGCCCCGAAAGGACACCGCCCCCATGAAGAAGCAGCAGCAGACGCCCAAGGGCCGAGGAGCCTCCGTGCGCAACGCGTGTCTCGGCCTCACCGGCGCCGCCTTGCAGGCCTGCGTGAGCGCGCCGCAGCCGGTGCCTCCGGTACGCCCGGCACCGCCTCCGCAGGCATGCCCCGCCGGGGCCGTGGAGACCATGACGGGCACGCTGGGCCTGCGCTTGGGAGAAGAGCACACCTTCGAGTGGTCCGACGTGCGCGGCAGGGGCATCCCCGTGCGCGAGGACACTCCCGTCCTATTGTTCGGCGACTGGGACACGCCCACGGGAAAGACGGCACTGCCGAACCGGACCCGGCTCTCCGGACGGCTCTACTTCGGAGAGGGGCGCGTGTACGGCCGCTTCACCGAGGCGCGCACTCCCACCGGGGAGACGTACACGGTGTGCATGGAGTTGTTCGACGAGGGGGAGGTGGGGATGGTGATAGAGCCCGAAAGCAAGCCGGGCGAGGTGCTGGTGGCTCCTGTCGCGGACGTGCGGGTGGTGGACCGTTTCCAATAGAGCCGTCTTCTCCGATCTCGTCCCACTCGGGAGGTCCCCGTCCCATGTTCGCCCTGTCCTCCGCCGCGCTCCTGCGACTCATGCTGCTCGCCGCCCCGGCTGGCACCCGCGAGTCCTCCCCACTGCCCCCTTGTACGTCGGGCACGCGCCACCTCGAGTTGACGGCGGACACTCCCAGCGAGGCGCATGAGGTGTGCATCCGCCCGGGGCGCTCCAGCAGCTTCTTCTTCAACGCGAAGCTGGCGCGCGTGGAGCTGGCCGGACGGGAGCGTTTCCGGGTGATAGAGGATGAGGTGGGCTTCACCCTCATGCCCACGCAAGCCCTGCCGGATGGGGAGCGCGTGCCTGTGAGGGTGTCCTTCCAGGACGGTGTGGCCCCGGCGAGTGTCACCCTCCTGCTGGTGGTGCACCCCTCGGAGGCCGAGCAGCAGGTGGTCGTGACGCGCCAGCCGCGCACGGTGGCCTCCTACCGGGAGGGCGAGCAACGGGCGCTGGAGGAAGTCCGGCAGTGTCGGCGGGAGAAGGCGCGCCTCCACGCCGAGTGCACCGGACAGGTGGGGCTCACGGGACTTTTCGCCCAGCGGCTCATGGGCGAGGAAGGCGTCCCCTCCAAGAACATCAAGAGGAGCATGTCCGCACGCCCTGGCAACACGCTCACCGTTTCCAAGGCGCACAGCTACCGCTCCGACACCGGGCACGGGGAAGGCGGGCGCAAGGGGGTGCGGCTGGCCGTGGCGCTGGAG
Source organism: Archangium sp. (assembly GCF_036389735.1). Taxonomy (GTDB): domain Bacteria; phylum Myxococcota; class Myxococcia; order Myxococcales; family Myxococcaceae; genus Archangium. The sequence goes on along the minus strand of NZ_DASVWK010001064.1, from coordinate 9,318 downwards.
CTGCGGAATGAGGGAAACACGCCCTGGACACCCGCTGGCGCGGTGCTGGTGGGACCGCAGGGGGTGGAGTTGAAGGCGCTCGGCCTGTGGCCGCTGGAGCCCATCCCCTCGGGCAAAACAGGCCGTGTCGTGGTGGAGGTGGAAGCGCCGGAGGAGAAGGCGCGCCACACCTTCACCCTGAAGCTGTGGAGCCAGGAGAGGGGCGGCGGGGGCGAGTTCTTCGACGGCATGACGTTCCCGTAGTTCGACCTCGTCCTGCCTGGCTGGAAGTGTTGCTTGCTCGGAACCCTCTGCATTCCTTGGTGCCTTGAAATCGGCTCCCCGGTGTAGAAGGTGCCCCCCCATCCCGAGGTCCCCTTGGTCCAACCCGCCCGGCACATCGAGAACGTCAGGTACGCCATCCGCAACGTCGTGGCGGAGGCACTTCGTCTGGAGGCCCAGGGTCGGCGCATCCTCTATCTGAACATCGGCGATCCGCTGAAGTTCGACTTCCAGACCCCTCCGCATCTGATCGAGGCGGTCCACCGGGCGATGCGGGACGGCCACAACGGCTACGTGCCCTCGGCGGGAATCCCGGCCGCCCGCGAGGCCATCGCCCGCGAGTCCTTCCGCCATGGCATCCCCGGCATCACCCCCCTGGATGTGGTCGTCACCAACGGCGCGAGCGAGGCCATTGATCTGGCCCTCACGGCCCTGTTGGAGCCCGGTGAGCGGGTGCTCGTACCGTCCCCCGGCTACCCGCTCTACAACGCGCTCGCGGCCAGGCTGGGCGTCCAGGCCGTGCCGTACTCCCTCGACGAGGACAAGGGCTGGTCGTTGGATCTCGCGCAGATCGACGCCCTGTGCACGCCCGGCACTCGCGCCATCCTGCTGTGCAATCCCAACAACCCCACGGGCGCGGTGCTCGATCGGGACGTGTTGGAGGGGCTGCTGGAGATCGCCCGGCGGCGCGGGCTCGTCATCCTGTCCGACGAGATCTACGACAAGCTGCTCTACGACAAGGTGCACATCCCCACCGCGTCGCTCGCGACGGACGTGCCCATCATCACCTTTGGAGGCCTGTCCAAGGCCTACCTGGCCTGTGGCTGGCGGGTGGGGTGGCTCGTCTTCTGCAATTCACACCTGATGCCGGGGCTCAAGGCCGCGGTGCTCCGGCTGGCGGACGCCCGGCTGTGCAGCGCGGGCCCGCCGCAGTACGCCATCGCTCCGGCGCTGGAGGGGCCGCAGGAGCACCTCGCGGAGATGATGGGACGGATGCGCTCACGGCGGGATCTGATGGTGCGCCGGATCAACGCCATCCCCGGCCTGTCGGTGGTGGAGCCCGCCGCCGCGTTCTACGCCATGCCCCGCATCCAACTGCCGGGGGTGACGTCGGATGAGGCCTTCGTGCTGTCGCTCCTGCGTGAGACGGGCGTGCTGTTCGTCCACGGCAGCGGCTTCGGGCAGAAGGCGGGCACCACCCACTTCCGGGTGGTGTTCCTCCCGTCCGAGGACATCCTCGCCACCGCCTTCGATCTGCTGGAGGCGTTCGTTCGCCAGCACCACCCGCTGCCCTAGCCTCGGGGCTTGCGCGTCACGCCCCTGCCGGTCACCAGGTACACGGCGAAGCTGCCCAGCCAGTGTCCGCCCTCGTAGTGGGCGCCCGTCACGGCCCGGAGTCCCGCCTCGCGGTGCCGCTGGGCGGTGGCCCGCAGCGAGCGGAGTCGCTTGTCCGCGGCGGGAAGGCCGGAGACGATCCCCTCCAGCATCCAAGCCCGACTCAAGTTCAAACCGTCCAGGTGTGCCAGCTTTGGATCGGTCGGATCGGTGACGATCGCCGGCTCGAGCCAGGACGGGGAGCCATTGGAGGGGAGCTCCGGCAGGAAGTCGCGCAGCCACGTGGCGAAGCGCACCGGGGGCAGGACGCGCCGCATCAGATCCGCCTCGGCGAGGCACGGCGAGAGGAAGTCCTGTCCCGAGGGCTCGTACGCGAGCGGGCACCGGCGATCCTTGCCGTAGTACGCCAGCACCCGCTCCGTCAGCAGTTGCTCCATCGGCGCATCCCCCGCCTCCCGCGCCCAGTCCAGAACGAGCCCGAAGGAGAAGGCCGTCTGATCGTGCTCGCCCTCGCGGATGGGACGCGAGAGCTTGGGGAGCCACTCCCGCAGCCGAGCCGCCGCGCGGGCCTCCAGCGGCTCGAGCGTGGCCGACCACTCCCGGGCCTGGGGATCGTCCCACTCCCGCAGCTCCGCGGCGAGCTGGAGCAGCCAGGCCAGCCCATAGGGGCGCTCGAAGGAGACCCGGCCAGGGCCACTCAGGTAGCGCACCTCGGCCTCGATGTTGGCGGGGGTGAGGCTCCGGGCCACCGCCTCCCGCGCGCGCGCGGCGAAGGGGGCGTCCGGGAAGGTCCGCGCCAGCCGCACGAGCAACCAGTGCCCGTGGACGGCGGAGTGCCAGTCGTAGCAGCCGTAGAAGGCGGGGGTGAGTTCGCGGGGCGGGCGCGCGTCCGCGTCGCCGGTCATCACGTGAGCGATCTTGTTCGGGTACTCCTTGTGGACGCAGGCGAGCGCGAGCTCCGCGAAGCGGGTCGCGGCCTCGGCGCCGAAGTCCGGGGAAGGAGGGGGAGTGCTGGCGGTGAGCGTGGCCATGAAGCCCAGGAGGAGGGGGAGCGTCATCGGACGGTGCCCTCGTGCTGGAGGGGCAGCTCGATGGTGAAGGTGGCACCCTGGCCGGGCCCCTCGCTGGAGCACGTGAGGTTGCCGGACATCTCGGCCGCGGCCAGCGCGCTGATGTGCAACCCGAAACCGTGGCCGTCCTTCTTGGTGGTGAAGCCCTGGGTGAAGAGGCGCGCCACGATCTCCGGCGCGATGCCCATGCCGTTGTCGGACACCTGGATGCTCAGCCGCCCGTCGGAGCCGGGCGCGACGCGGATGGTGAGTCGCTTGTCCGGGCGCCCGCTGTCGAGCAGCGCGTGCCGTGCGTTGCTCAGCAGGTTGAGCAGGATCTGCAGCAGCTTGTGCCGATCCACCAGGATGGAAGGCACCTCGACGTACTCGCGGCGGATCTCGATCCCCAGGCGCTCGAAGGCGCCGGTGTGCAGCCGCAGGGCATCGTCGATGAGCCGGGGCACGGACAGCAGCTCGATCACCCCGGAGAAGCGCGCGTGCTCCTGCTGCATGCTGACGATGGACTTCACGTGCTCGATGCTCTCGGTGAGCAGGCGCTGCTCGGCCAGCAGGGCCTGCTGCTCCTCGACGAGCTGCTCCGACATGGCGATGAGGTAGCTCGGGAGCTGCTTGCCGCGGGGATCCGTGGACAGGAACGTGCACAGGTCCTCGGAGTGCTCGCGCAGCAGCTCCGTGGCCCGGGCGAGTCCTCCCACCCGCGAGGCGCGGATGCGATCCGTGACGATGTTGGCCGAGACGTTGACGCTGTTGAGGGTGTTGCCCACGTTGTGCAGCAGGCCGGTGGCCACCTCCGCCATGCCCGCATGGCGCGAGACATCCAGCAGGGTGCGGTGCATCTCGCTGAGCTTGTTCTCGGCCTCCTTGCGCTCGGTGACGTCCCGTCCGAAGAGGGTCAACCCCAGCGGCTTGCCGTCCTCTCCGAAGACGGGGTGGAGGGAGACGTCCATCACCCGCACCTTGCCCTCCCACGTCTGGGTCTGCTCGAGCCGGACGCGCTGCCCGCTGAACGCCTGGGCGAGGCGCTTCTTCCAGTTCTCATAGATGGCGGCGGACTCCCGGGGGACGATCGACTCGCCCACCACCGGATCCTGCCCATAGCGCTCGCGGTGGGCGCGTCGCATCACCGAGTTGCCGACGATGAGCCGCCCCTCCGTGTCCAGCGAGCACACCAGGTCCTCCGTATTCTCGATGAGGCTCTGCAGCTTGCGCTCGCTCTCGCGGAGCGTCTTGAGGGCCTGCTCTCGGGCCGCGTGGGCATGAGCGCGCGCGGAGGTGTGCATCCAGCTCACCGCCCAGATGCCCAGCATGCAGACGACGGCGAAGGTGTCCAACGACCACAGGGAGCCGATGTGGACGGGCGGGTTGAGCAGGCCGGAGGCGGTGAAGTAGAGGGGATGGACGATGCCCACGAAGAAGCCCACCAGCAGGGTGAGGATGAGCCCCTGGCGCGCCCCCACCAGATAGACCGACAGCGCGGGCAGCAGCATGCCCGCCGCGTGGGAGGCCGTGTAGGGACCCTTGCTGGCGAGACTGGTGATCACGAACCCGATCGCGATGCTGTAGCAGACGAGCGTCGCGGAGAGCTGATGCGACGACCTCCGGCGCAGCAGCACCAGCGAGCTCGTGACCATGAGGGTGGAGAAGGTCACCACCGGGCCAATCACCCAGGGCTGGGGGCTCCCCGGGAGGAAGAACAGGGTCATCCCGTCCATCAGCAGCAGGAAGAGGGCGATGCCCACCAGCAGGCGGTAGCGGCCCAGTTCATCCGGCTCGGCCTGGCGCAGGGGCTCCGACAGGAAGCGATCCATCCACGACAGAAGCCATGCTCCTGGCGAGCGCGAGGCGCGCTCGTGGGCGTAGGGCTTCGTCCCTCCTGGAACCCCTTGCTCCGTGTCGATGGTGGTTGTGGTCGACATGACGAAGGTGCACCCCCGGCACCAGCGAACGTTGTAGCCACGAGCCTACACCAGGGCCGCGCTGACTCGGAGACTGGTCTTTCGAGCACTTCGCGATTTGGCGAAGTAGGATGAGGCCATGCAGCTCGCCATCCCCCAGGCCCCCCGGCGTGTCCCCCTGTCGAAAGTGCCCGGAGCCCTCGCTCGGCTGGTGCGCGTGCTGGCGCTGGGACTGGCGGTGATGGCGGCGCTGGGCACGGGAGCGTGGGCCCTGGGCCGCTTCGTGGTGGAGGAGCGGGGCTTCATCTCGCGAGCCGAGGAGTTGGAGGGCACGGTGGCGGCGCTGAAGCTGCCGCCCCGCGATCAGCGCGAGGGCGCCGAGGCGACGCTGGAGGTCCTCTACGCGGTGGGACCGCTGCGGTACTCGGCCAGCGGGGTGCGCACCTTCGCCGAGTACGCCGAGGGCCTGGGCCCGGGGGCGCGCATCCGCCTGCTGGTGGATCCGCGTGTGCCAGACAGGCCGCGCGAGGCGGGGTACGTGCGCTCGCGCGCGCGAGCGCTGGGGCTGGTGCCCTGGGGGCTGGCACTCGGAGGACTGGTGGCGGTGGGCCTCTTCGCGCGGGAGCTGCGGCGGACGCTGCGCGCGGAGCTGCAGCCGCTGCGCACGGGCATGTTGGTGTGGCTCACGCCGGAGGAGGCATTGCCCGAGTCGCGCCGCGAGGTGCTCTTCCCGGCCAGCTACTGGAAGCAGGATCGCAAGCACACGGTGCGCGCGCGCCTGGGCCCGGGGCGGGCGCCGGTGCGCAACGGAGACAAGGTGCTGGCGGCGGTGCTGTCCTCGCTGCCCGACGAGGCCCGCGTCATCGACGAGCGGCTGGCGCGGGCGCTCGGGTGGATGCGCTGAGACGCCCACCCGTTGGGGGCGAAAATTTGCGAGGGCAGGGGGGCCGTGACACACGTCTGTAGCCCTCGCCGTACCCGGAGGACTCCTCATGACCTCGCGCCTCGCCCTCCTGCTGCTGCTGGCCCTGTTGTCGCCGCTCGCCGCCCAGGCGAAGCGCGACGCGGCCGAGGTCGCCTACCAGGAGGCGCGCCGGTCCTACTACGCGCTCAAGGATGACGCGGCCCGGCGCAAGCTGCGCCACCACTGGCTCAACGTGGCGCGCAAGTTCGAGGCCGTGGCCAGCCGCTACCCCAGGGGCCCGAGGACCGCGGAGGCCCTCTACACGGCCGCCGAGCTGCTCAACGAGCTGAGCCGCATGTCCTTCGTCGAGGACGATCTGCGCGCGTCGATCGCCGACTACAGCCGCGTGATGGAGGCCCACCCGAGGCACCGGCTCGCGGACGACGCGGCCGTCACGCTCGCGCGTGTCTACTTCGAGCGGTTGGATCAGCCCGAGTCCGCGCGCCGCGTCATCACCCAGAGCCTCACGGCCAACCCCAAGGGGGACCGTGTGCGCGAGCTGAAGGCGCTGCTGGCCTCGCTGCCGTCGCCTCCCATCAAGGCGCCGACGCCCGCCCCGGTGCGCAACCCGCCCAAGGCCGCCCCGGTCGTGGCCGCCGCCGAGCCTCCCAAGGCCGCCGAGCCGCCGGCCCCCGTCGTCATCCGTGTCGACCTGTCCAAGCCGGCCGATCCGGAGCCGACGCCCACGGTGACCGCGCCCGCGCCCACTCCCGCGTCGGAGTCGAAGCCGGCGGTGGAGCCCGCGCAGGCGGTGGCCTCCGCGCCTCCCGCGTCGAACAAGCCGGTCACGGCCCCGGTGGACGAGCATGTGGCCCAGGCCCGTCTCAAGGCGGTGGCCAAGGTGTCCAACAGCGCCGAGCTGACGCTGGCGGAGCAGCTCGGGCTGAAGGTGCGCCGGGTGGTGATCGACGCGGGCCACGGCGGGCACGACACCGGGGCCATCGGCCGCAAGGGCACCCAGGAGAAGGACGTGACGCTGGCCATCGCACTGAAGCTCGCGCGCGAGCTGCGCACCCGCGGGCTGGAGGTGATGCTCACCCGCGAGGACGATCGCTACCTCAAGCTGGAGGAGCGCGCCCGTCTGGCCAACGAGCTGAAGGGAGATCTCTTCATCTCCATCCACTGCAACTCGGCGCCCACCTCGAAGCTGCGGGGCGTCGAGACGTACACGCTCAATACCTCGGCGGACCGCTACTCCATCCGCCTCGCGGCGCGAGAGAACGCGTCCTCCGAGAAGGGCATCAGCGACCTTCAATTCATCCTCGCGGATCTGGCCACCAAGGCGAACACCGAGGAGTCCACGCGGCTGGCGACCCAGGTGCAGAAGAACCTCGTGAGCCACCTGTCCAGCAACTACTCGGGCGTGAAGAACCTGGGCACGAAGGAGGCGCTCTTCTACGTGCTGCTGGGCACGAAGATGCCGGCCATCCTCGTGGAGACGGCCTTCCTGTCCCACGCCGAGGAGGAGAAGCGCCTGGCCACGGAGAAGTACCAGGAGGACGTGGCCCAGGCCATCGCCCACGGCGTGGATGACTTCCTCGGCAACCGCCGCAAGATGGCCCAGGTGCAGGTGGACTAGCGGCGGGTGGGGCTCGCTGTTCGCCCGGTTGACGGCTACGCTTCAGGTGACAGGCGCCGCACAGGGGGCGCCCACGGAGGCAACGCCATGAAGATCTCGGTTCTCGGTACGGGTATGGTCGGCGAGACGATCGCCAGCAAGCTGGTGGAGCTCGGGCACGAGGTGAAGATGGGCTCGCGCTCGGCGAACAACGAGAAGGCCACGGCCTGGGTGAAGAAGGCCGGCGCCAGGGCCTCGCAGGGCACGTTCGCCGACTCGGCGGCCTTCGGGGAGATCCTCTTCAACTGCACGCTCGGCTCGGGCTCGATCGAGGCGCTCGAGGCCGCCGGGAAGCAGAACCTGAAGGGGAAGATCCTCCTGGATCTCTCCAACCCGCTCGACTTCTCCAAGGGCATGCCGCCGACGCTGTTCGTGTCCAACAGCGACTCGCTCGGCGAGCAGATCCAGCGCGCCTTCCCCGAGCTGAAGGTGGTCAAGACGCTCAATACCGTCAGCGCCAACGTGATGGTGGATCCAGCGCGCATCCCCGGCGAGCACAGCGTGTTCGTCTCCGGCAACGACGCCGAGGCGAAGAACCGCGTGAAGCAGCTGCTCACCGAGTGGTTCGGCTGGAAGCAGATCATCGACATGGGTGACATCACCACCTCGCGCGGCACCGAGGCCTACCTGCTGCTGTGGATCCGGCTGTGGGGCGCGCTGGGCACCCCGGACTTCAACGTCCACCTCGTCAAGAAGGGCTGAGTCCATGCCGCTTCGCGCCATCGTCCTCGTCTTGTCCGTGGTGACTTTTCTCGTGGCCGCCAAGACTCACGGCCGCCAGGTTCGCCTGGAGCGAGAGCGCGCCGGTCACACGCGCGTCATCTTCGGAGGGGAGAACCCGCCCTTCGTCGAGGCGCTCTGGAAACGGGATCGCATCCGCTTCTGGAGCACCGCGGCCCTCGTCTTCGCCGTGGGAGCCGTGCTGGTGCTGGCGGGCGCGTCCCTGGGCCTGCCACGCCCGCTGGGCGGTGGAACACTCGGAGCGGTCTGGACGATGCTCTTCCTGCCGCTCGTCACCGGGTTCGTCGTCTGTGGCACCGCGAGCCTCGCCGGCTTCCTCGCGACCCGGGCGGTGGATCCAGGCTTCACCTCGGGGACGTTGCCTGGGAGCGTGGCCTGGTGGTCGCTGGTCCTCACCACGCTCTCCACCACGCTGGTGCTCGCCTTCCGCACCGCGCGCTGAGAAGCGAAGCAGAACCTCTCGCGGCCTCCAAGACACGGACTGCCCCACGGGTCATGGACAGCAACGGGGGCGAAAGCGTCTCCTCCTGGCCTTTTAGAAGGCAGGTGGGATGCGCGAGAACGAAAGCGGCGCGGGAGGGGCAGGGGAGCGGCCCTGGCGGGAGTTCAAGCCCGGGACGCAGGTGGCCGGCTTCACCGTGGAGGCGCCGATCTCCTCTGGCAGTTTCGGCACCGTGTACCGGGCGAGCAGGGGGGGGCGGGCCTTCGCCATCAAGGTGGTGCCCCTGGACTCGCGGGGCGACCGGGAGGTGGACGCGCTGCGCCGGATCCGACACCCCCACGTGGTGCGCTTCCATGGGTATGGGCTGTGGCCGGACGACGAGCCGCGTTTCATCGTGTTGGCGCTGGATTTCGTCGAGGGCCGCGCGCTGGACGTGTGGATGCGGGAGCGGAATCCAACCGCGCTCGAGCTGGTGCGGCAGGTGCTGCTGCCCTGCGTGCGGACCCTGGGCGCCGTGCATGCCGCCGGAGTGGTCCACCGGGACGTGAAGGAGTCCAACATCCTCATCCGCGATTCGGATGGGGAACCGGTGTTGGTGGACTTCGGCGCCGCGGGCTTCGAGGGCGCACAGCGCCTCACCGCCGTGCTTCCCCCGGGGACTCCGGAGTACCGGAGCCCCGAGGCCTGGCGCTTCGTCCGCGAGAGCGAGAGCCCGGAGCCGTACCCGGCGGGGCCAGGAGACGATCTGTGGGCGCTGGGGGTGGTGCTCTATTTCCTGCTGACGGGCACGCTGCCCTTCGGTGATCGGCAGAGCCCGGGGATGGTGCACGCCGTCCTCCACGCGATCCCGAGACCTCCGCTCGAGCTCAACCCACGCGTGCCGCCGGCACTGAGCGAGCTGTGTCTGCGCATGCTGGAGAAGGCACCCGAGGCGCGATACGCGAATGCCGAGGCGCTGGAGGAGGCGCTGGAGGAGGTGGCGGCCCTGGGTG
>NZ_DASVWK010001063.1:0-1933 GCF_036389735.1 Archangium sp. | reverse complement strand
AGGAGCGGCCCGCGGCCTCGAGGCGCAGGCTCGGGATGCCGGGCTGGGACAGGGCCCGGGTGAGGAGGGCCAGCGACGCGGGGGGGAGCACCTCCGCCAGCGGTCGGCCCAGGAGCGTCTCCGGAAGTCGCCCCAGCAGGGCCTCGGTGTTGGCGCTCACCAGCGCGAGGGTGAACTCCGACTCGGAGAAGGCCAACAGCACCCCGTGGGGTTGGATGCCCCCCAGCAGGTGGATGGGCTCCCGGTCGCACTGGGACAGGTCCGCTTCAGAGAGGGGGGGGCGCATCGGCATGGACCTCGCGCAGCCAGGCCTCGAAGGCCTCGAAGGTGTCCTGGGCCCCCCGCACCACCCGGGGGGTGAGCGCCGGGTCCGGACAGGCGCGCGTGACGGCCTCGCCAAAGGCCTTCCACATGGGCCCCACGGCCGCGCCGTAGGCCCGGAAGAAGGCGAAGTCGCCCACGGGGACGCCCTCGAAGTGGCGCGTGAGGTGACGCAGGAGGAGCTGCCCCCCGAGCGTCGCCCCCTCCAGGACATAGAGGGCGCCAAGCGCCTCGGGTACGTCGGGCAACGAGGGCGGAGACGAGAGCCGTGGCAGGCGTGCCAGCGAGGCCTCGTCATGGCCGAACCCTCGGAGGTCGACCTCCAGCAGCGGCAACTTCCAGCGCTCGGCGAGGCGCAGCTCCGGGAAGCGCCCTTCCAGCCGATCGGCGAGGGCCGCTTCCAGCGGGTGATGGAGGCCGTAGAGGGCCTCCAGGTGGCGCCGGTACCCGGCGGGGGTGAGACCTGGGTCCATCAGGCGCACCACACGCTCGGCGCGTTCATGGTGCGGGCGGGTCTCCGACTTCAAGGTCTGCAACAGGGAGGAAGGCTCGGGGGACAAGATTCTTCCGAGCATGTGCACGGACCGGGAGCGAGGGAACGCTCCCGATGTGCGAGTGTCAACCTTCCGCCAGCCCGGTGGGGAGGGGGCACGGGGCGCGCGTCCCTCCCCGCCCGCCCCCCTCCGGCCCTCATCACCGCGACATCAAGGGATGTCGCACGCGCCGCTGCCGGTGCCGTCGTCGTAGCAGATGTAGCCCGAGCGGCAGGAGCCCTGGCCACCCACGCCCGTGCACGTGGCGAAGCAGTAGGCGGCGGTGCCCGCGCTGTTGCCAAAGCACTTGGAGCCTGCCGGGCAGGTGGAGTCGAGGCAGTCCAGGGTGCAGTAGCCCTGCGGAGCGTCCGTCGCGCACAGGCCATCCGTCCCGCAGTCCGCGTTGCTGGTGCAGGGCTGGCCCACCTTCGAGCCCACCGGCTCCGACTCCACCTTGTAGGGCACCAGGGCGAAGCTGATGTTCTGCACCGTCTGGCTCTTCTTCACCTCGAGGGGCTCCATCTCGGTGAAGTCCCGCCAGACGCCCACGCGATCGCCATCCTCGAAGAACTTCCCGTCCCCGGTGTCGTCGATGGAGGCCAGCACGTAGTAGGTGCGCGGCTTGAGCGACACGGAGTAGCTGTAATTGCCCTGCGCCGGCACCAGCCAGGCCCCGTCTTCATCGTCCAACTGCCACTCGCCCAGGGCGTCCTTGTAGAGGAAGGCGATGACGGCGTCCTTGTCCTGCGTGGCACCCACGCGGAACTTCACCAGCACCTCGGCGGAGCCCACGCTGGAGGCCAGGGCGAGCTGCGCCACGTAGCTGCCGTTGGCCAGCGACCCGGGATTGACGGTCACCGTGAGCGGAACCGACTGGTAGGCCGGGACGGACAGCGAGCGGGTGGAGAGGGACACCGCGGAGGACTGCGCACCGGAGACGGTGGCGGTCACCTGGAGCGTGCCACCGCCGACGTTGCGCACCGTGAGCTGCTGGGAGCCAGCGCTGGAGAAGGACAGCTGCGTGGTGCTCACCCCGAGCTTCGGCGGCGCGTTGGTGTCGGTGGCGCCCAGCGCCCGCC
>NZ_DASVWK010001062.1:0-2884 GCF_036389735.1 Archangium sp. | reverse complement strand
CGGCGCGCCATCCGCCCGAAGATTCAGCTGCACTGGCCCAGCGCGCTCACCGGCGTGGCCCTGCTGGTCGCCGCCATCCTTTATAAGCGCTCCACCGGGCAGCCGGGCTTCCCGGGCTACTTCGCCTTCCTGCTCGCCGTGGCCTTCATCCCCGGCACCCTCCTGCTGGGCTCGGTGAGCCCGTTCATCAACTGGCGGGCCTACAGCTTCGTGGCCCTCGCCATGTTCACCATCAGCATGCTGTGGGAGGCCACCGCCGCCGTGCCCTATGAGTGGTGGGGCTACCGGCCGGAGATGATGATCGGCATCTTCATCAACGCGTGGGCGGGGGTTCCCATCGAGGAGCCCTTCCTGTGGATGCTCGTCACCTTCACCACCGTCATCGTCTTCGAGGCCGTCCACCTGCTGGTCGTCGCGCGGATGCCGGCCCCCACGGGTGAAGACAAGGCGTCATGAGGCAGGCCCCCGGCGAGCTGACACGCTATGTCCCCCACTGCGTGGTGGAGCGCGTGGTGGCGCGGGTGCCCCATGAGTCGATGACCGTCCTCCAGGGGGCGGTGCTGTTCGCCGACATCTCCGGCTTCGTGCCGCGCGTGGAGCGCATCGCGCGGCAGGGGCCGGGGGCGCTGGAGCGGCTGCAGGAGCTGCTCAACGCCGTGTTCGGCCACCTCATCGAGCGCACGTCCCGCTCGGGAGGGGACGTGCTGAAGTTCGCCGGGGACGCGCTGCTGGCCGCGTGGACGGTGCCCGGGGACAATCCGGAGGCCGCGGTGCTGGCGGCGGCCCGCTGCGCGCTGGCCATCCAGCAGCAGCCCATCCTCCAGAGCGCCTCTCTGCCGGAGCTGCGCGACATCCGGCTGCGCATCGGCATCGCCACGGGCCCGCTGTCGTACTCCATCGTCGGGCGGGAGGACCTGGGGCTGTCGCTGCTGCCCACGGGCGCGCCCTTCCAGGCCATGGGGCAGGCGGCCCACGAGGCCTCCCCGGGCGAGGTGGTGCTGGATGAGCGTGCCCGGGCGCTGCTGGGGGCCCGGGCGGTGGGGGACTCCCTGCCGGGAGGTTTCTTCCGCCTGCGAGCGCTCGTGAACGTGCCGGGGCTGACGGCGGGGGATGCGCTCCCGCTGCAGCCGCCGGGGTGGGCGCCGTCCGCGCTGCGCGCCTTCGTCCCCCGCACGGTGCTGCGCCGCCTGGACGCCGGCCACGCCGAGTGGATGGCCGAGGTGCGGCCGGTGTCCGTGCTGTTCATCAACCTCAAGGAGCCGAGGCTGATGCTGCAGGCCGAGCGCTCGACGCTCCAGCGCGTCACGCTCGCGGTACAGGAGGCGCTGGCCGCTTTCGAGGGGCACCTCAACCAGGTCGTCACCGAGGACAAGGGCATCGTCTTCGCGTGCACCTTCGGCCTGCCGCCGCTCACCCACGAGAACGACGCCGAGCGGGCCCTGAAGGGGGCACTGGCCATCGGCGAGGCCCTGCGGGCCCAGGGGCTGCGCCACGGCATTGGCGTGACGACGGGGCGGGCCTTCTGCGGCACCTATGGCGCCGACTCGCGCTGCGAGTACGCCGTGCTGGGGGACGTGGTGAACCTGTCGGCGCGGCTGATGCAGCGCGCCGAGGACGAGGTGCTGTGCGACGAGCCCACCGCGCGCGCGACGCGGGGCCGGGTGGAGCTGGAGGCCCTGCCGCCCGTCCAGCTCAAGGGGAAGTCCAGCCCCGTCGCCCTTCACCGCGTGCTGCGCAACAAGCCGGCCGGCTCCACGCCCGCCTTCGACTCCTCGACGTGGCTGGGGCAGCAGCCGCTGCTGGCGGCCTACCGCAGCCAGCTCGAGCGGGGCATGGTGGGGCGCGAGCACGAGCGCGAGCAGGTGCGGGGCGTGCTGGACGAGCTGGCGGCGGGCATCGGCGGCGCGCTGGTGCTGGAGGCGGACACGGGGCTGGGCAAGTCCATGCTGCTCTCCGCCATCCTCACCGACGCGGCCGAGCGGGAGCTGCCGTGTCTGGTGGGGCAGGGGGATGCCATCGAGCGCGCGGTGGCGTACCGCGCCTGGCGGCCGCTGCTGGAGGCGCTGCTCACCACGCGGGCGAGGACGGACGCGGAGGCCGTCACCTCGGCGGAGCCCCTGCGCGAGGGCCTGCGCGAGTCCCTGGCCGACCACCCCCACGGGCCGGAGTGGGAGCCCCTGCTGGCGGACGTGCTGGGGTTGCGCCTGCCGGAGAACGAGGTGACGCGCGCCATGGCCACGGAGGTGCGTGGCGAGAACACGCACGCCCTGCTGGTGCACCTGCTGGAGTACACGCTGGTGCGCCGGCCCTTCGTGGTGGCCTTCGACGACGCGCAGTGGCTGGACCAGGAGTCCTGGCGGCTGCTGGTGGAGGTGCGCCGCCGCGTTCCCACCGTGCTGGTGGTGCTGGCCGGGCGGGGGCTGGAGGAGGTGGGGGAGGAGTACCAGCGGCTGCTCGCCACGGGCCGCACCACCCGGCTGGAGCTGCGGCCGCTGGAGCAGGTCGAGGCGCATACCCTGGTGTGCCGCCGGTTGGGCGTGGACGCGCTGCCGGAGCTCCTGGCCGCGCTGCTCTACGAGAAGGCCGAGGGCCATCCTCTCTTCATCGAGGAGCTGGCGTACTCGCTGGTGGGACTGGGCGTGCTGCGGGTGGAGGGCGGGCGGTGCCAGCTCACCGTGGAGCCCGGCCGGCTGCGCGAGCTGCACCTGCCAGACACCCTCCAGGGCGCGGCCTTGAGCCGGATGGACCAGTGCTCGCCGCAGCAACAGCTCGTGCTGAAGGTGGCCAGCGTCGTGGGCCGCACCTTCCACTACCGCGCGGTGCACGACGTGCTGCCGGTGGAGCGCGATCTGGGGATGCTCCAGGAGAACCTGGACACGCTGGT
>NZ_DASVWK010001061.1:0-3950 GCF_036389735.1 Archangium sp. | reverse complement strand
TCGCGGCGGTTGGGGGTGATGGCACCGTCAACGAGGTCATCAATGGCTTCTTCCGCGACGGCAAGGCGCTCAACCCGAACGCGGCCCTGGGGCTGATTCCCCGCGGCACCGGCGGCGACTTCCGGCGCGCCTTCGACTGGGACCTGGAGCTGGAGTCCGCCCTGGAGCGGCTGCGCAGCGACAAGACCGAGCCCTTCGACGTGGGGCTCGCCGAGTTCGTCAACCACCAGGGACAGAAGGAGTCGCGCTACTTCGCCAACATCGCCTCCTTCGGCGTGAGCGCGGCGGTGGCCCACGAGGTGAACACGGGCAGCAAGGCGCTCGGCGGCAACTTGAGCTTCCTGTGGGGCACGGTGAAGACCCTGGCCCGCTACAAGGACCTCGGGGTGCGCCTGCGCGTGGACGGCGGCGCGCCCGAGGAAATGGGCATCACCGTCGTCGCCGCGTCCAATGGACGCTACTTCGGCAGTGGCATGTGCGTGGCCCCGAAGGCCGTCACCCACGATGGGCTCTTCGACCTGACGCTCTGGCACGACTACGGCCTGTCCGACTTCATCATCAAGTCCAAGGGCGTCTACAACGGCGACCACATCACCTGGAAGAAGACGCGCTACCTCCAGTGCCGCACCCTGGAGGCCGAGAGCGACCAGGAGGTGCTCCTGGAGATGGATGGCGAGGTGCCCGGCAAGCTGCCGTGCCGCATCTCCATCCTGCCCGGCGCCATCCGCCTCAAGGTGTAGCGCGACGCCTCACGCTGACCGCGGTGAACTCGCGCCGGGCTCGGCCGCCCGGCGACCGGGCCTCTTTTTTTCCGCGACTCGACCTTGGAAGTTCTGCCGTTCCAGCTTACTCTAGAAATAGAGTACGCCGGAGCGCGCCATGTCGGAGCGAGACCCTTCCCAGCTCGATCTCTTCACCGGGGCACCCAGTCCCACGCCGCCTCGTGGGCGTCGTCGGGGCCAGGAGGAGCCCGTGGGCCCCGCCGAGCAGCCCGAGGAGGTGAGGGCGCTCGGGGAGCAGCTCTCCCCCGGCCTGTTCCTGGGCACCTCCTCCTGGACATTCCCGGGCTGGAAGGGGCTGGTCTACGACCGTGAGGCCACCCCCGCGCGCCTCTCCCGCGAGGGCCTCGCCGCGTACGCCCGCCACCCCGTGCTGCGCACCGTGGGCGTGGACCGGACCTTCTACGCCCCCGTTTCCGCCTCCACCTTCGCCGAGTACGCCGCCCAGGTGCCCGAGGGCTTCCGTTTCCTCGTGAAGGCCCACGAGGCCTGCACCCTCTCGCGCTGGCCCCTGCACCAGCGCTATGGCGACCTGCGAGGTCAGTTCAACGACCGCTTCCTGGATGCCGCCTACGCGAGCGATCTGGTGGTGGCCCCCTTCGTCGAGGGGCTCGGGGAGAAGGCCGGGCCGCTCGTCTTCCAGTTGCCTCCGCAGGATCCGCGCGACCTGGGCGGGGTGGGGCCCTTCGTGGAGCGGCTGCATGCCTTCCTCGCCGCGCTCCCGCGTGGCCCCCTGTATGCCGTCGAGGTGCGCAACGAGGCCCTGCTGACGGAGGCCCTGGCCCAGGCGCTCACGGACGTCGGCGCCTGCCCGGTGCTCGCGGTGTGGAAGGACATGCCTCCCGTGGAGCTCCAGGCCGTGCGGACGCGGGCCCTCCAGGCCCCGGCCCTGGTGGTGCGTTGGATGCTGCCGCCGAACCTCGACTACGAGGAGGCCCGCAAGCGCTACTTCCCCTTCGACCGGCTGGTGGACGAGGACGTGCGCACCCGCGAGGCCATCGCTCGCGCCTCCGCCGCCGTCCTGCATGCTGGCCGGCCCGTTTTCGTCACGCTCAACAACAAGGCCGAGGGCAGCGCACCGCTTTCCGCCGTCCTTCTGGCGCGCAGCGTCATGTCGCGCACAAGAAACACGCCAGGTGTGAACTCTTGATCGATAGTGCTGTGGGCGTAGGGTGTGGGATACTGTGGGATCACAACCGGCGGGCTTGAGCACGCGGCTTGCTAGGAAGGGCTGTCATGAGATCGGTCCTTGTTGCAGCGCTCGTGGTCCGCATGTCAGCGGCCGGAGGCGCGGGCGTCGGTGCCGAGGGAGCGGAGCAACGCCAGGAAGCGGGAAACTCCTGGGAAGACGTGCGTAAACATTTCTCCGCCCTGCGAAACGAGCTTTCCACCTTGGAGAGCCAATTTCAGGAAGCCCGGGAAAAGCACCGCCTCGACGCCGAGCGTCAACAGCAACAGTTGGAGAACCAACGTCGTGGTCAGCCCTGAGAAGGGTTCGGATCCGGACGACGCTGAGTTCGACCCCGAGGCACCGGTGGAGCTTCCCCTGGACGGGAATCTCGACCTGCATCTCTTCCACCCACGAGACGTGAAGGACGTGGTGACCGAGTACCTCTGGGCCTGTCGTCAGGAGGGGGTGCTCGAGGTTCGCATCATCCACGGCAAGGGCACGGGGGCGTTGAGGCGCACCGTGCAGTCGCTGCTGCCGAAGTTGCCCGAGGTGGAGTCGTTCCGCTCCGCCTCCGAGGCCGATGGCGGGTGGGGCGCCACCTGGGTCCGGTTGAAGCCCCTGGGGCCTGGGGATCAGTGACCGCCCAGGCGAAGGTCGCTCAGCTTGTTTTCGCACATCCCCACGTGGGTCGTGCGCTCCATGTGGACCGTGAGCGGCTCCACCTTGAAGGTGGCCGGGCTGTCACAGTTCGTCCCCACGTAGCCCAGGCGTCCCTCCAACTCGAGTGTCACGTCGATGCCGTGGGTGTACGTCCCGGGCTCCGGTTCCTGCTGGTCGGCGAAGGGAACGTCGCGCGTGCGCTGGAACGTGACGGTCCCCTGGTACTCCTCCGGTCTCGAGACGTTGACGAAGAGATCGATGGGCCCGCCCCTGGTCACCGGGTAGGTGCCGTCGGCGAGCGTGCTCGGAATCTCGAGCTTCACCGACAAGCGCGTTCCGTCCTGCTGTTGCGGCAGGTCGAACGTCAGCAGGGCGTACACCGGGGAGCCCGCTGGCGAGTACGTGATGTACTCGTATTGGGTGTTCTGGTTGACCAGTTGGAGCGAACGCTGCCCCTGCGTGGCACAGGTGACCAGGGCGCGCCCGGTGCCCCGCACCAGCGTTGGCGGAGAGAACTCCGGGGAATTGGAGTTCTCACACGGGAAGGGTCCACACGCCGGGAGGGCGGAGGCCGCCACGAGCAGCATCAGGGGTTTCATCCAGCTCATGCGTCCCGATGCTATCAAACCGCTGTCCAGGCTCAGAGCGTGGGCTGGCCGAGCACCGTGCCGCACGAGGCGCTGGAGCCGCAGGTCGTGCCCGTGTTGAGGTACCAGGCCGACTTGCGCGTGCCGTACTGGCGGTTGTCGATGTGTACATGCGGGGTGGTGGCGCTGCCGGTCCCCCCCACCTTGCCCAACAGGCAGCGGTCACACGTCTTGGTGGTGGAGTTGGCGTCGGTGTTGGCGTGGAGGATGCGGAAGTCCCAGCCGTTGGCACCCGTCACGACGAAGTAGTTGCCCGCCCCTCCATTGCAGTCACTGCCGCTGCACGTGTTCGCGCAACCGCCGTAGAGCTTGTAGGTGTAGACCCCGACGAGCGGGGCATAGAGCGGATCTCCACACGCCACGCCGCCGACGTCGAGCGCGGTGTGGCTGCTCCCCGTGCACGAGTAGTACGTCGTCGAGATCACCTTCGCCGCGCTGTTGCAGATGGGTCCCATCGCGGTGACCGCGGAAGCAGCACTGGAGCCGAACACCGCGAGCACCATGGCGGCATGGAGCATCTTCCTCACGTTCATGATTCCTCCCAGGTCGAGCGCTACATCTTGCGCTCCCAGAACAAAGAGGAAAACGGAAAAATCAGGAGAAGATGGGCCCCGATTGTCGGGGACGAGGGGCGGAACCCAAGTGGGCTCGATACCCCTCACCCTGTCCCTCTCTTAGTGGGAGAAAAAACGG
>NZ_DASVWK010001060.1:0-7158 GCF_036389735.1 Archangium sp. | reverse complement strand
GGCTGGAAGAGCGACGGGAAGATGAGCAACCCCTCGTGGCGCAGGCAGACGCCGTGTTCGATGAGCAACTCGATGACACAGCTGAGCACCGCCAGCTCCTGGTCCTCGGTCAGCCGTTCCTCGGGCTTGATGCGCGGGAACTTCATCTTGGGGGACAGGACCTTCGCCACCTCGATGGCGGGGACGCCGTGGGGGTTCTCCCGCGCGGCGACGATGAGCGAGCCCGCGTAACGCTCGAGCTGCTCGACCTCCAGGATGAGCACCCGCGTCCCGCCCGCCATCCGGGTGTCCGCGACCCGCCCCTGCCGGGTGAGATGGCCCACGACGGCCTGGAGCGCCTCCGGCTCGAAGGAGCTGCCCAGCTCCCGACGCAGCTCGCTCTCCAGCTCGAAGAAGGTCAGCACCACCCGCTTCGCCTCGCGCAGCCGTTGGATGAGTTCGCGGATGCACTGGAACAGCTCGGGGCGGCTGACCTTCTCCAGCGAGTCCCAGTCGATGGCCCGCCCCAGGGCCTCCTTCAGCTCGGGAATGCCCTGCCCCTTCTTCGCGCTCGTCAGCACGTACGACTCGAACCCGAGCCGTTGCACCAGGCCCTCGAGCGCGGGGTGGTTCACCGGGGCCTCGGCGTTGTCCACCTTGGTGCCCACCAGGAGCTTGCGGATGTTCCGCTCACCGGACTGTGCCAGCAGGCGCCGGTTCCACCCCTCGATCTCCTCCAGGGCCCGCTCCCCGCGTCCGGGCTCCATCATCATCAGGGCCACGGTCGAGTCCCGGAGGAAGAGCTGGTGCACGAGCTGGTACTCGCTCTGCCCGCCGAGGTCCCACAGGATGATCTCCCGTTGCACCCCACTCGTGCCCCCCGTCGCGGAGGACGGCTCGGCGGGCAGCGACCAGAACCGCATGCCGTGGGTGGAATCCAGTTCCTCGTACTCGTCCTTGACCATGCGCAGGGCCACACAGCTCTTGCCCGCGCGCCCCTCTCCCACCAGCACGACCTTGGCGCTGACCTCGTGGACGGTGGGGGCCGGCGCCTGGGAGCGCAGCAGGGTGGGCAGGTCGAGTTCCAAGAGCAGCACTCCGCGGCCCCCGGGGCCCGGGCTGGCCAGGACATGTTTCGTCGGGGAGAAGACCAGCCCCCCGGACGACGGGCTCGGGACGGGCTCCTCGATCTCGGCCACGGGCTCCCAGGTATCCGTGCGCCACACCCGGATGGAGCCATCGCTCGATTTGGAGGCGAGCAGACGCCCGTCGAAAGAGAAGGTGACGTTCGCGACCTCGCCCCGGTGGCCCTCCAGCACGGCCACCGCTTCGAGCCGCTCGGTATCCCAGATGTGGAGGGTGCCGCCCCGACAGGCCAGGGCGAGACGGGAGGAGCCGGGCATCCACGCCATCTCGAGGACATCGCTCTGAAGACCCAGTCCCGCCAGCTGGTGCACGAGGACGGAGTCGCCCCCGAGCGTCACTCGCAGGAGCACGAGACTCGTGGGGCCCTTTCCACCACACGCGAGCACCCGTCCATCGGGTGACCACGCGAGGGAGTACAGCTCTCTCGGCCCGTGAGCGATTCGTGCCCGGCCCACCTGAGTTCCAGTCCGGGTGCTCCAGAACTGGAGGGATCCCTGCTCCCTATCCGTCACGAGCAGTCCCCTGGAGGACCAGTCCACCCACTGGCCTTCAGTCACCAGGGCCATGGGCGTCTTGCGCAGGCTCCCGGCCACCGGCAACAAGCTCACATGATGCCGGGAGCGGGCGGCCAGGGACTTTCCGTCCGGCGAGAAGCTCAGATCCACGACTTCGGAGAGGTGCGCGGAGATCATCCACTTCGGCACGTCCTTGGCCAGCTTCCAGTAGGTGAGAGCGCCACTGGCCAGACCAATCCCGAGCGCATCGCCAGCGGGTGCCCAGGCCAGCCCAGCGACCGCCTCGCGACCGGTATCCAGCAGCCTCTGGAGCTTCACTCCAGGCGGAAGCCGTGGGGTCGGAAGGTCCGAGGCGTCGCTGTCCGACCCCAGCATCTCCAGCAGCGACGCGTGAGCCGCGTCCTGGGTATCGCGCCGCCCCAGGGCCGAGAGAGGCATTTCGAGGGCCTCGTCCGGCCCGACCCCTCCCCGCTCATCAGGGCCCATCACGGTCGCGCCCTTCGTGGACGAGGCGATGCGCGGGAAGAGCCGGAGCCGCTCTCCCGTACCGGCTCCATCGAGGACTCCCACGGTGTATCCCCAGCGGCTCCACGCTCCCTCGTCTCCGCCCCCGACCACCATGCCACTGAAAAGCGAGGAGGCCTGGATGACGACAGAGCGGCCCGAGGGCCCACGCGTGTAGGCCCCCTCCTCCTTGTTCCCGCTGCCACACAGGTGCAACAGGAGTCCGCTCGATGGGGTCAGCGCCTCGTGGACGCGCTCCAGCCCCTTGGAGCGCAGCATCGAGGGCGGGTGGTGGGTCAGGAGCAGCACGAGGTCGTGTCCATGCGCCCATCCTCGTGGGTGCAGACCCGTCGCCACTTCGACCTGCTCCAGGTCGAGCTCATACAAGGCAGCCGTGTCGCTCCAGAAGCTGGAGTTGAGGCCAACGACTCCCACCTTCAGGCCCGCGCTGGCGACGGTCGCGCAGAAATCTCCTGGGAGCAGGCCGTCGCGAAAGCCCTGGAGCACGGAAGAGGGATGCCCCTTACGCCAGGCATTGAACCACTCGTTGAAGGAATGGAGACCGCCCCGGATGTGCCGCGCGATCTCACTCGCGCCGGAACCTCGGAGGGCCTTCCTCACCTCGGCGTGCTGGTAGCGGACCACCGTGTTCGCGTTCCAGGCCAGGTGCTGGCCCTGCTCGAAGTCGTGATTGCCCGGCACGACGAGCAGGCAGGGGTCCGACCCCAGGCCGCGGAGATAGCTCCACAGGGAGCTCAAGGTGGACTGCAACACGGCGAACTCCCGCGCGCTGCCAGTGAGCGTGAGGTCTCCCGAGATGAGCACCAGGTCCCAGGGACCCGAACGTGCGTGCATCCTCCGGAGGTCCTGCTCGAACGCTTCCCGGTATTCGGGGCGAAGCAACCGAGAACTCCGGGCCCCCATGTGGAGATCCGAGAGGTGAAGCCAACCGAGCCGCGCCACATGTCCCCCAAGGGAGAAACCCGGCGTTGAGAATGCACCGGGCGGGCACCACTTTCCAGGAGGGGACGCGGGTGTTCCTGGCGCCCCCCGAGCGATATAGGGCGAGGACGCCTTCAACCCAGGAGCCTGGCTGATGCATCGACGTGCCGCCGTAGTCCCCCTGCTCTGCGCGCTCATCCTGTTGCTCGGCGGCTCCTCCGCCTCCGGGCAGGCGGCGCCCCTCTCGGGCTTCGACGACTACGCCCACACCGCCCTGCGCGAGTGGAACGTGCCGGGTCTGGCCGTCTCGGTCGTGAAGGACGGCAAGGTGGTCCTCTCCAAGGGGTATGGCGTTCGCGAGGTGGGCAAGTCCGCGCCCGTCGACGCGCACACCCTCTTCTCCATCGGCTCCATCTCGAAATCCTTCACCGCCCTGGCCCTGGGAATGCTGGTGGAGGAGGGCAAGCTCGCCTGGGACGACCCCGTCAGCCAGTACCTCCCCTACCTCCAGCTCCATGACCCCTACGTCACGCGCGAGCTCACCGTGCGGGATCTGCTCACCCACCGCAGCGGACTGCCCGACGTGAGCGGTGGCATCCTCTGGTACGGCTCGGACTACAGCCGCGAGGAAGTGCTCAAGCGGCTGCGCTACATCAAACCGGCCTCCAGCTTCCGTAGCACCTATGCCTACCAGAACGTGACGTACATGGCGGCGGGCGAGGTCGTCCGGGCCGTCTCCGGAAAGAGCTGGGACGACTTCATCCGCGAGCGCATCTTCACCCCGCTCGGGATGAAGGAGAGCAACTCGCTCTATCGCGACCTGAAGAAGGCGAAGAACCTCGCCCTGCCGCACGTGCGCATCGACGGCAAGCCGGTGGCCATCGCGTATCGCGACTCCGACGCGCTCGGCCCCGCCGGCTCCATCCTCTCCAGCGCCCAGGACATGTCCCGGTACATGCACCTGCTGCTGGCCGGAGGCACCCTGGAGGGCAAGAAGCTCTACGGCGAGAAGGTCGCCCGCGAGCTCTTCACCCCCCAGATGAGCCTGCCCATTCCGCCTTCGACCCGGCCCGAGTTCAAGCCCGTGGACCCCAGGTTCCGCGCCTATGGGCTCGGCTGGTTCCTGCGCGATTACCGCGGGCGCAAGCTCGTCTCGCACACGGGCGGCATGGATGGGATGACCGCGGTCGTGATGCTCGTGCCGGAGGAGAACCTCGGCATCACGGTCCTCGCGCACCAGGATGGCGGCATCTTCAACGGGGTGGCGCTGCGCATCCTCGATGCCTGGCTCGGCGCACCGGAGACCGACTGGGCCCGGGTCCTGCTGAAGTACCGCGCGGAAGGCGAGCAACAGGCGAAGGACGCCGAGGCCACGCTGGTGGCGGCTCGGGTCCAGGGGACGAAGCCCTCGCTCGAGCTGGGACGCTATGCCGGCAACTACCGGGACCGCATGTACGGAGACCTCTCCATCGCCCAGGAGGACGGAAGGCTGGTGCTCAGGTTCAGCCACAGCCCCTCGTTCACGGCCGACCTGGAGCACTGGCAATACGACACCTTCCGCCTCCATTGGAGGGATCCGATGAACTTCCCCAAGGGCTTCCTGACGTTCGCTCTGGATGCGAGGGGGAAGCTCAAGGGCTTCGCGTTCGATCAACCCAAGCTGCTGGACGTGAACTTCGACGAGCTGTCGGTCGAGCGCGTTCCCGAGACGCGTTGAGGGAGAAGTCCGTCGAGGCCCTCCACCCACGCACATGGGGGTGCGGTCTATGACGAGACGTGTCGCTCCACTAGACTGAGGGCGTGGCGTTTCCCTCCGAGCAGAGCCCGCCGCCGGGAATCCGGGCGCGGTTGCACGAAATCATCTTCGAGGCGGACACCCCGGCGGGAAGGGCCTTCGACGTGGGCCTGCTGGTGGCCATCCTCTTGAGCGTCCTGGCGGTGATTCTGGAGAGTGTGCGCTCCATCCGCGTGGAGCATGGCCAGACGATCCGCTGGGTGGAGTGGTGCTTCACCGGCCTCTTCACGGTGGAGTACGGGCTGCGGCTCTTCTCCGTGCGCCGGCCGCTGCTCTACGCCCGGAGCTTCTTCGGCCTGGTGGATCTGCTGGCCATCCTGCCCTCCTACTTGAGCCTGGTGATGCCCGGCGCGCACTCGCTGCTGGTGGTGCGGGTGCTGCGCATGCTGCGCGTCTTCCGCGTGCTCAAGCTGGCGAGCTTCCTGGGAGAGGCGGAGGTGCTGCTCACGGCCCTGCGGGCCAGCCGGCAGAAGATCACCGTGTTCCTCGGGGCGGTGCTCAGCACCGTGGTCGTCATGGGGGCGGTGATGTACTTCGTGGAGGGCGAGCAGCACGGCTTCGACAGCATTCCGCGCGGGATGTACTGGGCCATCGTGACCATGACGACGGTGGGGTTCGGGGACATCACCCCCAAGACGGTGCCCGGACAGTTCATCGCCTCGGTGCTGATGGTGATGGGCTACGGCGTGCTGGCGGTGCCCACGGGCATCGTCTCGGTGGAGCTGGCGGCGGCCACCCGGCATGGACCCGTCACCACCCAGGCGTGCCCCGGCTGCGGCGTCCAGGGCCACGATGCCGACGCGGCCCACTGCAAGTACTGCGGCACCCGGCTCTGAAGGCCGTCCCTTTCTTCCAGGTGCCTGGTCTCAAAGGACTCGTTCCGACACCTCGCCCTTTACGAGTCGTCTGACACCCGGGAGCCGGACACCCGGGGGCCGGTGCCGGCGGCGGAGGGCACGCGCGTGGAGGTCACGGACTGCTCCGCGACGCTGAACAACCTGCCCAACACCCCATCCATGGTCGCGCCCAGGAGCTTCTCGGCGGAGAAGCCCACCGCGATGGAGATGAGGGCGTAGGCATAGTCAATGGCCTGCGCGCCGCCGAGCGCGATGCGGATGGGGGGCTGGCCCTGTTGCACGTCGCCATTCCCGACCTCGAAACCAAAGAGGAGCTGGGAGCGCGCCAGCAGGTAGAACAGGAACGCGGCGAAGGCCCCGAGCGAGGGCCTGACGAGCAGGTAGTAGGCCACATGCCTCCAGAGAGGACCGCTCGAGACGAGCACGGGTGTCTCCGAGAGCATGTTGGCCACGATGGCACCTGCCGCGCCCAGGATGACGAGGCTGAGCAGCTCGGCCCGTGCCTCCCCGCCGTTTTGGAGCCAGAGCCCCTCCTGGAGCAGCAGGGAGCCCAGGAACATCAACACGAGCAACACACAGCTCCAGATGCGGATCTGCAGGGCGAAGGAGAGCTGCCGGGTGTGCAGGTCCGCGTGCTCATTGACCATCCGGAGCGCATTCCGAAGGACATGACGGGCCGAGAGCAGCTGCGCCGTTTCCTCGGTGCCCAGGCCCTCCACCCGGCCAGCCTTCTGGATCATCCACTGGGCCGTGACGCGGAGCGGACCGGGTCGCTTCCTCGAGCCCAACCACGTCGCGCGTGCGATGGGATCGTCGATGTTGCGCCGGAACTGCTCCTCCACCCGCTGTGCCTCCATGCCGAGCATGTCCAGCGGCATGATGAGCAGCAGGTCCGCCTCCAGCTCGTGGACGAGCCCCAGGCACATGTCGTCATTCGACTGGAAGAACCTGCGTCCGGCGATGCACTTCCTGGCTTGAGCCAGACGCTCGATGAGCTGCCCGAGCTGCAGGCGCCTCCCGGCGGTCACCTGGGGATGGCTCTCCAGGAAGCGGAGGGTGGCCTCCATTCCTTGCACCTTCGCCCAAAGTGCGCCCCTGCCAGGACGGTGGCGTCCCAGCCCGTCCGGCGGGGCGACGCGGGTGAGCGGGTCCTGAATGGGGAGAGGGTTGATGGCCTCCATGAGGTCCTCCTCCTGAGGCAGAGGGCCCTCGAGAACGAAGTGACGAGAAGACACCGCCCGATTGCCCCCTCCCTCTGGCAGCGGGATTCTCGATCCCCTCACCTCGCCCCTCTCCCGAGGGGAGAGGGGTAGGAGGAGGGACTGACTACTGGACGGTGATCACCTGGTTGGTGGAGAGCCCGCCGAACCAGGCCACACCCTCGCGCAGCATCTTCCACTGGAAGTTGTAGGTGCCGCGG
>NZ_DASVWK010001059.1:0-12005 GCF_036389735.1 Archangium sp. | reverse complement strand
GCAAGGTCTTCTGGTACCGCTTCTTCATCCACGACCACCTCAACCGCTTGAGCGCGGGCGTGCACACCACCACGCCGGGCGGTACCTTCATCTACTTCATCGAGCAGGGTGGCTTCGGCATCTTCCCCTGGGTGGCGCTGCTGCCGGGGGCCTTCGCGGTGGTGTCCCGGCTCAAGCCCCGCTCGCGGAACAAGGCGGACCACCTGGCCCTCATGGCCGCGCTGTGGGTGGCCTTCTCCTTCATGCTGCTGGCCTCCTCGGCCACCAAGTTCCACCACTACGTCTTCCCGGTGCTGCCGGGCCTGGCCGTCCTCATCGCCCTCTTCGTGGACAGGCTGTGGGAGGAGGGCCTCTCCAACCACGTGGTGAGCCTCGTCTTCGGGCTCGTCCTCTTCGTCCTCGTGGGCAAGGACCTGGCCAACAACCCGAAGAACTTCACCGACCTCTTCGTCTACAACTACGACCGACCGTACCCCTTCGACCTCGTCACCAAGCCCATCGCCATGTTCGCCTCCCGGCCGCTGTGGACGGGCGACATCCTGACGCTGGTGCTGCTCGCCGTGGGCGCCTACCTCTCCGTGGGCGTGTTCCCGGCGAAGGCGAAGGCCTCGGTGGGCGCGCGCCTGATGGCGCTGCTGTGCCTGGGCGTGGGCGCGGCCCTCCTCGTGCCCATGGCCGTTCGCGGCGTGGGGGCGCAGTGGCCGGTGGGGCTCGCGTTGGGCCTCGTGGGCGGCTGGCTGGCGTGGCAGGCGCGCAGGGCCGATGCCGAGTCGCGCACGGGCCTGTGGCTGATGGCGGGTGCCCTCACGCTGTTGGGCGGGGCGTTCGTGGCGCGGGGCCTCCGGGTGGCGCCGCTGAGCGACCCGCTCCTCAAGTCCCTCTCCGAGCCGGTGAACGTGAAGATGGCCCTGGGCTACACCTTCGCGGTGGCGGGCACCCTGGCCGTGGTGGGGGCGCTCCAGCGCTCGCGAGTGATGGTGTACGGCACCTTCTGGGCGCTCGCGGCCGGCTTCGCCCTCTGGTTCAACTGGGGCCACTGGGTGGACCTGTCCCACCACTGGACGCAGCGCGACCTGTTCTGGCGCTACTACGCCCAGCGCAAGCCCGACGAGCCCATCACCGCCTTCATGATGAACTGGCGCGGTGAGACGTTCTACTCGCGCAATCAGGTGAAGCAGATCCGCGAGACACCCAAGCTCAAGCCCTTCGTCGACCAGCCCGGCCGCGAGTGGGCCCTGGTGGAGCACAACCGGCTCGGCCTGTTGAAGCAGGCCGCGGGGACCGACAAGGTCATCACCGTCATCGACCGCGACATCAACAACAAGTTCATCCTGGTCTCCATCGATTGAGTGGCATCTCCGTCCAGGGCCTGGCCAAGCGCTTCGGCGCGCGCACCGCGGTGGAGGGGCTGACCTTCGACATCCGCCCCGGTGAGGTCTTCGGCCTGCTCGGGCCCAACGGGGCGGGGAAGACGACCACGGTGCGCATGCTCACCGGCCTCCTCCAGCCCTCGGAGGGGGAGGCGCGTGTGTGGGGCCACTCGGTGCGCACGGACGGCGAGGCCCTGCGGCGTGTGGTGGGGCTGCTCACCGAGCAACCCGGGCTGTACGAGCGGCTGAGCGCGCGCGACAACCTGCGCTTCTTCATCAAGCTGCACGAGCTGGACGAGCGCGAGGTGTGGCCGCGTGCCCGGGTCTACCTGGAGCGCTTCGGGCTGGCGGGCCGCGAGGACGAGCCGTGTGGGGGGTTCTCCAAGGGCATGCGGCAGAAGCTGGCCATCGTGCGCACGCTCGTGCACGACCCGAAGGTCATCTTCCTGGACGAGCCCACGAGCGGCCTGGATCCCGAGTCGGCACGCACCGTGCGCGACGCGGTGGCGGAGCTGGCGGCGGAGGGGCGCACCATCGTGCTGTGCTCGCACAACCTGGCCGAGGTGGAGCGGCTGTGCACCCGGGTGGCGGTGGTGAAGGGGCGGCTGCTGGCCCTGGCCGCGGTGAACGAGCTGCGGCGCACGGGCAGCGCGCTGGAGGTGAAGGTGGAGGGCGAGGCCCACCGCTACCTCCCGGCCCTGAACGCGCTGCCGTTCACCCCCAACGTGCTCGCCGAGGGCGGGCGGCTGCGGGTGATGCTGGCGGACGAGGAGCAGGCTCCGGACGTGGTGGCATGCCTGGTGGGGGCGGGGGCGCGCGTGCGCAGCGCGGTGCCGTCCCAGCGCCCGTTGGAAGAGGTCTACCTGGAGCTCATCCGCGAGGGGAGGGCGTAGCCATGGCGTTCCGTCCCCAGCGTGCGCTGGCCGTCTTCTGGAAGGACTTCCTGGACCTGCGCAAGAACCCGTCGCTGCTGCTCGCGATGGCGGCGCTGCCGCTGGTGCTGGTGGTCGTGCCGATGATCGTCGTGTGGACGTACGTGCGCGACCCGAACGACACCAACCTGCGGGTGATCGCCCTCTACTACGACCCCACCCTGCCGCTGAACGCCAGCGCGGGCCGCTTCCTGGTGGAGCGCACGCTGCTGGACTGGTTCGGCATGTTCCTGGTGATGCCGGTGTTCGTGCCCATCCTCATCTCCTCGCAGAGCGTGGTGGGGGAGAAGGAGCGGCGCACGCTGGAGCCGCTGCTGGCCTCGCCGGTGACGGCGGCGGAGCTGGTGGCGGGCAAGAGCCTGGCCTCGCTGGTGCCGGCCATGGCCATCACCTGGCTGGCCTTCGTGGTGCTGTGCGTGGGGGTGGACGTGGTGGCGTGGCCCCTGGGGCAGGGCCCGATGCTGCCCAACGTGCTGTGGCTCTTCGGGGTGGTGGTGCTCGCGCCGCTGTTCGCCTTCTTCGGCAATGGGGTGGCGGTGCTCATCTCCGCCCGCGTGTCCGAGGCGCGCACGGCGCAGCAGCTTTCCGCCCTGGTGGTACTGCCGCTCGTGGGGTTGGTGGCCGGCCAGGTGGCGGGCTTCTTGAAGGCCGGGCCGGTGTACTACGCGGTACAGGGCGCGGTGGTGCTGCTGCTGGACGTGGCGCTGCTGTGGGCGAGTATCCGCTTGCTGGACCGCGAGCGCCTGCTGAGCCGCTGGGGATAGCCGGGCGGACGACCGCACGCCGGGTTGACTGGCCAAGGGTGCGGAAGGTCTGGCATGTTTCCCCTGAAAGGCCGGGGGACGGGCGAACTGCGGGCGTGCAATCGTCCCGGACGCTATGCGTTAGGTGAGGGTGGCGGCGTGGGCTCCCGGTGGTCCGCGGTCCAGGAGGCGACGAAAGCACGATGGGATTCTTCGGTACGATCAAAGACGAGGCGCAGCGCAACTTCATCGCGCGTGCTGACGAGGCGAAGGGCGAGATTGTCTACAAGTATCCGGA
Source organism: Archangium sp. (assembly GCF_036389735.1). Classification (GTDB taxonomy): domain Bacteria; phylum Myxococcota; class Myxococcia; order Myxococcales; family Myxococcaceae; genus Archangium. Next base: position 8,662 of record NZ_DASVWK010001059.1, on the reverse strand, counting down.
GCGGAACATCCGGATGCTCACCCAGCTCACCGTCGCTGCCGACGAGGTCGCCCTCTTCGTCAAGGACGGGAAGGTGGAGGGAAAGCTGGGGCCTGGGCGGCACCAGCTGGACACCAGCAACATCCCGTTCCTGGGGCGGCTGGTGGAGACGTTCACCGGCGGCAACCTGTTCCTCGCCGAGGTGTTCTTCATCTCGATGCGCGAGTTCACCGGGGTGAAGTTCGGAGGCCCCATCGGTGATGTGCGCGACCCGGAGACGGGGCTGGGCATCGGGACGATGGTGTACGGCGACTTCTCCCTCCGGGTGACGGAGCCGGAGAAGCTGGTGGTGGGCCTGGTGGGCATGGGCCGCACGAGCGACGCCGAGTTCCTGGGGTGGTTCAAGAACCAGGTGCTGAAGGTGACGCGCGACCGCATCGCCGAGCTGCTGGTGAAGAAGAAGTGGCCGCTCCTGGACGTGACGAGCGGTGCGTACACCGAGGAGATCGAGACCGAGGTGATCGCCGGCTTGAAGCCGCACGTGGACACCTACGGGATGACCGTGGTGCGGATGGGCAACTTCCACGTCAGCATCAAGGAAGAGGACGAGGCGACGCTGAAGAAGCTGTCCAAGGACGTGGCGTACTCGCGTCTGGCGGGCGGTTTCCAGCAGTACGCGCAGGGTCAGGCGATGCTGGGCGCGGCCGAGGGCATGGCCAAGGGCGGTGACGGCAGCGGTGCCGGCGCTGGGTTGCAGGGCATGGGCATGGGCATGGGCTTCGGCATGGCCCAGATGTTCACCAACCAGCAGCAGAACCACCAGCAGCACCAGCAGCACCAGCAGCAGGCTCCGGCGGCGGCGGCTCCGGCGGCGGACACGCGGAGCCCGGCGCAGCGGCTGAAGGAGATCAAGGAGCTGAAGGACGCGGGCGTGCTCTCGGATGACGAGTACAACGCTAAGCGGGCCGAGCTGATGAAGCTGCTGTAGCCCTGGTCCGAGCTCTACTTTCGAGGCTTCCGTCCGTGTTCCGGGCGGGAGCCTTCGTGTTTTCTGGGGGCCTTGGCCGCGGTGCGCTTCGCGCTGCGGGCCTGCCGGGTCTCGGGCTTGCTGGCCTTCGAGGGCTTCGACGTCTTCACCGCGGCGGCCTTGGGAGCCGGGGCCGGAGCCGAAGCCGCCGGAGCGGTCTCGGGCGTGTCGCGGGCGTCCAGCTTGATGGGGACACCCAGGGTGGTGCCGAGCCGCAGCAGCAGCACGTCCGGAGTGATGGCGGTCTCCCCCATGGCCTCGGCGACCTCGCGAGCGGAGAGCGCGTTGCCGTGGGCCCACAGCCCCTTGAGGAACTGGCCCGCCTCGGGGCTGTGCCACCAGGAGGGGCCGAAGCGCGCCTTCAACTGTCCCTGGAGCTGACCCGCGAGAAACCAGGCGCGGAAGCTGTCGGCGGACTGGAAGAAGTCCTCCTGGTCCACGAGGTAGCGCGCCACGTCGTCCTCCGTCACCGGCATCGCGTCCATGCGCGTGAGGATGGCCTTGTACAGCTCGCGGGCGTCGGCGCCCTCCTGCCGGTGCACCGCGAGCTGGTAGAGCAGCCGCCCCGCGGCGCGGCGGATGAGGAACAGCTTGTGGGCGCTCGCCGCCGCGAGGTACTCGGTGCGCGCGGTGCCCGACAGCCCCGCGTGCTCCTCCAGCCACACCGGGTCCTCCATCAGGTCCTCGAAGAGGGCGGAGTAGGCCTCGGAGACGGTGGGGTTGCCCAGCTTGGCCAGCTCGAAGCGCGGCTCCTTCGTGAAGGCGTAGTGCAGCGCGTGACCGAACTCGTGCAGCAGCCGCGCCTGCTCCATCGCGCCGTCGACGGGGCGCACGGACAGGCGCACGTCCCCAGGCACCGTGACGCCGAGCGTGAGCGGGCGCGGGTTCTTCCGCTTCACGTCGTCCCGGGTATCGAGGCGCACGTTCTTCATCTCGCCCAGGTCGATGCCCATCCCCGCCAGCGTGCCGTGCGCGCGCAGGAGCAGCTCACCCTTGGGGAACAGCCCGTCCACGTCTCGCAGACGGAAGAGGCGGGGCAGGTCCGCGCGGGTGAGGGTGGCGAAGGGCAGCCCCAGCTCGCGCTGGGAGAGCCGCTCCATCACTTCCTTGTAGGGCGCCTCGGTGGCCTGGAGCACTTCCTCGGCCAGCAGGCCCAGCCGGCCCAGGTCCGCCTGCCGCAACTCGCCGCCGAAGGCCTCGTAGGAGGGATAGCCCAGCTCGCGCACCAGCTCCTCGGTGCGCTCCTCGCGGCGGCGCAGGAGCTGGTTGAGCCGCTCCAGCGCGGGCGTGGCCGCGGCGTAGAGGGCCTTGCGCTTCACCGCGCTCCGCTCATTGGCCAGCAGCCGCTCCAGGTCGCGCCAGCGCACCTCGCGGCCATCCATGGGGAAGGAGAGCGAGGCCTCCAGGTTGGCGATGGCTTCATTCACCTCGGCGAGCTGCTGCGAGAGGTACTCGCCCGCGAAGTGCGATTGGAGGGCGGTGAGGGCGCGCAGCTCGCGCGGGTCGGTGGTGCGCTGGCGCAGCCGGTCGATGTTCCGCAGGTTGTCGAGCCTGAAGAGGCCCGCCCTGCCCACGTAGGTGGAAGTCACGTCCGCGCGAGCGCCCTCGGTCCAGTAGCGCCAGATGAGCTCGTCCTGGGATTTGAGCAGGGCGGCGGCCTCGGAGGAGAGCCGGGCCACCTCGGTGGCCAGCTTCTGCTCCTCGGTGAGGGGCGCGGGGGGGGCCTTGGAGCCGAAGGTGGCGCACCCGCCAAGGGCGCTGAGACCTAAAGTGAGGACGAGTGCGGGAAGCCTTGGGCGCATGGATGGCGCAATGTAACTTCAGTGCCGCCCATGCCCAATCCAGTTCAGTGGCGCTCGGCCGCAGCCAGGCAGGCGCTCTACGGAGCCCTCCGCCGTTTCTTCACCCAGCTTGGTTACCTCGAGGTGGACACGCCGCTGCTCATCCCGGCCCCGGGGATGGAGCCGCACATCACCGCCTGCGAGGTGCCCTTCATCCCCGAGACGGACGTGGGGCAGCGCCGCACCCTCTACCTGCACACCAGCCCCGAGTACGCGATGAAGCGGCTGCTCGCCGACGGGGCGGGGCCTCTCTTCCAGATCTGCAAGGTGTTCCGGAACGGGGAGGTGTCGAGGACGCACAACCCCGAGTTCACGATGCTGGAGTTCTACCGACCGCGGGCGGACTACCACGCCATCATGGCGGACCTGGAGGGGGCGCTGGCGGAGGCGGACCGGACGGTGGGGGGCGATGGCTTCTTCTCTCGCACGCCCTACGAGCGGCTGTCGGTGCGGGACGCCGTGCTTCGGGAGACGGGAGTGGACTTGAGGGCCTGTCCGGATGGGCCCTCGCTGAAGCGGGCCGCGGAGGCGGCCGGGGTGCGCACCGGGGACGCCACCCACTTCGACGACGTCTTCTTCCACCTCTTCCTCCAGAAGGTGGAGGGGAAGCTGGGTTGGGAGCGGCCCACCTTCCTGACGGAGTACCCGGCCTCCATGGCCTCGCTGGCGCGCCTCAAACCGGAGGACCCCACGGTGGCCGAGCGCACGGAGCTGTATGCCCGGGGGCTGGAGCTGGCCAACGGCTTCTCCGAGCTGACCGACCCGGTGGAGCAGCGTGCTCGCCTGGTCGAAGAGCAGGAATTCCGACGCAACGCGGGCCGGGCCGTCTATCCACTGGACGAGCGATTCCTGGACGCGGTAGGCCGCATGCCACCCTCGGCGGGCATCGCTGTGGGGCTCGATCGTATCTTGATGCTGTTGCTGGGAGTGGAGTCCATCTCGGAGGTCCTCCTCTTCCCGGCGCACGAATTCGTCTGAGAAGAAGCGCGCCATGGCCACGAAGAAGCAGCCGCAGCTCCACACCTCGCAGTCCCACCCCTGGCATGGCGTCTCGCCGGGTCCGGAGGCTCCCGAGGTCGTCACCGCCTATATCGAGATCGTTCCCACCGACACGGTGAAGTACGAGCTGGACAAGGAGACGGGCCTCCTCCGGCTGGACCGGCCGCAGCGGTTCTCCAGCCAGTGCCCCACGCTCTACGGGTTCATCCCCCAGACGTACTGTGGCGATCTCGTGGCGAAGCGCTGTGCCGAGCGCACCGGCATCAAGGACATCAAGGGCGATGGGGATCCGCTCGACATCTGCGTGCTGACGGAGAAGCTCATCCCCAGTGGTGCCCTGCTGGTGCACGCGATTCCAGTGGGTGGCTTCCGGATGGTCGACGGCAAGGAGGCCGACGACAAGATCATCGCGGTGCTGGAGTCGGACCTCGTCTACGGAGCGCTCCAGCACGTGGCGCAGCTGCCGATCGCGCTCGTGGAGCGCCTCAAGCACTACTTCCTCACCTACAAGCAGATCCCCAGTGAGGTGAAGCGCGAGGTGGAGATCGTCGAGATGTACGACCAGAGCGAGGCGCGCGAGATCATCCGGCGCAGCATGAAGGACTACCAGAAGGACTACGGCGTGGCGCCGGCCCCGGCGAGCAAGCCGCGCGCTCGCAAGCGCTGATTTGACCCCCTGACGGAGGGGCGGGTACAAGCCGCGGCCGTGACCGCTCCTTCGTGCTACCAACATCCGGATGTGCCCGCGACCACCCGCTGCGGTGGCTGCCTCCAGCCCCTGTGCGCCGGGTGCGCGGTCTTCGAGGGCGGACTCGACCGCTGCCCGTCCTGTGTTGCCCGGTACTGGCGCGCACGGAAGCTCCAGAAGGGGTTGCTCGTCGCGGCGGGGGTGGCCGTCTTCGTGGCAGGCGCGGCGTACCTGACCCGGTCAGGGGTGTTGCCCTCGGGTGACCCGTCCGGGTCCTCGCCGGAGTCGGAATTCAATTACGGCTTGAAGGCGCCGCGGATCGCGAAGCTGCGTGAGCAGCTGGCGAAGGAACCCTGCGACCGGACCAGGTCGGTGGAATACGTCCAGGCCCTGTTCGCCGCCGAGGACTGGCGGGGCACCCTGCGGAGTGCCGACGACTTCATCGCGCGGTGCGGGAAGTTCCCCCAGCTCCGGTCAGTGACCTATTCGGCGCACATGCGACTGAGCGAGTTCGACCTCGCCATCCGGGATGCCACGGAGCTTCTCGACAGCGCTCCGCGCAATGCAGGGTACTGGGTATGGCGCGGCATGGCCTATGAGTCGCTCCATGCGTCCGACAAGGCCCTGGCGGACTTCCAGGAGGCCTTCCGCCTCAATCCGGAGTTGTTCCAGACGGCCAACCAACTGGCCACCGCCTACGAGCGGCGGAAGCAGCCCTGTGACGCCTACTTCGTCTTGTTGGAGCACGTGAAGGCGAATCCCGCCATATCCGGAGAGCCCAAGATGGAGAAACGGCTCCTCCAGTTGACGGACCAGGGGAAGTGCACGGGAAAGCAGAATAAGCGCGAGGACAATCGCTGAGCTGCCGGCATGGCGAAGGAGCACCTGAGTCCTGGGGCAGGGGAAGGCGTCGGTATGCAACGCGAAGCTCGACAGAGAGGCTTGTGCGGTCCTCCACGGTGGGCGCCTGTAGGGGCCCTCGGGCTCATCATTCTCATCCTCCATGCGGCGTGCGCGACGCCCCCACCGATGGGCGGCCAGGTCTCCTCGGGTATTCGCTCACGGTCACCGACCACAACGGAGCCCGGGCTGGAGGTGGTCGCCGTCCACGAGGTGAGGATCGTCGAGGAGGGCAAGATTCGCACTCGGCCAGTGCCCATCAACAAGGCTGAATTCCGGCGTAGCGTCGAGCGGCTTACTCGAGGGCACCGCTTCATCGGGTCGCCGAAAGAGGCAGCGCGAGAGCTGCTCAAGTTGGCCCAGGGCGAGGAACTTCGCGAAGTCGAGCGCGTAGCGATGACGGGCGACTGGGAGGGAGAGGCCTACCGCGGCGAGATCTACTCCATGGTGCCAGTGCGGCAGACGGGCCCGGTACCATTGACGCCGGTAGCCGAGGTCGCACTTGGGGCACGGTATGAGCAGTGGTGTATCGTCCGGGGCGGTGGCGACTGTCTCGGTCTCTTCGAAGACGGGCCGTACCTGCGCACTGATGACAGGAGGACGCTGGCCCTGGCCCTGGCCTTCGGCTCGGTGCTCGACGAGACGCTCGCAGCCCTGGGCCATGAGCTGAGCCCTCGGGCGGTGATGGCCTCGCTCCTGTGGGCGGTGGGGCTCTACCTTGCTTTGTGGCTGGTCCCCGAGCCCACCACCAAGGCCGTGGCGGCCTCTCTCACGATGCTGCTGGTGGCTTGGCTAGGCGTGGACACGGTGTGGGGGTTGATGGATGGCTGGGCCCTTATGGCGACGCAGGCTCACCGCGCCAGCACGTTCGAGGATTTGCGCACGGCCGGGGTGGGCTTCGCCAAGGTGCTGGGGACGGACGCAGCGCGCGTACTGATTCTGGCGGTGACGGCGCTGACGGGGAGAACGCTGGCCGAGGTGTCGGGGCTCGTGCGCTCACTGCCGGGCTACCGCCTGGCGCGGTTGCAATTGGAGGTTCAGGGCGTCGACGGTTGGGTGCTGGTCCAAGTAGAGCGAGTGCAGGTCGTGGCGGCCTCGGAGAGGGCACTTGCGGTTGTAGTGTCTCCGGAGGCTGCGCTCGCCGGGGCGATGATGAGCCGCAACAGCGCGGCGCACACAATTTCCGCTCCCGGTCGTCCCAGGGCGACCGAGGTCTACCGCCACCGCGTTGGTAACCAGCAGGTGGAACTCGACAACGGCCAGCGGTGGCACCTGCCGCGCGACAAGTCGGTGGCCGACATTCCCACGTCGGACCCGCTCGGCGACGAACTCCAGGCGGCCGCCAAGGAGGTGGCGGCGAAATGGGGGCCGGAGAAGTACACGCCAAATGTGAGGGATGCCATCAAGGACTTTCTCCGGAAGGGCGACAAGCGCGCTGCGGAACTGCTGGAGCGGCGGGCTCGAGGACAATGGGTCGAGGACCAGCTCAATCTCCGGTTTCCAGGGCTGACGTGGAACGAGCGAGGAGTCGATGTCACCGGCCCCTTGGGGCAGAGTTACCATTACGAAATTCTGTCGGGGACGGAGTCCAACTTCTTGCGGCACGGGCGCCGGATGGCGAGTTCCTTCTTTCGCATGATCTTCTTCTGAGCGCCGGATGACACCTAACATTCACTACGAAGAGCGGGAGATCGAGGGGGAGCGGCTGGAACTGACGGATACGAAAGCCCGCTACTGGCTCGGGCCGAACCTCACGCTTCGGCGCTGTACGGTGGTCGTTGGCGTGGGGGCACGCTCACTCTGCCTCGCGTCGTCGCGGCTCATTGACTGCACCATCGAAGTGAAGCGTCAGTTGACCGGGAGACCGTGGACGCTGGTGGCGTTGAATGGCTGCCGTTTCAAGGGGCGCTTCTATGGCTGCGACTTCGGCCCGTGGCACGGCTACACGGATGGGTGGGAGAAGGGGGCGGTAGAGGACTGCGATTTTTCCGAGGCCCAACTCGACGCCTGCCGGTTTCATGGCACCGATCCTCGGACCCTGCGCCTTCCACGCTGGCCCTGCTTCACCATCGAGGATCCCATCGGGCGGGCCTCCGAGTTGAATCGGCTGAAATGGCCCGGCGCGTTCGGGAGCGTGGTCATCGAGGAACTGGCCACTCATCCGAGGTCCACCTCCGCGTTGACCTACCACGCACCTTCCGTGGCGATGCGGCTGGAGACGACGGCTGAGGAGCTCCGGGCCGTCCTCGAGGGCCTCGACTGCATCATCCTGTGACGGGTGTGGGGCTCACGGCTTTCTTTCCGATGGCTCAGCGCACCTCGAGCAGCCGCACGCGCTTGTAGAGCCGACGGTCGAGCGGCATCCGCATGTCCGTGAGCTTCATCTCCGCGTCGAATTCGAGGCTGACGGTGGGCACGGGCGGGCTGATGGAGATGATGAGTTCCATCTGCCACAGGCTCACGAGCTGCGTGCGGCCCTGGATGGCCTCGGGGGGCGGCGGCGGAAGGCGCTCGGCGGCGGCACGGATGTCGGCGATCGCCTCGCGGTCCACCTGGGCGTCGTTGCTGGGCGTGACGAGCTCCACGCTGAGCAGTTTGCCCTGGGTGTCCTGCACCACGCGCACGGTGGCGCGGCGGGTGGCCCGGAAGTCCTCGCGCATCTGCCGACGCAGCGTGCGGCGTGCCTCCAGCGACGGGTCTCCGCCAGGCGGCAGGCGGTCGTAGGCATCGGGCGTGTTGGTTGCGAGCGGCGAGCCCGTGTTGGCATAGGTCGCGGCACGGTCCGACCAGACGCGCATCCACTCCCCTGAATTGCCACGGCTCTGCTCGAGGAAGCCCTTGAGGCCCTTGGCGCTGACGGCCCGCTCGGCGTCCCACTCCTTCAGCAGGGACTTGCCCAGCTGGGAGAAGTAGGGGTGCACCAGGCCGCGATCCACCTTCCCACGGCGTACGCCCTCCAGCACCATGTCCGCCACCCTCGCCTCGGGAGTGGCGGGCTCGGGCACACCCGCATCCGGTACGGCGACGCCTCCCTCGGGGCTCCACGACAGCGAGGGGGAGGGCAGCAGCCGGGACGCCCCCAGGCGCGGACCCTCGGCGCGGGGCATGTCCGCGCGAGGCATGTCCGCGCGAGGCAGGTCACTCGCGGTAGGCGCCTCGGCGACGGCGGGGGGCTCGGCGGGTGGTGTCGGAATGGGCTCCACGGGCCTGGGCGCTTGCGCGGCGGCG
>NZ_DASVWK010001058.1:0-20336 GCF_036389735.1 Archangium sp. | reverse complement strand
AACTCACATTCCCAGTCTACGTGGGTGAAGTGCTTTTCGTGTCTCGCCAGTTCAGGGCAGGGGACGCGACCCCGATCCGAGACGCACCCAGGCTTCGTGTTTCCGAGAAGTTGGCGCGAGGCCAGCTCTCCGTGTGTCGCTTTTTGAACCGGGGGGTGATCCAGTTTTCCTGGAATTGTTCAATTATCAGGGAATGACCTTCGAGCCCAAGGGGAACTCCGTGCGCATCCTGGTGACACTGTTCGCGGCGGGGCTCGTGCTCGCTTCTTGTGAGCCCACTTCCGTGGAGCGCATGGCCGAGGCGGACGCCTCGAAGAAAACGGCGAAGTCCTTCGTCACGGGAAGCCGGCTGCTGAGGACCGAGAAGGCCGTGCCGGGCCGGTACATCGTCGTCCTCGACGAGAAGGCCGTGGCCAAGGCCCAGGTGGAGCCGCTCGCGAAGCAGCTCTCCGCGCTCCATGGGGCCTCCGTGAAGCACGTGTACTCCCGCGCCCTCCAGGGCTTCGCCGCGACGATGCCGGAGGCGGTCGCGCTGCGGCTGAGCAACGATCCGCGCGTGCGGTACGTGGAGGAGGACGGCGAGGTCACCTCCATGGGCACGCAGGCCCCCGCGCCCTGGGGACTCGACCGCATCGATCAGCGGGAACGGCCGCTGGATGGGGCGTACACCTACGACGCCACCGGCAGCGGGGTCCATGTCTACGTCCTCGACTCGGGCATCCGCTTCACCCATTCCGAGTTCGGTGGGCGAGCGGTTCCTGGCTTCTCCGTCATCGAGGACGGCAACGGCTCGGACGACTGCCACGGCCACGGCACGCACGTCGCGGCAACGATCGGCGGTGCGACGTATGGCGTGGCCAAGGGGGCGACCCTGCACGCCGTGCGGGTCACGGACTGCTCGGGGACGGGCTACATGTCCGGGGTGCTCGCCGGCGTCGAGTGGGTCACCGCCCACCACGTGAAGCCGGCGGTGGCCAACATCAGCCTGTCTGGCAACGTCTCGACGTCGGTGGATGAGGCGGTCACCCGCTCCATCAATGCCGGAGTCTCCTATGCGGTCGCGGCGGGCGACCATCAATCCACCGCGTGCAACCGGTCTCCTGGCCGGACTCCCGCCGCGCTGACGGTCGGGGCGATCGGCTCCGGTGACTCCCGGGCCTCCTTCTCCAATTCCGACAGCTGCCTGGATCTCTTCGCGCCGGGTACCGACATCCTCTCGGCCTGGAGCATCAACGACACCAGCACGAACACGCTCAGCGGCACCTCGATCGCGGCCGCGCACGTAGCGGGTGTGGCGGCGCTGTACCTGGAAGGCCACCCCCTGGCCACGCCCGGGGAAGTCACCACCGAGCTCCTCGGCCGCACGACGCCCGACGTGCTCTACACGGGCTCCTCCACCTCTCCGAACCGGCTCCTGTATGCCGGCGGTAACGGGGCCGACCAGACTCCGCCCCACGTCCTCCTCACCGCGCCCATGGCCGGGGCAACGGTCAGCGGCACGGTGTCCCTGACCGCCACCGTGACGGACGAATCAGCGATCGCCCAGGTCCAGTTCTTCCTCGGAGACCGCTTGATCGGCTCGGATGCCACGGCGCCCTATGCGCTGGCCTGGAACAGCCTCTTCACCCGCAACGGCCCGGGGGTGTTCACCGCCCGGGCCCATGACGTCCACTACAATCAGGGCGTGAGCACCCCGGTCACGGTGACGCTCGCGAACGCCGGCGAGGCGACGTTCGAGCCCGCGTGGGGAACGCCCGTCTGTGCGGCCGTGGGCAGCCGGTGCGATTCGGCGGGACTCCTGGAGGGGAGGGGAAGCTCCGGCCCCGAGCCCCACCAGCCCAACACCCTGGGCGGCCTCTGCCCGGACGGGCAGGGCGGCACGTACCTCGCGGAACCCTCGCTGGAGCGGCTCCTCGTCTTCCCGAGTGATGGCACCGAGTTCCAGGTGGGCAAGGAGGTAACGGTCCAGGCCACGGTCCATGCGGAGATGAGCCCCTACCTGGGGTACGAGAAGCTGATCCTCTTCGCCGCGCCGGACGCGAGCAACCCCGTCTGGACCCAACTGGCGACCTTGTGGCCGAACAAGAAGGGCCTCCAGGTCCTCTCGACCCGCTACCTGCTTCCGGCGGGCGGGCTCCAGGCCCTCCGAGGCGTGTTCCACAGGAGCGCCGTCATTTCCAATGGCTGTGCCCAGATGCCTCCCTACGCCACCGACCATGACGACCTCGTCTTCGCGGTGAACCAGGATCCGGACCCCACACCGCCGAGCGTGGCCATCACCTCCCCGATGGAGGGCACCACGGTGAATGGCGCCGTCGTCGTCAAGATGGAGGCGAGCGACGACTTCGGCGTGCAGCGCGTGGAGTTGTACAACGGCTCGACCCTGGTCCTGACGGACTCCGAGGCCCCCTACGGGTGGACCTGGGCGACCCGGACGGAGCCCAACGGGCCCTACACCCTCACCGCGCGGGCATACGACGTGGCCGGCCACGTCTCGCAGAGCACGGTGAACGTGGTCGTCGACAACGACTTCTCCCCACCGACCGGGGCTGAGATCACGGCTCCCGTCCCCGCGTCCACCGTGAGCGGCAGCGTCTCCATCGAGGCGACCGCGAGCGACGACCGGGGAATCTCCCGGGTGGAGTTCTTCGTGGACGGCCTGCCCATCGGGACCGACACGACGGCTCCGTTCGCGTTCGCCTGGGACTCGGTGGCCGTGTTCAACGGCGGCCACACGCTGAGCGTCAAGGCGTATGACGAGGCCGGGCAGTCGGTGGCGAGCGCGCCCGTCACGGTCGAGACGAGCAACCCGGGCAACGCGCGCTACGATCCGGTCTTGAAGGCACCCCGGTGCGACACCTGGATGGATCGCTGCGACACCCGCGGCCTGGTCCAGGGACGGGGGCAGTTCCGCGGTCCCGAACTCAACACGCCCAATACCGTGGACGGGTGCCTCGACGGCACGCGCACGGAATCGATGGCCGAGTCCGTTTCTCGGATCCGGGTGGTCCGGCAGGATGGCTCGGTGCTGGCCGCTGGCAAGCGGGTCCGCGTTGAAGTCGACGTGGTGGTCGACAACCCCGAGTCCCTGCCTCATGACAGGCTGGAGCTGTACTCCGCGGCGGATGCGACCCAGCCCTCGTGGAACTACCTCACGACCCTCAGGCCCACGGTCGTGGGCGCGCAGACGCTGGCGGCGGAGTTCGTTCTGCCCGCGGGCGGTCTCCAGGCCGTGCGCGCGGCCTTCAACCTGGTCATCGGCCCCGGGCCCTGCGCCGAGAGCACGACGGAGGCCTCGTTCAATGATCGCGACGATCTGGTCTTCGCGGTCGCTCAAGAGACGGACTCCGTTCCACCCCAGGTCGCGCTCACCGCTCCCGCCAGCGGAGCGACGCTGACCGGAACCGTCACGTTGTCGGCCGTGGCGAACGACAACTTCGGCGTGGTGGCCGTGGACTTCCATGACGGAGAGACCCTGATCGGGACGGATGGCTCGGAGCCATATGGCATGTTGTGGGCCACCCGGAGCGTCCCGAACGGCGGCCACACGTTGACAGCCCGAGCCCGAGACCTGGCCGGAAACGTGGTGAGCTCGCAGCCCGTGACGGTGACGACGGCCAACGACTTCGTCGCGCCCGTGGTCTCCCTCACCGCTCCCGCCCCTGGCACGCGAGTGGGCAAGAACGCGCAGGTGCGGCTCATCGCGGACGCCACGGACAATGTGGGCGTCGCCCGGGTCGAGTTCTACAAAGGCTCCGGTCTGATCGGCACCTCCTACTCCGCGCCCTTCGACGCCTATACGAGCTTCAGCTACACCGGCCAGTATGCCTTGAGCGCCCGGGCCTATGACGCGGCCGGCAACATGGCGACCTCGCAGGAGGTGCTGGTGACCGTGGTGAACGAGACCACGCCTCCGACCGTCGCGCTCACCGAGCCCGTGAGCGGTACGACGCTCGGCGGGACCGTGACGCTCTCGGCGGACGCCAACGACGCGGCCTCCGTGGTGTCCAAGGTGGAGTTCCTCCTGGATGGGACGCTGCTCGGGACCGACACCTCCTGGCCCTACAGCTTCTCCTGGAACACCCTGACGGCGGCCGGCGGAGGCCATGCGCTGACCGCGCGCGCCACCGACTCCCAGGGCAACGTCGCCACGTCCACCCCGGTGAACGTGACGGTCGACAACGCGGTCCCCACCGTGGTCCTCACCTCACCGGCCAGCGGGGCGACGCTGAGCGGCGTGGTCTCCCTCCGGGCGGACGCCACGGACGACGTCGGGGTCACCCGGGTCGACTTCCTCCTGGACGGGGTGTTGCTGGCCAGCGACACGACGGCTCCCTTCGGTGTGGACTGGGACAGCGGCTCGGAGGTGGACGGGAGCCACACCCTGTCCGCCAGGGCCCATGACGCGGTGAACAAGGTGGGCACGAGCGCCGGGGTCGCGGTCACCACGAGCCAGCCCGTCAGCGCCGTGTTCGATGCCACGCTCCGTGTACCGAAGTGCGCCACGTCGACCAACGTCTGCGACACCACGAGCCTCGTGAGGGGCCGGTACTCCTCGGAGCCCAATTCGTCCAATACGCTCAACGGGACCTGTACCGACGGCTCGGTCAGCTACGGCGGGCATCACATCAATCGGATCAAGCTGTCGAGTGTCAATGGAGGGCTCCTCTCGCAGGGCCAACGCGTCCGGCTCGAGGTCCACGTCAACACCTGGGACACCGTCGCGGCCGCGCTCGACCTGTTCTACACGGGCGATGCCACCAAGCCCTCGTGGACGTACCTGACCACGCTCCAGCCGGGCGCGACGGGGGCCCAGGTGCTCTCGACGGAGTATGTCCTGCCCACGGGCATGCTCCAGGCGGTGCGCGCCCAGTTCCGGATGAATGGCAACAACAGCTCGGCGTGCAGCACCGGCTTCTATGACGACCGTGACGACGTGGCCTTCGCGGTGCTGTCGGCCCCGGTGGTGACGCTCACCGCGCCCTCCAACGGTGCGCGGGTGAAGGGCCTGGTGCCGGTGACCGCGACGGTCGCCAGCACCTCGGCGGTGACGAAGGTCGAGTTCTACGCGGGTGGGACGCTGCTCGGCACCGACACCAGCGCGCCCTACGAGACGAGCTGGAATAGCACCGCCGTGGTGGACGGGGCCCACTCGCTCACCGCGAAGGCCCAGGACAGCGAGGGTCGCGTGGGGACCTCTCCCGCGATCGTGGTGAACGTCGACAACACCCCGCCGGACGCGGCGCTCACTTCACCCGCGCAGGGGACCTTGCTCCGGAGCACTGTCGTGCTCGAGGCCGCCGCCAGTGACAACCAGGTGCTCTCCAAGGTCGAGTTCCACATGGACGGGACGCTGCTCGGCACCGACACCAGCGCGCCCTACACGATGAGCTGGAACACGCTGTACGCGACGGACGGTGCCCACACGCTCACGGTGAAGGCCCACGACGCCACCGGCAACGTCCGCACCTCCGCCGGGGTGGCGGTGACCGTCGACAATACCGCGCCGACGACGGGCCTCACCGCCCCGGCGCAGAACGCCTGGCTCCGGGGAACCATCCAGGTCAGCGCCACCGCCAGCGACAACCGGGAAGTGGTGAGGGTCGAGTTCTACGTGGATGGGACGCTGCTCGGCACCGACACCAGCGCGCCCTACGCGGTGGGCTGGAACACCGCGAGCGTGACGGATGGTGCCCACACGCTCACGGTGAAGGCCCACGACGCCACCGGCAACGTTCGCACCTCCGCCGGGGTGGCGGTGACCGTCGACAATACCGCGCCGACGACGGCCCTCACCGCTCCGGCGTCGAATGCCCTGGTCGAGGGAACCGTCCAGGTCAGCGCCGACGCGAACGACAACCAGGCAGTGGCGAGGGTCGAGTTCTATGTGGACGGGACGCTGCTCGGCACGGACACCAGCGCGCCCTACGCGGTGAGCTGGAACTCGCTGTACGCGACGGACGGTGCCCACACGCTCACCACGAAGGTCCATGACCCCGCGGGCAACGTCGGGACCTCCGCGGCGATCGTGGTGAACGTCGTCAACCTCCCGCTGGACGCGGCGCTCACTTCGCCCGCGCAGGGGGCCTTCCTCCGGAGCACTGTCGTGCTCGAGGCCACCGCGAGCGGCAACCACGGGGTGGCGGGGGTCGAGTTCCACGCGGGTGGGACACTGCTCGGTACGGACACCAGCGCGCCCTACACGATGAGCTGGAACACGGCGGGTGTGGCCGACGGCGCCCACACGCTCACGGTGAAGGCCTTTGATAGCGCCGGCAACGTCTTTACCTCCGCCGGGGTAGGGGTGACCGTCGACAACACCGCGCCGACGACGGCCCTCGGCTCTCCGGCCCAGAACGCCCGTGTCCGGGGAACCGTTCCCATCAGCGCCACGGCCAGCGACAACCTGGGGGTGGAGAGGGTCGAGTTCTACGTGGGTGGGACGTTGCTCGGGACGTCCACCACGGCACCGTACGGGGTGAGTTGGGACACGACGGCCGTGGCCAATGGCGGCGTCACGCTCACGACTCGGGCCTACGATGCGGCGGGCAACGTCACCGTGTCCGCTGGCCGGGCCATCACGGTGGACAATTCCGCGCCCACCGTGGCCATCACCTCTCCGACCAACGGGGCGACGTTGTTCTTGAGCACCACCGTGCAGGCGAGCGCGGGTGACAACGTCGGGGTCACCCAGGTGGTGTTCTACGACGGCGCCGCGGTCATCGGCACGGACACCACCGCCCCCTACAGCGTGAGCTGGAGCCTGATGAACGTGTCGAAGGGGACGCACACCCTCACGGCCAGGGCCCATGACGCGGCCGGCAACGTCACCACGTCGGCGCCCATCTCCGTCAAGGTGAACTGAGCGTGCCGCCGCTCGATGCGCCCGCCGGGGTGGTGATGCGCATCACGCGTGACGCTCGAGGGCGTCAGCAGCCCACCAGATAGGCCACCGAGACAGAGGCCCCGGGCCTGGGCACCGAGTCCTCCGCGAAGGTGACGGTCTTGGAGGTGTGGTCGTACACCCAGCCAGTCTTCACCTCCACGCCATCCACCCGCACCACGATGCGCGAGGCATCCGCGGGCTTCTCGGAGAGCTGGAAGGAGCGGTTGGGACCGAAGGCGCGCCTCGACATCTTCTCCAGCGAGGCGGCCCAGTTGGCCGTGCAGATGCTCTCCACCACGCCGCCGGTGGCCTCGGCGAGCTGGATGTAGCGGGTGCCGGAGGTGCTGGCCTTGGGGCAGGAACTCAGGTCCTTGGGCCCGGCGATGGTGGAGAAGATGACCCGCGAGGCATCGCCCCCCTTCAACCCCAGGAGGAACGTCTCGTAGAAGGACACCGGCTGCTCGGAGAAGTCCTCCTCGTCCGTCACGACGATGACGGCCAGCCGGGCGTCCTCGCGCAGGAAGCCGGCGTTGCCATCCATCGGCTGCGGCGTGCGCGGGTCGTCCTGTTCGAAGACGAGCGGAGCCGACAGGGCGCGGTGCATGGCATCCAGGCCCCGCTCGTTCCAGTGGCACACGCCCACGTTGATGTTGTGCGCGAAGACGGTCGCGGCCGCCGACGTGGTGGGGGTGATGATGCGGGGCGAGGAGTTGTCCACGGGGAAGAAGCGCCCGTTCTCACCGCCCTCGGCCCCACCCGGGCATACCGCCCACCCCCCCGACGAGCGCTCCGTTCCCGTGGTGGTGACGGCGATGTGGTAGTCCACGCCCGTGGAGGCCGCGTGGGTGAGGAAGGCCGCGAAGTTCTCCCCCACGTTCTGCTGCTCGTCCATCATCGAGCCCGAGTTGTCCATCACGAACAGCACGTCCACCTTGGCCTGCACCTGCTGGACGAACTCGTCCGTCTGATCGGTCTTCAGCTCGCCCCGGCCCACCAGGCCCACCGTGTAGGGTGAGCCCATGCCCAGGTCGAAGCGGAGCGCCGCCGCGTCCTCCCCATCGCTCCGCGGCTCGTACGACACCTTGATGCGCGCCTGGCTGTTGGCCGGAAGCGTCGCCGGGAAGAAGAGCGCGTGCTCCAGCTTGAAGTCCCCCGCGTCGCCCTCGGTCATCAGGCCCCTCAGCGTCGTGGGCCCGGGGCACCTGTTGTAGACGATGAGCTCGCGCTCGCGCGGGCCGCAGGTGAGCCGGGTGAGGCCGAAGTCCAGGCTGGTGGGCTGCACGGAGAAGCAGCCGTTGACGCCCAGACCGCGCAGGGGAATCAGCACGTGGCCATTGGACGGGTGGTTCACCCAGCCCTCCGCCAGGCCGGTGAACTCGCCCTCGGAGCCCGGCTTGAAACGCACCAGCAGCAGGGCACGCTGGCCCGGCTGGAGCACGGAGTTGCCCTTCTTCTCGGCGGAGAAGGACGCGTCCGAGCCGTCGATGAGCTGCATCCCGGCCAGGTAGCACTCGGTGGCGCCGGTGTTGCGCACCGCCGCGGCGAGCGTCACCTCGGAGCCCACCGGCACGTTGCCGAAGTCCACCGTGGCCGGTTCCAGCTTGTACTGGCAGGGCGAGAACACCTTGCCCGTGCCCACCACCTTGAGCACCTCGGTGGAGGTGCCGCGCCCGATGAGCACCTTGGCGACGAGTTCCGCCTCTCCCTCCTCACCCGCCTCGCTGCTGGCGCGCGGCCTGAAGGTGAGGGGCACGGAGAGCGACTGGCCCGCTGGAATGGGTGTGCTGGAGGGTGCCTGCGCCAGAATGAAGTGGCCCCCCTTCTTCGTGGTGAGCTTCAGCTCGGTCAGCAGCGCGTCGGCGCGGCAGCGGTTGAGGATGAGCACGTCCCGGGTGGCGCTCATGCCCTCGGCCACCACGCCGAAGTCGAGCGGTTGCGGCTGGAGCACCACGCACGAGGCGCCGCCCTCGCCCGAGAGCGCCATCTGAGGACCCGGGGAGGAGGTGCCCGGCCGACGCAGGTCGAGCTCCACCCGGGCCTCGCGCACGGCGCCATGGGCGGCGGGTGAGAAGCCCACCCGCACCTCCAGCGCCGCGCCCGGGTCGAGCACGCGGCCCACCAGCAGGGACACGCTCACCACGTGGAAGGCGCCGCTCTCGTTGTCCAGCAGCTTCACCCCACCGTACGTCAGGGGCAGGGGGCCCACGTTGCGCACGAGGATGCGCTCCTCCACGCTGTCCCCCAGCGCCACGCGGCCAAACTCCACGCGCGACGGCGTCACCTCCAGCCTCGTGGGGAGACCCGTGCCCGAGAGCGATACGACGGTGGGCTCGCAGCCTGGGCACGCCGTCACGCGCACGGACGCCTGGGCCACTCCTGGCCGCGCGGGCGTGAAGTACACCGGCAGCACGCGCTCCTCTCCTGGCTTCAACATCCGGAGCGCCCCCACCTCGCCGGAGGAGAACAGGTCCGCGTCCGTCCCCTGGAACTCCAGGTGCACCGGGCTCTCCACCTGCGTGGGGTTGAAGACGGGAAGCTCCAGCATCCGCGCCCGGCCCAGCTCCTCGCCGCCGAAGTCGAGGGCGCTCGTCCTCACCTCCACCCGTGTCCTCACGCCCTGGCCACCCACGCCGAGCCGCATCACGCCTTCCCGGCCCACGTTGTTGGCGTCGGTGCGCACCTCCAATACGCCCCGCACCTCTCCCTCCGCGTCCGGCGCGAAGCGCACCTCCAGCTCCCGCTCGTCACCGGCCTCCAGCACGAAGGGCTCGAAGGGAGTCACCTCCAGGGTGGACGGGATGGCGCTCGCCCCGTGGATGCCGAGCCCGGCGCGCCCGTGATTGGCGAGCCGCACCTTCATCGTCCGGGACACTCCCACCGCCGAGGCGCCGAACTCCAGGACCTGGGGGGAGGCCGTCAGGTACGCCATGTCCCGTGGCGACGGCGACGACTGCTCACAGCCCGCTCCCACGACGGTCAGCAGACACAGGGCCAGGCACATCCAGCGCATTTCGACCATTGCACTCCCCCCGGGTAGGGCACGGGACATGCAATCCCGGATCCGCGAGTGGGTAGACAACGCCACATGGAGGCGAAAGTCGTGGCGCCAGAGAGAAACTTCCTGGACCCGGGGTGGAAGCCACCGGGCCTGGCGGTGGCCCTCGTCTGGAGAAATTGCCGGAGTGCCCACCCGACGACGTGAAGAAACGTCAGTCCTCGCGGCGAGCGAGGTCCAACCCTTTCGAGCACACCCTCATGACCAAGCTGAAACAAAAATCCCCGTGGGCCAGGCTGTTCCTCGCCGTGGCGATCGGAGTCGTGGTCACCCCGCTCCCACCCGCGCGGGCGGACGCTTCGCCGCTACCGCAGAAGATCGAAGACAACTTCAACCACACCTACCTGCGGCCCGATACGCGGGCGAAGTGGTGGATCATCAACTGGGGTGAACAAAACGGGCAGCAGGTGCATGTCGAGGACTTTTGCGGTCCAAGCTCCTGCTACCAGCTCGTGAGCGAGCACAACGACTCCTACGCGAACCTCGTCCTCCAGCCAGGGAACACGGCCGGGTACTTCGTGAATGTCGACGTGGCCGAGGAGCACACCGGGTATCCCGCGGAGATCGTGAACGCGTGGCAGCCGGTCCCTGGCAAGCCCGTGGTGCTGGAGACGACCGTCCGGTGGTCGGAGACCTACAGCATCGACGCCACGGGAGGTGCGCTGGGCTCCAACGGGGTGTGGCTCTGGAACTCCCCGTATGACAACGCCAGCTATGAGCCGTTGCCCCCCATGAATGCCATTGGCTTCAATTATTGCCAGGCCAACACCTTCGGCGGCTTCTTGGACGGGCTCAAGTTCAACGTCGTCTACAACACCTATCCCATCACCGTCGTGAATGCTCCTCCGTGGCTGGACATGCAGCAGTGGAACACCTTCAAGTTCGTGTGGAGCGTCAATCCAGACGGAGCCACCGAGAGCGTCGACATCTACATCAATGGCGGCTACTTCGCTTCCATGTTGATTCCGTTCAGGCTCGGCAAGCTCAGCACCGAGATCTGGCAGGACAATGAGCACTTCGTGCTCGAGGAGGACGGAGGCGCTCACATTGACTACCGCGCCCTCACCCAGCAGCAGCGCTTCATGGTGAGCTACTTCTCGTTGAGGCACCTCGACGGCTCTGGCGGTATCGAAACCATCCGATGACGAGCCAGACCAGCCCGACGCCCAGGGCGAACGGCAGGCTCCACCAGGCGATGTGGTGCGCCAGGCGCGCGTTGACCGCGAGCACCGCGGTCTCTCGCGTCTGCACGATGACGGTGAACGGGGTGTGGCCCACCGGGGCGAATGCCGCCAACCATGTGCCCGGCTCGTCCGACACCGGATCCCGGTAGCCCTTGAGCTCGTTGCCCGCGGACGCCCGGAACTGGAGCTGCTCCTGTCCGGGTGGCGAGGCCTCTGGCGAGGCCCGCGCGAGCTGCTGTGCCGTCTGGCGATCCAGGAGGGCCGGCATCCCACGCCCCAGCCGCTCGTGGACGAGGACGGCGTACTCGTCGCGGGGAGGGAGGGCGACCTGCCGGCTCGTCCGGTCCGTGAGCGCCACCAGTGTGGCGGTGCTGTTGGGATAATTCGGGTCGTTGAGCCGCAGCGAGCCGAGCCTGGAGTTGGAGGGGACGGTGGCCACCAGCACCCCGAGCCATGTCCCATCCGCGGCGTACACCGGGGCGGACAGGGCGAACGCGTACTTGTCGTCACCGGTCGACACGAAGGCCCGCGCGACATACGCGGCGGGCGGCCCCCCGGCGGGCAGGCGCTGGGCTCCCTCGAAGTAATCGCGCCACCCGAAGTCCTTGCCGATGGAGCTCCGCTTCTGATTGTCGCCCCCCAGGGCGAGGATGCGTCCAGTGGTGTCCTGGACGAACCAGATGACGAAGGGCGAGTCCGCGCCCAGGGACTTCGCGCCCCCGTGCGGGCGGTCATGGTACCTGTACTGCTCCTCGCAGAAGGACTGGAGGGCTGGCATGTCGCGCGCCTGGAGCGCGGCCACGAGCTCCGGCCGCGCCGCCGCGCGCCCCACGCTCTGGCTGTACTGCTGCAACTCGAAGAGCACCGCCCTCGCGACCAGCGACGCGGCGTAGGCATTCAATTGGTGCGCGTCGCGGCGCAGCTCCTCTTCCTGGGCGCGCGCGATGTGGACGGCACCCACCGCCACCACCAACAGCGTCCAGAACAGGGTGACCAGCAGCCCCGCCTCGAGGGGGTGTCTCCGGCACCACCTCCAACGCCGCCTGAACAGGCCGAGGGGCCGCGCCACGCTCTCCTCCCCATTGAGGTAGCGCCGCAGATCATCCGCCAGCTCCGCCGCGGAGCCGTACCGCCAGGTGGGCTCCTTCTCCAGGCACTTGAGGCAGATCGCCTCCAGATCCCGGGAGATGCGCGGCGCGAGCTTGCGCGGCGCGAGGGGCTCGTCGCGGCTCTCGGTCTTGAAGGGCAACTCGCCCGTCAGCAGCTCGTAGAGGATGACCCCCAGGCTGTAGACGTCCACGGCGACGGTGAGGTGGCCACGCGGCTGGGCCTGCTCCGGCGCCATGTAGGCGGGCGTGCCCACCACCGAGCCCGTCTGGGTCACCCCGGCCTCCTTGAGGCGCTTGGCCACCCCGAAGTCGGCGACGTGTGGCACGCCCGCGGCGTCGAGCAGCAGGTTGGCCGGTTTCAGGTCCCGGTGGAGGACGCCGCGCTGGTGCCCGTAGTGGACCGCCCGGGCCACCGTCTCGAGCAGGAGCGCCGCGTCGCGGGGACGGCCGCGGAAGCGCTGCACCTGATCGGCGAGGCTCCCGCCCTCCATCAACTTCATCGTGAAGTAGTGGCGGCCCTCGTGGACTCCCACTTCGTAGATGGGGACGATGTTCGGGTGCTCGAGGCTCGCGGCGTCCTCGGCTTCGGCCTGGAAGCGGTGCACCTCGGCATCGCTGGCCAGCTCGCCCTCGGCGATCCGCTTCAACGCCACCGTGCGGTTGAGGAGGACGTGGCGCGCCTTGTAGACCACACCCATTCCGCCTCGAGCGAGCCGCTCCACCAACTCGTAATCGCCGAAGCGGGGGTGCTTGCCGTCCTCTCCGGGGACGGGCTCCTCCGGGAAGAGCGCTGACGGCTCCATCACGGCGCCCAGCAGACACCGGGGGCACATCCCCTCCATCGCTGGAGGTGGCTCGGCGCCACAGCGGGAGCAGGGTAGGGGGCTCGAGTCCGTCATCGCTCCTGAGTGAAGCAATCAGCCCTTGCGCGTTACACGTCCTCGAAGACGGAGATGAGGAAGCGCAATTCGTCGGCGACGTCCTCGGGGTGCTCGACGGTGTGGGAGATCTCCTCGAGGAGCAACGTCCTGAAGCGCTTTCGCAACCGGTAGGCCGCGGTCCTCACCGCGGCCTCCGTCATGCCCAACTCCGAGGCGATGTGCTCGTACGAGTCTCCCTCCTCCCCGGTGAGCGACTTCTTCAATTGCTCGAAGCGAGGCCCGTTGCCGTCGCGCTCGTATTCCTCGCCGAGCGTCGCCAGCACGTGCCGCAGGAGCCTCTCCACCCAGCTCCGATCGAAAGCCCGCTCGGGCGTGAGACCGGAGGCGGCCTCCCAGTTCAAGGCGTCCTCCGCTTCCTGGAGGGAGAAGCGGACTTGCGCCCCGCCGCGCTTGAGCGCCCGCTCGCGATCCCACTCGTTGGTCAGGTAGTTCTTGACCGACTGCCGAAGCCACGCGCGGAACCGGCCCTTGCTGGGCTTCGCGTCCTCGAGATCGTTCTTCTCCAGTAACCGGGTGAAGAATCCCTGGGTGAGATCCCTCGCCTCGTCCTCCGGATGGCCCCGGCGCCGGACGAAGGTGTAGACCGGGTACCAATAGATCTCGCAGAGTTCCGAGAGGGCCCTGTGCCCTTCCTTCGTCCCACCTTTCCGGCCCGCGGCGAGCACCAGGCTCCACCGGGTGGTGACGAAACCGCGCGGAGCGCAAACCGGTACGGCTGGAGACGAGGGCACGTTCACGTCCTCGGATTTAACACGGAGTGAAGGTGAGGGGTTCACTCCGCGTGTCGGCATTGAAGGGCAGAAGACAGACCGCCGTGACTACTGTTGCGAGGCCTCGTCCGTGGGGCCCTCGTCGATCACCTCGGACTGCGTGTCCATCCGATCGATGTTTCGCCGGAGATCCGAGGGGGTCGTCGTCACGGTATTTCCCGGAGCCTGCTCGGGCGCCCAGGTCCGTCCATCCTCTGTCGTCACCGTGTAGCCCGGGCCTCCCGTGGCCTCTCCATTGTAAACAGTGGGTGCGCCGATGCGGGCCTGCCGGGCCAGGTCCGTATCACTCATGAATCCCTGGTAGGTGGCACCCAGGTCGCTGGTCGTGCGAGCCTTCGAACCACTGGCACAACCCCACAAGCCGAGCACACAGGTGGCAATCAGGACGGGGAGCTTTTTCATGGGGGGCGATTCCTTGTTGGAGATTTCCCAAAAAAGGTAGGCCCGTGGGATCTGGAGCAACAGGGTGACGCACACCTGGAGTGAAGCCGCCCGCCCGCTCACCTCGAACCCCGAGCGCCCGAAGGGCAGGCGCTCGGGCGGACTTTCAGAGGGTGATCGTGTTGGCGTCCACGCCGAGCAGCACCCCGCCGATGAGCTCCAGGGTGGGCGGGGCCACCATGGCGTGCTGCGTGGCCACGTGGATGTCTCGCAGGCAGCGCTGCAAGGGGCTGGCGCGGTAGACCGCCGTGCCCCCCGCCGCCTCGTACATCCGGTCCACCACGCGCGCGGCGCTCCTCGTCGCGTGGGTGTAGGCCAGCCGCAGCTCCGCCCGGTGGTGCAGGGACACCTCCTGGCGCGTGGCCGCCTCGAAGGTGGTGTGTACCGTCTCCAGCAGGAAGGCGCGCGCGGCCCGTAGGGTGGCCTCGGCCTCGGCCACGGCCTCCTGCACCGCGGGCCGGGTGGCCAGCACCTGACGGCCGAGCGGCGGGAGCTTCTTCTGCCGCGCCAGCGTCATCAGCTCGTCGATGGCCCGGCGCGCGATGCCCAGCGCGACGGCGGGAATTCCCAGCGCCAGCAGCCCGAAGGCCGGGAAGGCGTAGAGCGGCCGCTCGATGCGCGGGCGCTCGGCCAGGAGCGACAGGCTCCTCTCGGCGGGCACGAAGAGATCCTTCACCTCCATGTCTCCGCTGCCCGTGCCGCACAGGCCCGTGACGTGCCAGGTGTCGTGCAGCGTCACGTCCTCGATGGGAAGGAGGACCAGGCGCGTCTCGGGCATCCCCTCGCGCACCATGCGGGGCGCGCCGTCCTTCGTCACCACCACGCCTCCCACCAGCCAGCGGCAGTTCTGGCTGCCACTGGCCCAGGCCCAGCGCCCGGTGACGCGGTAGCCCCCCTCGACGAGCTCGGCGCGCCCCAGGGGAGCGGCCACGCCTCCGGTGATGACGTCCGGAGCGCCGTAGATGGTGCGCGCCGCCGACTCGGGCAGCCAGGCCGAGCACATGGCCGTGAGGGCGCCGATCATCACGCACCAGCCCGTCGAGCCATCCGCCCGCGCCAGCGTCTCGACGACCTCGACCACACGGGCCGGGTGGAGCTCGAAGCCGCCGTACGCCTCGGGGACCACCATCCGGAAGAACCCGGCCTCGGCCAGCTCGTGGGCGAGCTCGGCTGGCAGCCGGCGGGCCGATTCAATCTCCTCGGCGCGGGCGGCCACCCGGGGGGCGAACTGGCGGGCGGCGGCGAGCACCGGGTGCTCGTCGGGAATCTTCACGGCCAGGGGAGAGAGGAGCGTCATGCGGAGAGCGTACGGGGAGCGGTGCCAGAGCCGCCACCCCCGGAATCGGGTTCCTCCGTGAGGGGCAGCTCGAGGGTGGCCGTGGAGCCCTTGCCGGGCCCGTCGCTCTCCAGGGTGAGGCGGCCGCCCAGCAGCTTCGCCGCCAGGGCGCTGGAGTGCAGGCCCAGGCCGTGTCCCCCCTCCCGGGTGGTGAAGCCCTGGGAGAAGAGCCGCTCGCGGATCTCCGGCGCGATGCCCATGCCGTTGTCCACCACCTGGATCCGCGCCCGGTTGCCTTCCGCCGCGGCGAGCCGCAGGTGCAGGCGCCGCTGCGCCTCGGGCAGGGGCTGCATGGCGTTCTTGGCGTTGCTGATGAGGTTGACGAGGATCTGGAGCACCTTGTGCTTGTCCAGCCACACCTTGGAGAGGGGGGAGAGCTCCTGGGTGATGGTGATGCCGTGGCGCTGGAGGGAGGGCAGCTGGATGCTCAACGCGTCGTCCACGAGCTGGGCCAGATCGCACTCCTCGTTGAGCAGGGTGCTGCGGGTGTAGGTCTGCTGGACCTGGACGATGATCCGGATGTGATCGATGTGTTTGCCCAGGGCCCCCATGCTGTCCTGGAGCGCCCTCTGCTCGCCGAGCAGTTCGTCGCTGAGCGCGGAGAGGTACTCCGGCAGATGGGAGCCGCGGGGATCTCGCGTGAGGAAGTCCGCCAGATTCTCGCGGTGCTGCTCCACGAGGGTGGAGACCTGCTTGAGCCGGCCCATGCGCGAGGTGCTCACCGCCTCGCTCATGGTCTGCAGGTTGATGACGGCGCTGGTGAGGACGTTGCCGACGTTGTGCAGCACGCTGGAGGCCACCTCGGACATGCCGGCCTCGCGTGCGGAGTCCATCAGTCGGGCCTGGGCCTGCTTGAGCTCGCGGGTGCGCTCCTCCACGCGCTTCTCCAGCTCGTCATTGGCGGCGCGCAGCGCGCTCTCCGCGCGTTGGATCTCGGAGTAGAGGCGGGCGTTCTCCAGGGAGATGGCGGCCTGGGAGGCGAGGTGATCGAGCAGGGTGAGGCGAGAGGGGGTGAAGGCGTTGGTGGCGAGGTTGTTCTCCAGGTACAGCACGCCGCGGAGCTCCTCCTGGAGCAGCAGGGGGAGGCAGAGCACGGAGCGGGCGCGGCCGTGCTCGAGCCAGGGATCCGTCGAGAAGGGATGGGGCTGGGAGGCGTCGCCGATGAGCACGTGCTCGCGGGTGCGCCGGACGTAGGAGATGAGCGTCCAGGGCAGCCGGGCCTCATCCGTGTCGGCGGCGGAGTCCTTCGGTGAGGCGCCGTCCACGAGAGCGACCACCGAGAGCTTGTCTCCGCGAGGCAGCAACAGGGCGCCACGCCGGGCCCCGGCGTTCTCCAGGGCCGAGCGAAGCAGCGTATTCGCCAGTCGCTCGAGGACGATCTCCCTGGAGATGGCCTGCTGGGCCTTGATGAGGGTGAGCGCGTCGATCTGGGTGGATTCCGTATTCGTGACCGTCTCATCCGACGGCGTAAGGGAGGAACTCAGGTGCGGCCACAGGGCGTCCAGGTGCTCGACCTTGCCCCGAGCGCCCCAGCGCAGCCAGGCCTCCCGGGCCTTGAGGGCGTAGGTGTCCGCGAGCGTGGGCACCTGCCGCCCGTGCCAGAAGCGCGCGGCGAGCTCGCTGGCCAGCGCGACGTGCTGGATGAAGCCGTGCTTGCGGGCCGACTGCTGTGCTTCCTCGTAGGCGCGCAGGGCCTCGCCTTCCCGGTCCAGGAGGCGGGCCAGCTCCGCGGCCACCATCCGCTCGGGGGCGTGGAAGGTCGCGGGCTGGTGGCTGGCCCACTCGGCCAGTTGCCGCTGGTGCGCGCGCAGGGCCTCCAGGTTCCCGGGTTGCTCCTCGGGTGCGAGCCCCCCGTGGCAGGCGGCCAGGGTCAGGGCGTGGAAGAGGTGGAAGTCCAGCAGTTGGATCAGCCCGAGCGAGGACCACGTCAGCTCGGCGGCCCGGGCCCCCGCTTCGCGCGCCTCGGCGTAGGCCCCCGCCAGGAAGCGCGTCTGCATCTTGAGGATCCAGTACCCGCACCGCATGGTGCTCATGCGGGCGGGAGTCAGTCCGGCCTCGAAGACCTCCTCGTCGAAGTCCTCCCCGCTCAAGGTTCCGAACGAGGAAGCGGAGACGCCGCGCAGCTGCTGCACGTAGCGCTGGAGGAGGATGATGATGGTCTGTACGTCCGGGAAGCTCACCTTGCGGATGAAGGCGAGGCGGGCGACCGTCTCCTGGAAGACCTCCTCCAGGTGGTGCCCCAGCGAGAGCCGGACCTGGACGATGTGGGTGCAGCAGAAGCTCGCGATCTGGAGATCACTGCCCTGGAGCGAGTGCTGGAAGCCCCTGCGCACGAGTTCCAGGCAGCTCTCGAGGGGCTGGGTCCAGTTGTTGATGACCTCCTGGATGTAGAGGATCTTGCCGCGGATGGCGGAGAGGTCGTGCCGCTCGACGACGCTCCAGGCGAGCTGGCCGAAGGCGTAGGCCTCCCGGTAGCGCTTGAAGGTGGGGCCCAGCACCACGCCGTACCAGGCATACCCGTGCGCGGACGAGGCGTTGTTGCCGTGGCGGATGCTCAAGGAGACCATCCGGCACAGGTTGACGATGAGCAGGTTGGGATTGGTGAAGTACGCCGGCGCGAACAGGGCGCCGAGCACGCTCATCACCGCCTCCATGTCCGGGTCCGTCATGCGAGGCAGCTCGACGAGGCTCTCGATGGGGCGCTCTCCCAGCAGGGCCCACACCTCGTCGTTGGCGGCCACGACCTCCTCCTGGGAGGGGTTCAGCGACATGGGCAGGCCCATCTGCGTCAGACACTCCACGAGGCAGGCGATGGCCGCGTGGATCTGGCTGGAGGCGACGAGCAGGCCGCTCTTGAGGCGGTAGACGGCCGCTGTCTCCGAGCGGGTGCGGGCCCGGGGCAGGAGTTCCTCCACCAGGCGGCGCGTCTCGGCCGCGTTGCCGCTCATGAGCTCGCAGATGGCCCGGTCGAGCTGAAGCTGGAAGGCCAGCGCGCGGTCGCTCTCCCAGGGGTCTCCCGGGAGGAGCTGGAAGGCCGTGGTGAGGTAGGCCACGGCCGAGCGGAACGCGGTGGAGTCCTTGGCCTTGCGTCCCGCCTCGGCGTTCAGGCGCGCCACCCGCAGCCGCTCCTCCGCGTCGTCGAGCAGCTCCGCCGCGGCGTTGAGATGGCTCACCAGATCGAAGAGCTTCTCGCGCACCACTTCCGGCGACAGGCTCGCCAGCAGCAGCCGGCCGATGCGCAGGTGGACGGTCTTGCGCTCCTCCTGGGGGATGAGGGAGTGGGCCGCCTGTTGGATGCGATCGTGGAGGAAGCGGTACTCCGCCTCGGGACCGGCACGCATCAGCAGGCCCTCCTGGAGCGCGGGCTCCAGGCCCTGCTCCACCTCGGAGGGCTCGTGCGAGTCGGACAGCAGGCCGAGCATCTGGAGGGGGAAGACGTTGCCCACGCAGGCCGCGAGCCGCAGCAGGTGCAGGGTGCCCGGGGGAAGCTGGCGCAGCTTGCCGGCCATGAACTCGACGACGTTGTCGGAGTAGCCCTGGACGCGGATGGCCTCGGCGTCCCAGCGCCACACCCCCTGGGGCGTGCGGACCAGCAGCCCGTCCTGGTGGAGCGACTGCATGAACTGCATCAGGAAGAAGGGGTTGCCTCCGGTCTTCTCGCGGACCAGGACCGAGAGCGGTTCGACGACCGGTGCCCCCGCCCCCGGAAGCGCGTCGGCGACGAACTGGCGCACCTCCTCGAGGCCCAGCGGCTCGAGTTGGAGCTCCGTCATCCGCGCACCGGCCTTGCGCAGCCCCGCCAACGTCTGAGCCAGCGGGTGGGAGGGGCCGACCTCGTTATCGCGGTAGGCCCCGATGAGCAGCACCGGAGGCGTCTCCGGATGGGTGAGCAGGTGGTGGATGAGCTGGAGGCTGGCGAGATCCGCCCATTGGAGGTCATCCAGGAAGATGACGAGGGGGTGCTCGGGCGTGGCGAACACGCCGAGGAGCTCGCGGAAGACGCGGTTGAAGCGGTGCTGGTTCTCGGAGGGAGGCAGCGGCGGGACCGGGGGCTGCTTGCCGGCGATGAGCTCGAGCTGGGGCACCACGTCCACGACGACCTGGCCCCGTCCCTCCCAGGCCGCGTTCAGGTGCTTACTCCAGTGGGCCAGCTCCTCGTCGGTGCTCGCGAGCAGTTGTTGCGTCAGGCCGCGCAGGGCCTGGGCCAGGGTGGCGTAGGGGATGTCCCGCTGGAACTGGTCGAACTTGCCGCTGAGGAAGAAGCCCCGCTGGCGCACCACGGGCTTGTGCAGCTCGTGCACCAGGGCGGACTTGCCGATGCCCGAGTAGCCGTGGACGAGGAGCAGCTCGGAGCGCCCACCCTGGGCCACCCGCTCGAAGCCCTGGCGCAGGGCAGTGGCCTCGGCGCTCCGCCCATAGAGACGCTGCGGGAGCTGGAAGCGGGTGGGGTAGTCATGCACGCCGAGGGGGAAATCCTCGTGCACGCCCCGCAGCAGCTCGTCCCGGCACCGCTCGAGGTCGGCCTTGAGTCCGTCGGCGCTCTGGTAGCGCTCCTCGGCGACCTTGGCCAGCAGCTTGAGGACGATGGCGGAGAGGACGGGAGGCAGGTCCGGC
>NZ_DASVWK010001057.1:0-8904 GCF_036389735.1 Archangium sp. | reverse complement strand
AGCCACATCAGCAGCGCCAGCGCGTGCCAGTGTTGAATCTGCAGGATGCGCGTGAGCATCACGCTCGCCCAGCCCAGCAGGGCCACATCCAGCCACGCCCGCGCATACACGAAGGCCGCGACGGCCAGCGTGCCCAGCAGGAGCATCAACCGGAACGCCGTGTTGCGCGCGTGCAGCGCCAGCGGGTTGCTCCGCGGGAAGAGGGGCAGTGAGGGCGAGACGAGCCAGAAGGTGTACAGGCTCGCTCCGCCCAGGACCACGGCCACCGCCAGGGCGCACCAGTCCCGGGCCCGCCACTCGCGCCACTGCCGCTCCCGGAGGATGAGGTACGCCGCGTACAGGGGCAGCGGTGCGAAGAAGAAGGCGCGGTAGTGGAGGAAGGCGGCCGCGCAGTAGGCCACCAGCGCCGCCAGTCCCCGCCGCTGGTGGAGGAAGCGCCCACAGAGCACGAGCGGTGCGAGCATGGCGACGTCATAGATACCCTCCAGCGACCAGCGGACGGTCTCGCTGTAGAGGAGCACCCCCCCGAGCAGGCCGAGCGCCCCCGTCCGCCCTGGCGACTCCAGCGCCCCGCGCAGCACGAAGTAGAAGCCCACGTGCGCGGACAGCAGGAAACCGAGGATGAGCAGGTGCATCGCGCCAAAAAAGGAGAGCGACGTGAAGTGGTAGGCGAGTGACACCGGCGCGACGAGCAGCAGGACCCCGGGTGGGTAGGGCCGCGGCAGGTGCGACCAGTTGAGCATCAAGGGCTTCTCGAGGGTCCACCCAGGCACGGAGAAGATCTCCGCCTCCGCGATGTAGGGCCGGAGCTCCTCGGACACCTGCCGCCGCTCCTCGGTCGTGGCGGAGGGGAAGCGCTGGCTGACAGGGAGGGTCCAGACGCAGGTGCCGCAGAGGGTGAAAAGCCGCGCCGCGTTCATGTGCGAGGAGTGATCCGTGAACTCCGTCCCCGACAGCCCGCCAAAGGGAGGCTTGTAGGGCAGCGAGAGGAACCGTCCGCCCACCACACAGAAGGAGAGCGCCGTGAGGACAAGCGCCAGTACGGGGGGCGACAGGCGGAAGGAGCGCGGCCGGGACATGGCCCCGCCATCTAGACGCCCGGAGGGTCCAACACAAGAGCAGCGGCCCACCTGCATGGCGACCGCGAGGCGGAGTGCCCTCCAGGCAGGCGTGGCGTTGGGAAGGCGCCCTGTCCTTTACGCCAACTGTGCCGGGCCTATGCGGCGCTTATCCCTGAAGGTCATGGCGAACCATGGGCGAGCAGGGGCAGGACTCATCGTCTTTCTGTGCGTTCTGTCGGCGTGTGGCACCGAGCAGGGCTTCACCCGGCAGGAGCCGCCCACGGACGCGCAGGTGGAGGAACTCCGTGCCGCGGCGCTCCCCTTCCAGGCCGACCCCGCCCGGGAGACGCTGCTCGGACAGGACCTCGCCTCGGTGGACGTGGTGCTGCTGGGCGAAGACACCCACGGCACCCGCGAGTTCTACGAGCTTCGCTCCCGCATTACCCAGTACCTCATCGCCGAGCACGGCTTCACCGCCGTGCTGATCGAAGGGGACTGGCCCGAAGCCTCGCCCGTCAACGCGTACGTGCGTGGCGAAGAGGACGGACCGGATCCGCTGGCCGGCTTCGCCAGCTTCCCCAACTGGATGTGGCGCAACGAGGAGGTTCGCGGCCTGGTGGAGTGGATGCGCGCACACAATGCCCAGGCGCCACGCAAGGTGGGCTTCTACGGGTTGGATCTGCAGAACCTGGACGCGGCGCTCACGCGGGCGGTGGCCTACCTGGAAGGCATCTCCCCGGAGTCTGGCGAGCGGGCGCGCGGCTACCACGCGTGCTTCCGGCGCGCGGGCCGGGGCGGCGAGGCGTACGGCCCCGAGGCGGCGAGAGGCGCGGTGGTGTGCACGCGCGAGGCCGCGCAGCTGCTGGAAGACGTGGAGGCGCAGCGGTCCGGCGCCGAGCAGCGCGGCGAAGCGGCGCTCGAGGCATGGTTCGACGCGCGCGAGAGCGCCCGCGCGGTGAAGGACGGCGAGGCGTACTACCGGGGGATGTACCAGGGAGAGAACTCCTGGAACATCCGGGATCGGCACATGCTCGGAGTGCTCCAGGCGGTGACGGAGCACCACGCTCGCACTGGCCAGCGGGCCCGCGTCATCGTCTGGGCGCACAACACGCATGTGGGCGATGCACGCGCCACGAGCATGGCGGCTCAAGGCGACCTGAACCTGGGCGAGCTGGTGCGCACCCAGTGGGACCGGAGCACCTTCCTGCTCGGCTTCACCACCTACGAAGGGGCCGTCACCGCCGCGTCGAGCTGGGGCGGCGCGCCCGAGGACAAGCCGTTGGCGCCCGCGGTGGAGGGCAGCTACGAGCACCTGTTCCATCAGCTCGGCCTGCCCCGGTTCGTCGTCCGGTTGCGGGGTGACACGCCCGAGGTGCTCCAGCACCTCCGCTCGGAGCGAGCCGTCGGCGTGGTGTTCCAGCCCTCGCTGGAGCGCGCGGGCAACTACCTGGACGCGCGGATGGCGGAGCAGTTCGACGCGGTGATCCACGTGGACAGGAGCACCCGGGTACTCCCGCTCGGACGTTGAGCCAACCGTTTCCTCAAAAAGGGAGGCCCTGGGGAAACTTTTTCCCGCTTGGAACGATAAGACTTGGAGAGTCCCCGCCGTAGGCGCCAATCCGGGTGTCCACAAGTGGCCTCCAGGAACCGGCCATGACGAAGGTGAACAAGTCCTCCCCGAGCTACACGTCCAAGGGCTACGGCACCCGGAGCGAGGACACGACGCCGGCCGCGGACACGGAGCGGAATCGGGTGGACACCTCCAGGACCTCGGCCGACCCGGTCCGGTCGCGGGGCGCCCAGGCCACTCAGGGCGCCCAGGCCACTCAGGGCGTCCAGGCCACTCAGGAAACGTCCCCTAGTGCCCAGGCGGACTACTGGAAGGACAGCTTCGCGCCCGCCGTCGCCTCCGCCACCCCCGCCGCGGACTCCGCCATGCCCGCCGTGGCCTCCGCTCCCGCCTCACCGGTGCAGGCGGCGGTGGGGTCCATGAGCTCGGCGAGCAGAGGGAGCGGACAGGAGCCGGAGCCCATCGATCAGGTGGGCGGCGTGTATGGCAACGGGGACCAGCAGAACGACCTCGCCTATGACGGCGGCATCATCGACGGCGAGGGCAACGTCTACCCGCCGGGCACCCCGGTCGAGGGCCTGACGCCCACCAGCCCCAACAACGGCCAGCCGGCCAACGGAACGGCCTACTTCATCAACGGCATCCAGAACGACGCCAACTTCCAGACCACGAGCATGCAGAGCGTGGCCAACGCGGTGGGTACCGACGTCTTCGGCATCCACAACGCCACGTATGGCAAAGGCTTCGGCATCATTGATGATCTGGTGCAGTGCCTGACCGACAAGACGCCCATCGCGCAGGACCTCTTGAACGATGCCACCACGTCGCTGGCTGGCACCATCACGCAGGACCTGGCTGCCGGAAATCCCGTGCACCTGATCGCCCACAGCCAGGGAGCCCTGGTGACGGCCAACGCGCTGGAGCAGGTGAAGGAGGCACTGACCGAGGCTCACGGCGCCGAGAGGGCCGAGGAGATGCTGTCCACCGTCCAGGTGGAGACCTTTGGAGGTGCCGCGGCCAGCTTCCCCTACGGCCCGCAGTACGTGCACTACCTCAACGACTACGACATGGTGGCCATGGATACGGGCCTGGGCACCATCGAAGACCCGGCCGAGCGCCAGGCCGCCGCGGGAGGCGACCGCGCCGCCATCCACTTCATCCGCGACGACCCGCGGCAGGCCACGCCGAACCGCCGCTTCAACTTCAGCGCCCATGACTTCAATGAGGGCTATTTGAGCCACCGGCTGCCCTTCGAGGAGGCGCTCGCCAACAACAGTGACCTGGATGGGCGGACCAGCCCGGTGCAGGAGGGCGACGGCGCTCCCGCGCACTACGCGGCGCCGACGAACCCGGCGGCCGAGCTGACCGAGCGCCGGGCGACCGAGGCGGCCGCCAACAGCGCGCACGCCCTGGCGGACGTGGAGGCGGCGGTGCGGAGCGGAGACCTGGCGGCGGCCCGTGAGGCGGCGGCCCGCGTGGAGGAACTCGCTGGCGTGGCCCAGCAGGCCTCGGACAGCACCCCCGCTCTCGTGGACTCCGCCCTCCAAGAGTCCAATGAGGCGTATCAGCGCGCATGGGATGAGCGGGAGCGCGCGCTCCAATACACACTCCTGGGCCTACCCGCCCCCGAGGGCCTCCCGCCGGTGCCGGAGGCCGATCTGAACATGGCCCACGTGCTGGAGCAGCAGGCGGACCTCAACACGGCGCTGCGGGACTCGGCGCGTGCGGCGGAGCAGGCCCGGAGCCATGCGCGGCGGGCCGCCGAGTTGGTGGCGGCGCTCGAGCAGCAGGGGGGCCTGTAGGAGGGAGGGGGCCAGTCGTTGCCCGCCTGCGCCTGCACTTGCGCCTCGTCGGCCTTGTATTGGGCATACGCCAGGAATTCCACCCATCCAATGGCTGACACCACACTGGCAGAGCCGCAGTCGGCGTGTCACCGCGGGCACCCGCACTTGTAGTCCTGCCGTCTCCGCTCGGCCGCGGCCTGCGGTCACGCGCGAGCGGGACGTGGGCCACACAGCGAGCGTAGCGCGTCACGCTCAACCGTGGAGAGCACCGTGACAGGGTACTTCGGATTGCCGCTCGCGCGATCGAAGAACGGATGTGGCCACGTCTTGCCGCGGAGCTTCCAACCGAGCACCTTGCGGAACGCACGCGCGAGCAGGCGCACGTTCGGCTTTACCGACCCGGGCGGCGGATTGCCAATCGCGAACTTGCCGAGAATCCCACCGCGCGGCGCGCCGAAGACTTCGTCACACGGGCGTGCATTCGGCGCCCGCTGGAACAGCTCGGTGACGATCCCGACGAACGGTAGCCGCGGCGACACCGTGTTGCCGAGCGGCGTCTTGCAGCAGCTCGCGTACCAGCGATAGAGGCCCTCGGGCGTGAGGCGCACGGCGGTAACGAGTTCGATGCCACGATCGAACGAGAGCGTCGAGGGGGCGACCTGCACGATATCCGAGCCACCGTGCTCGTCGAGCAGCTCGGCGCGGCCGAGGTGGTGCAGGAACGCCTGACAGTCGTCGCAGTAGCAGACAACGCGGTTCACCGTGTCTGGCGCCGCATCGCGCAGCCATCCGTGGATCTTTCCGCAACGACACTGGAGCTCGACGTCTCGAGACATGGGAACGCCGCATATCACCTTTTGACGCGCGATGTGCGTGCTTGCGCCGGAGATGGTCAAAGGATTCGAAACGCGGAACGAGACTCAGCACACCGGCGCGGCCTCGTGCGGATGCAGCAGCTCGACGCAACGATGGCGGCCAGCGAAGGCGCGTGCAACGGCAACAACACCATCACCAACGGCACGGTGGAGCAGACCTGCACCGCGTCGGCGACCGGCCAGGGCCGCGGCGCTTCGGGCGTCTGCGCACCGCGCGCGACGAGCGGGTTCCAGGGCTGCATCCTCTTCTGAGCCTCTCCTGCCGGATGACCCGGTCGCTGAGCGAGCAGGCATCAGCGGCGGGGACGCCCGTGCTCCGGGTTGATCGCCGCTCGAGTCGGGCCCAGCTTCCATTCATGAAGCTGTCCGTCATGCCTCCAGTATCGCCCATGCTCGCCAAGCTGGTGCGAGAACTCCCGGGGGAAGGCGAGGTGCTCTACGAGCCCAAATGGGACGGATTCCGCGCCATCGTCTACCGCGACGGGGACGAGGTCATCCTCGGCAGCCGCAACGAGCGGCCGATGACGCGCTACTTCCCCGAACTCGTCGAGTCGATACGCACGCATCTGCCGCGCCGCTGCGTCGTCGACGGTGAAATCGTGATCGTGGGCGAGGACGGCGGGCTCGATTTCGACGCGCTGTTGCAGCGCATCCACCCGGCGGCTTCACGCATTCGGAAGCTCGCGGTGGAGACGCCCGCCTCGTTCGTGGCTTTCGACCTGCTCGCGCTTGACAAGCGCGACTTGCGGCCACGGCCATTCCACGAGCGCAGGAAGTTGCTCCAGAAAGCGCTCGCGGGTGTCCGTGCGCCGATTCACCTCACGCCCGCCACGCGCAGCCGCGAGGTGGCCGAGGCCTGGTTCCGCCGCTTCGAGGGCGCCGGGCTCGATGGTGTCGTCGTCAAGCCGCTCGCCCTGCCGTACCTCGAAGGCAAGCGCGAGATGTACAAGGTGAAGCACGAGCGCACCGCGGACTGCGTCGTCGGTGGCTTTCGCTGGCACAAGGACGGCCAGGGCATCGGCTCGTTGGTGCTCGGCCTCTACGATGAGCAAGGCACGCTGCACCACGCGGGCGTCGCCACGGGGTTCACCGCGAAGCAACGGGTGGAACTCGCGAAGAAGCTCGAGCCGTACCGAAAGCGGGCAATGGAGACGCACCCCTGGCGCGAGTGGGCGGAGGTGGAGGACGACGCGGTCCGGATGCCGGGGGCCCAGAGCCGCTGGAGCGCGCAGCGCGACCCGAGTTGGGAGCCCGTGCGCCCGGAGCTCGTCGTCGAGGTGGCGTACGACCACCTGCAGGGCATGCGCTTTCGTCACGCCACGCACTTCCGAAGGTGGCGCCCGGACCGAACGCCGCGCTCGTGCACCTACGCGCAATTGGAGCGCTCGGTCCCGGCCGAACTCGCCGATGTCTTCGCCTCCGAGCTCGAGGCCGCCACTGCCCATTGAGTTTCCGGCCTTGGCGCCCGGGTCGGCTCAACGGCTTCCGCCGCGACGCGGCTGTCGCCGCGCACGTGCCGCGAGCGCCGGTTTCGCGCGGAGAGCGCCCGCGTGGGGCGGTGCACGCAGCGGCTCGTCCTTCTGCTTCTCGAAGTGCGGAGGGAAGGGGGCTTCACCGAGCCCCGCGGCCTTCTGTCGCTCGAAGAGTTCAAGAAGGCTGTCGAGCGTGAAGGCACGCGCATCCATCTTTCCCCAGACGTCGCCGAGCTTCTTGTAGCGCCGGGGCACCGTGGC
Source organism: Archangium sp. (assembly GCF_036389735.1). Taxonomy (GTDB): domain Bacteria; phylum Myxococcota; class Myxococcia; order Myxococcales; family Myxococcaceae; genus Archangium. The sequence continues at coordinate 1,881 of NZ_DASVWK010001057.1, read as the reverse complement.
GAGCGTGAGTTCCTCGGGCTCCACGTCCGCGACCTCGTCCCAGCGCAGCGGACAGGACACGCGCGCTTCGGGGTTGGCACGCACGGAATAGACAGACGCGATGGTCCTGTCCTTCGCATTCTGGTTGAAGTCCACGAACACCCGCCGTCCGCGCTCCTTCTTCCACCAGGCGCTCGTCGCCTTGCGCGGCATGCGCCGCTCCACCTCCCGCGCGAGCGCGAGCGCGGCGTGGCGAACCTGGATGAAGTCCCAGTGCGGTGCGAGCCGGACATAGACGTGCATGCCGCGCGACCCGGACGTCTTCGGGTAGCCAACGAGCCCGTGCTCCTCGAGCACCTCGCGCACGCACAGGGCGACCTCGCGCACGGTGGAAAAGCGCACGCCCGGCTGCGGGTCGAGGTCGATGCGGAGCTCGTCCGGGTGCGAGAGGTCGCTCCGGCGTACCGGATGCGGGTTGAAGTCCAGGCAGCCGAGGTTCACCGCCCAGACGACGTGCGCCAGGTCCACCGGGCAGAGTTCGTCCGCGCTCCGGCCGCTGGGAAAAGTCACCTCGGCGGTTTGGAGCCACTCGGGCGCGCCGACCGGAACCCGCTTCTGGAAGAAGAATGCGCCTTCGGCGCCGTCCGGGTAGCGCTTGAGGGCGCACGGGCGCTCGCGGACGCCGCGAAGCACACCTTCACCGACGGCCAGGTAGTACGCGATGAGGTCGAGCTTCGTCTCGCCGCGCGCGGAGAAGAAGACCTTTTCCGGCCGGCTGATGCGCACGTGACGACCCGCGACCTCCAAATGGGTGAACGTGTCGGACATGTCATCAAGTTAGATCCACCTGGAACGGGGTGACCGAAGTGAGGGCAGAGCGCCCGGCAGCTCGGCGACCGAGCGGATCCTGGCAGTCAAGCGTTGGAACTGCCCTGGAAGGAGGCAATCCGGCAAGGGCTGCGACCCTCCTGCGGCTCCTGCTCTCGTAGGCCTCGAACCACCTGAACAGCCAGGGGCTCCTCGGAAGCCCGTGGGAGGCTGCAACAGTGCCCCCATTCCGCGTGGCCAGCGCCAGGCACGATGTAGAGTTCCTTCGGTTCGGAGGCCTTCTTGAAGGCGTGCTCGCTGAAGATGCGTGAGTGCGCTTGGTCGCCCGTGATGAACAACACCGGGCGCGGGGAAATCCAATCAAGATGCTCGAAGGACCAGAAGAGCGACATGGCAGCGCCACTGGTGAGCGACATCGCCGTGGTCGAGCGCGGATGGTGGCCGCGCGGCGTGCGGTAATAGTCGAAGAACTCTCTATCAATCGCCGACGAATGCTCGGTGATGACTTCGGGCGTTCCAATCACCATCGCTCGCTGTCCACCATCCACTTCCGCCCAGCGTTGCGCTGCAATTTTCTCCAGGTTCTTCCTGAGTCCGGCATTCTCCGCCTGGCCTCTCCCCCGGCCCGGTGCACAGCCCCATGACCCCTTCCGCGGCCCTCTCCAGGCTCACCGGTCAGCCGCCGATGGTTGTGCGGACAGGGGCCCGTCGCGAGATGGCCATGCCTTCGGGCCGGGCCTGATAAAAGGGGAGCCCATGTCCACTCCGTCCACAGCCGTCCTGCTCGAGGTGGAGGGGGCCGTCGCCACCCTCACCCTGAATGATGCCGCCCGCCGCAACGCGATGACGCCCGAGCTCGGAGAGACGCTGCGTGGCCGGGTCGCCGAGCTCCAACAACGCCCCGACGTGAGGGCGGTCGTCCTCGCCGGGGCTGGCGGAACGTTCTCCGCGGGGGGAGACCTCCAGATGCTCGAGCGGCTGCGCCGGGTGTCCTCGGAGGAGGCGCGCACCTTCATGCTCGACTTCTATGCGCGCTACCTCTGCGTGCTGGAGCTGCCGGTGCCCACGGTGGCC
>NZ_DASVWK010001056.1:0-2456 GCF_036389735.1 Archangium sp. | reverse complement strand
TGCGCTGGTACTCCTGGATGGCCACCGGCCGCAGCACGCGCTCGAGCATGAAGCGCGTGTGGATGCCGCTGAGCATGCCCAGCAGCACCACGATGACGATGGACCAGGGAATCACCCAGAGGTTCTTGCCGGGGTAGAAGAGCGTGGGGACGGCGGCGTAGATCGCCGTGCCCACCACGGTCAGCGCGATGAGGCCGGCCTCGAACCGCTGCGGCATCTCGAGGATGCGCACCAGGCGCGCGCCTCGCGGCTCTCCCGGGCGCTCCGCCATGGCCTGGAACACCATGCGCCGCATGAGCAGGTACGGACCCACTCCGCCAATGAGCAACAGCGCCGGGCCGATGAGGAACAGCGTCCCGAGCAGTTCCTGACTCGTGAAGCCGGTGATCACCATGATCAGGTACACCACCGGCGGCGTGTGGGCCGTCGCGGTCTTCTGGGATACCTGATTGAGTTGGCGGAAGATCTGCTGCGGTGTCATGTCCGAGGGTTGCATCAGCCAGTTCCCCCTAAAGTTGTCTGGCCGGTTCCCCGGCGCGCTATCTCGCTGTGTAGCAGGGACTTCCCACCGGGCGGAAGCACGCAGGAAGAGGGCGTTGTCGTCAGTGCTGGAACCGTCACGAATGAGTCAAGGCGCGCTGACACGGAACGTCAGGCCTCGTCCTTCGAAGCGGGTGGAGGCGCGATGGGCGCAGGGTACCAGAAGTCCTGACCCAGGCGCATGCCGAGCCCGAGGGTGGGGCCCTGCAGCCAGGCCTCTCGATAAGGCAGGGAGCCCTCCGCCCGGCCCGTCTTGTCCGGCCGCCAGGTGGGCCGCAGACACGCGTAGTCGTGGAGGATGCGGCGGAACTCGGTCTCGTCCAGGGTATAGCCCGGGCGGACGGTCCAGTAGCACTGTACCTGTCCAGCCAGCAGCGGCGGCAGGTGCACGGGGCTGACCTCCGGCTTGGCGAAGCCCAGGTAGAGCGAGATGAGGGGCACGTCCTCGCCATAGATGGCGCGGATGAGCTCGTCGCGGGTGCGGGCCCCCGAGCGGTGGGCGGCAGCCAGGAGCACGTCCCACACGGACTCGTAGCTGGGATTGGCCCACCACCAGAGGGTGTGCGGGCTGTCGCGCGGCGTCTTCTCCACCAGCGTCGCCGCCACCTCCTCGAGCTCCGGGATGGCCTGCCACCCCGCCAGACGCACCCGCCAGCCCTGCCGGACATAGGCCTCGAGGGCCTCCTCGCCGGTGAGGAACTTCTTCACCCAACCCAGCAGGTGCTGCCGGTAGTTGCCCACCTCATTCCACTGGTTGGGGGTGATGGCGCCCGTGAAGAGATTCCGCACGCCGAGGCGGAACATCATCCCGAACTGGGAGATGAGTTGATCGAACGACCAGCGCACGTACTCATGGCCATTCGGATCGATGCCCGACAAGACGGCGGCGCGACGGGTTCCACCCGGAGCGAACACCATGGACGTCGGGGCAACCGCGGCGATCTGCTCGACAGGAGCGGCGAGGAACTCGGCTTCGGTGAGGGGAAGGGCTTTGTTCGACAAAGGGGCTCTCTTCGAGTCGAGATCGGCTTGGGGGATCATCCTCGGTGGAGAGGCAAAGGACAACTTCACAATGGGTGCGGGTCGGGCCGGAAGGCTTGCGAACAGCCTGACGAATCCGACACTGTGGGAAGAAAACCGTACCGCGGCACATCCGCCGAGAGAGGTCGCCCAGTGAAGATCTACGTCGCGTCGTCCTGGCGGAACGAGCTCCAGCCGAAGGTGGTGGCCATGCTCCGGGCCGCGGGCCACGCGGTCCATGACTACAAGGAGTCGGCCGCGGGGAGCGGAGGAGCGCCCGCGCCGGAGATGGACGATTTCACCCGGATGCGCTTCGAGCCGGCGCAGTTTCGAGCGTTGCTGAACCAGCACCCGCTGGCCCGCACGCTGTTCGACAAGGACATGGACGCGCTCCGGGCCAGTGACGCGTGTGTGCTCGTGCAGCCCTGTGGAAAGAGCGCCCACCTGGAGCTGGGCTGGGCGGTCGGCGCCGGCAAGCACACCGTGGTGCTCCTCCAGGGCGAGTGCGAGCCGGACCTCATGTACAAGATGGTGGACCGGCTCTGTGTCTCGGTCGACGAGGTGCTCCAGGCCCTCGAGGAGCTGGGCCGCCGGTAGCCCCTCGTGGGGAGGCGTCCAGGCGGGCGCTCCAGATCGCTTGCCCTCCTCGGGAAGCAGGGCCGTGGGGAACGGTTAGTCTGGCTCCGCGCATGCCCTTCGCACGCTCCCGCCTCCCGTTCCTGCTCGCCCTCCTGCTGCCCCTCGGGGCGAGCGCTTTTTCCGTCCCGGCCCATGAGGCCCTGACCCGGGCGTCCCTCGACGCCACGCTGGAAGCGGGAGGCCACCCCGCGCTCGCCGCGCACCGTGAAGCCGTGGTGCAGGGGAGCCGGGCCGAGGATCTGAACCTCCACGTGAAG
>NZ_DASVWK010001055.1:0-13377 GCF_036389735.1 Archangium sp. | reverse complement strand
CTGGGCGCTCGAGGTCGGGCAGAAGAAGACGACGCGGTACTCACGGCTGTCGACGGTGGGTTCCATGCGGGAACTGCTCCCGTGGCGCGGGCGGGATGGCGAAAAGAGGAGCACTCCCACGGCCTGGAGCGCAAGCGGGTAATTTGAGGGAGGGCGGACGGACTGCTACACGGGACGCATGTCGATCACGCTCTATATCAAGAACGGTTGAACGGGATGTAAGTCAGCGCGGGAGTTTCTCGCGCACAAGACGGTGCGGGCGGAGGTACGGGAGCTGGTGAAGAAGCCGTTGAGCGAAACCGAGGTCCGGGCGCTGGCGGCGAGGCTGGGAGGGGTGCGGGAGCTGATCGCCCCCAAGAGGAAGGCGGAGCTGGGGGCCCTGGGGGAGGAGGAGCTGGTGCGACACCTGGCGGCCAACCCGAACCACGTGAGGAGACCCCTCATCGACACGGGCAAGCAGCTCCTAGCGGGCTTCACGGCGGACGTGAGGGCCGCGCTGGACAAGGAACTGGGCTGAGCGTCCGGGTCACCCCGTACCCGTGGTGGGAACCGACGCCTCCTGTACGGGGGCGCGCGGCTCACTGACGACCCAGACGCCGGAGACGAGGACGATCGCCCCGCCCAGCATCCCGAGGGGCCCGAGGGCCTCGCCGAAGACGAGCTGCCCGAGGAGGGCCCCGGTGAGGGGCTCCAGGTACATGAGGGCGGAGGCGGAGGCGGCGGGGACGCGGCGGAGTCCGGCATAGAACAGACTGTTGCCGACGATGCCGCACAGGACGCTGCCGGCGACGACCAGGAGGAGGTTGGAGTCGAGCGCGGGGGGCAGGGCGTCGCGCCCGAAGACGAGCAGCAGGGCCACGCCCGAGATAGGGGCGTGCAGGGAGTTGATGGCCAGGGGCGAGTACGCGCGGGAGGCCTCCTTGGACGCGAGGACGTTGGCCATGAAGAAGAGGGCGCTGCCGCCGCCGAGGAGGGCGGTGCGGGGGTCGGCGAGGCCGCCCTGGGGAGTGCCCAGCAGGAGCGCGAGGCCAACGAGGGTGAGGGGGGCGCCGAGCAGGGCGCGGGCGGAGCGACGCTCGCGCAGCACCCAGGGGGCGGCGAGGGCGATGAGGAGGGGGGCGAGGTAGTGGGTGAGGACGGCGACGGTGACGGGCCCTCGCTGGACGGCGGCGAAGAAGAGGGCGGCGTTGGTGGCGTCGCACACCCCGAGGACGCCGAGCGCGAGGGTGGCGCGGCGGTCGCGGAAGGCCTCGCGGCGCAGGAGGAAGGGGGTGGGCAGGGCCATGACGGCCATGACGAGCAGGGCGCTCTGGGGGCCGGAGAGCCCGGTGGGCCGCAGGAAGAGGGGCCAGCACCCCCAGAGGGTGGCCCCCATCGCGACCAGGAAGAAGAACCTCACGTCGATGGACCTCACCAGCTCCCGCTGGAGCCACCACCCGAGGACCTGCCTCCACCGAAGGAGCTGCCGGAGGACCTGGAGCCGCTGCTGGAGGACGGGCTGGGGCGGGTGAGCTTGGGAGTGCTGCGCGTGAACTCGTTGCGGTAGTGGCAGTGCTTGCAGGTGACCGTCACCCGCACCTTGCCCCCGTGGTCATAGGTCGCCGACACGAGGGTGGTGCTCGACTCCGACTTCGTCTTGTAGTCGCAGCTCGGGCAGGTCGAATAGGAGGTGAGCCAGGCCCCATAGCGCTCCACCTGGGCGTCCTGGCAGGAGTCGCACCACCAGACGTCGTAGTCCACCGAGCCCAGGTTCTCCTCACGCCGCTGTCCCGCGTCGAGGTGGTCATCGTCCGTGTCCTCATCGAGGCGCTGGCGAGGCTGCCGGCAGCCCTCGCAGATCCGGGGGCGCCGACGCAACCAGCGACGCAGGCCCGCGACCCCGATGACGAGGCCACCGGCACCACTCCCGAAGAACCAGGGACTCACGTCCGTCCAGTCTGTCGACTGCCTGTAGTACTCCGGGGGGCTGCGCGCACGGAAAGGCGTCGGGTCGTAGAAGGCCTGGGCCTGAGGTGCCTGCTGCGCGACGGAGGTAGCGCCCGAGGGTGCGTTGAGGGGGGAGGATTCGAGCAGTCCGGCCAGACCCCGGGCTCCCGCGAGCACGGCCCCTGCCGGGTCTCCGCGCTTGAATGCGGGGACGATCTCCCCAGACATCAAGGCGTCGCTTCGGCCCAGGTCCGAGGGGCCGTCGACACCGTTGCCGAGGATGATCTCCGCCTTGCGGTCCTTCAGGGCGATGAAGAGGAGCGCGCCATCATCGCGTCCGGCATGGCCGATGCCCCACTGGTTGAAGAGTTCGGTGGCGAAGGTGCGCGGGTTGCGCCCTCCGGTGGTGTTCACCACGGCGACGGCGAGCTGACCGAGGCCCTTGTCGTCGACCTCCTGGCCCCACTGGTTCACGCCCGCGAGCGTCGAGGAGGACATCGTCCCCGTGGTGTCCACCGACCAGGAGCCCGGCCGGGGCCGGGGAATCGAACTCACTGTCTCGCCTTGGGCGGGGAGGCCCAGGGCGCAGAGCAGCACGGTGCAACAGAGAAGGACGCGCATGGGCCCCAGCATACAGCGACTGACGGGTCGGATTCTCGACGCATCGCATGGAGCCAGGGGCGTATCTCCTACCTCTGGGCGATGCGCGAGGGAGCCCGCGTGTCCAGGGTGCCTCGCCAGCGGTTGAACCAGTACACGCGGAGGTGGTGGCGATGAGGCGAATGGTCATTTCGTGTATGGCGGTGCTCGCGCTGTGGCTGTCGGGGTGTGCCAACTGCGAGCAACTCCAGGAGGGCGCCGAGGCCCTGGTCTCCCACTATGGCCGTTGCCGCGCTGGCGACACCTGCCAGACGGTCGATCTGCTCTCCGTGGCTGGCGGGCTGAACTGCCTGGGCGCGTTCCAATGCTTCGGCGCGGTCAACGCGGACGCGAACCTCACCGAGTTCCAGCTGCGAGCGCGCCGCCTGGCCCAGCAGGCGTCCTATGTCTGCCAGCCGGGGGAGTGCGTCACCGCCAGCTGCGCGGACCCGAGGGAACTCGAGCCGGTGTGCGACACGGAACTCGGCCAGTGCGTGCTGGTGCCACGCCAGCCGTGAGTCATGCCGCGGTGTCGATGCCGTGCCTGGTGACCTCGGCCCAGTCCAGCCCGAAGCGGGCGAGGTACTTCCGCAGCCGGTCCGCGTCGTTGGTGCTCTTCTTCTGCGCCCGGGACTGAGCGAAGAGGGCCCGGCCCGCGTCGGACAGCGAGCGGGCCTGACGGCACACGTCGAGCACCTCCGCGAGCTGTGCCCGGTCGAACCGGTCGAGCTCCGCCGCTCGCTCCTCTCCCAGCACCTGCACCACGAGGTCCACCGTCGACTCCCGCCGGGGCCCGCTCTTCGCCCACGCGGCGCGCAGCCGCTCCAGCTCCTCGTCCACGCCCTCGCGGGTGATGCGCCCGCCGGGGGCGAGCGTGCCCATGCGCAGCACCGCCGCGTTGAGGTCCCGGAAGTTCCCGCTCCAGCGCGCCTCGGGCGAGGTGGCGAAGCGCAGGAAGTGCTCCTGCGCCTCCTTGTTCATCGTCACCCGTGTCCCCATGGCCTGCGAGGCCTGGTCCAGCTCGTAGAGGAGGTTGGGAGGGATGTCCTCGGGCCGCTCGCGCAGGGGCGGTAGGCGGAAGGTCCACAGGTTGATGCGGGCGAGCAGGTCCTCCCGGAAGCGCCCGTGCTCCACGTCGGCCTGCAAGTCCCGGTTGGTGCCGGCGATGAGCTGGAAATCACTCTCCACCTCCTTGTCCGAGCCCACTGGCAGGAAGCGCTTGTCCTCGAGCGCCCGCAGCAGCATGGCCTGCTCGTCCGCGCCCAGCTCGCCAATCTCGTCGAGGAAGAGCACGCCGCCGTTCGCCTGACGCAGGAGCCCCGGCCGATCTCCCACCGCCCCGGTGAAGGCCCCCTTGACGTGGCCGAAGAGCGCGGACATGGCCCCGTCCCCGCGCAGGGTGGCGCAGTTGATGTCCACCAACGGGCCGCTCACGTGCCGCCGCGCCTTCTTCAATTGGTAGATGCGTTTGGCGAGCTGTGACTTGCCCGCCCCCGTGGGCCCCGTGAGGAGCAGCGGCGCGCGCGAGCTCGTGGCCACCTGCTCAATCCGCTCGATGAGCCGGTTGAAGGCCGGGTTGCGCGTGTCGATGCCCGCCTTGAGGAAGGACAGGCCCTCGCGCTGCTCCTGCTGGAAGCGCCGCGCCAGCGTGTCGTACTTCGACAGGTCGAGGTCGATGATGGCATGGCCTCCGGGGCCGCCATGGTCTCGCCCTCCCGCGGGCGGGGACGACTGCACCAGCCGTCCGGGGAGGTGCCGGCTCTCCACCAGGAGGAACATGGTGATTTGAGCGATGTGCGTGCCGGTGGTGATGTGGACGAGGTAGTCCTCCTGCTCGGGCTGGAAGGGGTATGCCGTCGCGTAGTCGAGCAGCGCGCCGTACGTCTCCTCCAGGTCCCAGGGGTTTTGGATGTCGAGCACCGTGAGGCGCACCCGCGTCTCCGGTGACACCTGGGCAATGTCCTCGGCCACCTGCCGTGCCATCTCGGCATGGGCGCTGGGGTGGAGCAGCTCCAGCCGGTGCACCACCAGGTCCTCCTGCTGGCACAGCCCCACCGTGGGGCGCCACTTCTCCCACCGCTTCGGGCCCCGCCCCGTGTCGAGGATGGTGCCGAGCATTCCGATGACGACCGTCTCTCGCGCCTGGGTCTTCGCCATGCGGATAGAACCTTATCCTGGAGGATAAGGAAGAGGGCAGGGGAATCGTGCGCTCCCTCGGGGAGGAGGCTGGCACGCGGCCTGCTCTACCGCCTCGCGTGCCCGGCACGGACCGGGCGGACGGACTCGGAAGGAGAAGGTGTCATGCAGGCGCGCAACTACGAGGTGGTGACGAACGAGGCGGGTGGGGTGCCCATCAAGGCGTGGACGGTGGGCGTGCCGTTCGAGGACGAGGCGAAGAAGCAGCTGCGTGCCATCTCGTCCCTGCCCTTCCTGCACAAGTGGATCGCCGTGATGCCGGATGTGCACCGGGGTAATGGGGCCACGGTGGGCAGCGTGGTGGCGACGGCGGGCGCGGTGATTCCGGCCGCGGTGGGCGTGGACATCGGCTGCGGGATGATCGCCGTGCGCACCACGCTGCGCGCGGAGCAGCTCCCGGACTCGCTCGGCAAGGTGCGCGCGGCCATCGAGCAGGCGGTTCCTCATGGCCGCACCGACAACGGGGGCCGTAACGACCGCGGCGCCTGGCAGGACGCGCCCTCGTCGCACCGCGAGGCCTGGGCGCGCCTGAAGCCCGGCTACGACGCCATCACCGCGAAGCATCCGCGCATCGACCGGGGCCCGGACCTCGGGCACCTCGGGACGCTGGGGACGGGAAACCACTTCATCGAGGTGTGCCTGGATGAGGCCGGCCAGGTGTGGCTGATGCTGCACAGCGGCTCGCGTGGGGTGGGGAACCGGATTGGAAGCCACTTCATCGAGCTGGCGAAGGAGGACATGCGCCGCTTCTTCATCCACCTGCCGGACCAGGAGCTGGCGTACCTGCCCGAGGGGACGGCGCACTTCGAGGACTACGTGCACGCGGTGAGCTGGGCGCAGGAGTACGCGGCGACGAACCGGGAGCTGATGCTGGGCTCGGTGGTGCGGGCGCTGAAGGCGAGCGGTGAGCTGCCGGAGTTCGAGCTCATGGAGGGGGCGGTGAACTGCCACCACAACTACGTGGCGCGTGAGCACCACTACGGGAAGAACGTCTTCGTGACGCGCAAGGGGGCGGTGCGGGCGCGCGAGGGGGACCTTGGGATCATCCCCGGCAGCATGGGGGCGCGCTCGTACATCGTGCGAGGGAAGGGAAACGCGGAGGCCTTCCATTCGTGCAGCCACGGGGCGGGCCGGGTGATGTCGCGCGAGGCGGCGAAGCGGCGCTTCTCGCTGGAGGACCACGAGAAGGCGACGGCGGGCATCGAGTGCCGGAAGGACGCGGACGTGATCGACGAGACGCCGGGGGCCTACAAGCCGATCGACGCGGTGATGGCGGCGCAGGCGGACCTGGTGGAGGTGGTCCATACGCTGCGTCAGGTGGTGTGCGTGAAGGGGTAGCCCGGCATGGGAGGACACACATGAGGGGATAGAGACATCGAGATGCCCGCTCTCTCCGAGACTTCGGTCGCTAGGATGAGGGAGCGGGCATCGCTACGTGCGGGCTGGCACGGTGGACTTTGGAGGTACGGAGATGGTTCGCATCGACGGTTCGAAGGGAGAGGGAGGCGGGCAGGTGCTGCGCACGTCGCTGGCGCTGTCCCTGGTGACGGGGACGCCCTTCCAGGTGGTGAATATCCGAGCGGGACGCTCGAAGCCGGGGCTGTTGCGCCAGCACCTGACGGCGGTGAAGGCCGCGGCGGCGGTGGGCAACGCGGAGGTGGAGGGAGCGGAGCTGCATTCGAAGGAACTGACGTTCCGGCCTCGGGGGGTGACGCCTGGGGACTACCACTTCGCGGTGGGGACGGCGGGGAGCGCGACGCTCGTGCTTCAGACGGTGCTGCCCGCGCTGCTGGGGGCGAGTGGGCCGTCGACGTTGGTGCTCGAGGGGGGGACGCACAACCCGGCCGCGCCGCCGTTCGGCTTCCTGGAGAAGGCGTACCTGCCACTCGTGCGGCGGATGGGTCCGAGCGTGGAGGCCACGCTGGAGCGGCCCGGTTTCTTCCCGGCCGGGGGAGGGAAGTTCGACGTCCTCGTGAAGCCCGCGCCGCTGAAGCCGCTGCACCTGCTGGAGCGGGGGAACGTGGTGCGTCGTCAGGCCACGGCGCTGATTACCCAGGTGCCGTTCGACGTGGCGAAGCGGGAGCTGGAGACGGTGGGACGAAAGCTCGGGTGGCTCGCGGAGGAGCGGCGGGTGGAGGAGCTGAAGCGCTCCCCGGGGCCGGGCAACGCGCTGTCGCTGGAGATCGAGAGCGAGCACGTCACCGAGGTGTTCACCGCGTTCGGGGAGCGGGGCGTGCGCGCGGAGGACGTCGCCGAGACCGTGGCGGAGGAGGCCCGTGTCTACCTGGAGGCCGGTGTGCCCGTGGGGCACCACCTGTGTGACCAGCTCCTGCTGTTGCTCGCGCTGGCGCGTGGGGGCTCGTTCCGGACCCTGCCGCTCGATGGGCATGCACGGACGCAGCTCGAGACGTTCGCTCACTTCCTCGACGTGAAGTTCTCCGTGAACGAGGTGTCGCCTCAGGTACGAGAGGTGGAAGTTCGGGGAACATGATTGTCATGACGAGGAGACCGTGGGCTACTCGTCCTTCCCCTCGGGACTCACCGCCCCATCCTGGGTCTTTTCACGCTCGGCAGCCCGCTTCTTCTCTTCTTCCCACTCCGTCAGGGTAGAGGCCACATGGTGGAGCGAATGGCGCTCCAATCTCTTGTGGTGCACCGCGAGGTAGTGCTCCCCAGCGATTGACACGAAGTCGAAAGGAGAGGCTGGGTGTTTCTTCAGCCACTCTTCTGCTTCCGCGCGGGTTTCAAATGATGGCGAGGTGGGAGGTATTCCCCTCGCGGTGAGTTCCTCGACGTACGGCTCCAGCATGTAGTCGCGGTACATGCCGCGAGCGTTGTTTTCGCGGGAATACCAAGCCAGATAATACTCATCACCAATCAGTATGTCCGCGGGGCTGGGTGGCTCCACGAGGCCCCTATGCCATGCCTCCGCCTCATCGCGCGTCGTGAAGTGTGCGATGGCGAGTGGCGCATAGTCGAGGCGGTTGTTGATGTAGTCCTCGCAAGCACCGAGCTGTCCGGTGTCGACGATGAAGTTGAGCAGGTGGATGAGGACGCTCACGAGCTGCTTCTCGGGCGTCTCGTCGAATGCTCTCAGGAGAAGCGCCAGGACTTTTTGCGAGGTTCCATCCTGACGCACCCCAAGGGCGGTGCTCACGTGGGGGCGTGGTCTGGGAGCGATCCCCTTGAGGTAGTCTTCAAACAGGTAGGCTTGGCCCGTTGCGCCCAGGAAATCCCTGTACACGCTCACTTGAGCCCAAAGCCGCTGTTCTTCTTTTCTGCCTTCGATCCCTGCTGCGCGCCACTGGGATGCGGCAAATCGTGATGCGCTGTTGAGGGTATCATGGATGCTCACCAGGTCATCTCCGCGATGGTGAGAGCAGCGGGCATCCCTTGGGGGTTCTCCGCGACGAACACGATTGGAACTTCGTCAGATCGAAGTCCTTGAGCGGCTTCCAATCGTGCGTCCCCCTCCCATCGTGGGAGCGTACTGGTGGTCATGTAGGAGGACTCGGCGTGTTGAGCATACCCGAGGGACATTGGCCCCGGCCTTGTAGGAGGCCATCTTGTGACAGTTGCTCGTGCCCAGGTAGCTTGAAGTGATGAGACTTGCTCTATTGGCGTGTGTCCTCGTCCTCGTTGCCTGCCCCGGTTCGCCCGAGCCCGAGCCACGAGCGCCGGTGATGAAGGACAACCTGGGGGTCGACTTCGCGAACATTCGAGGCCTTGCGATTGGCGCCTCCGTGTCCGCGAGTGCGGTCCGTGTAGAAGACCTCGCGCCGCGGCAGCAGCTCTTCACGCTCGACGCGAACAACCAGCTCCAGCCCGTCAATCTCACCATCGAGGGCACGGGCAACCCCACCGAGCTCTACGACACCCCCAGGTTCGTCCTCATCGTGGTCTCCGGGGTGACGTACCAGGAGCAGACCTGCGCGTCCGTCCTGGTGCGCAAGTCCGACTCGGCCCTGTTCTGCGTGCCCGTTGCCCCCGCCGGTCCCGGGGTGCGCAACGCGGCCCGGGTGCAATGGGGGACCACGGGCGACCTCGTGACGCTCGACAGCGGCAACGCGCTGCACCGGCTCGAAACCACCGGCGACACCCTCCAGCTGACGACGCTTCGTTTTGATGGGGCCGAACTCGTGAACTTCGCCGTGAACGCGGCCGATGACGTGATGGTGAATCTGCGTCAGGACAACGGCACCATCATTCGCGTCTATCCCCGGACTGGCGCGCCCCTGTTCATCACGGCCAGGAACCAGAGCTGCGTGTTCCCGGGGCTTGTCGGGAGCCGGGACTACTACCTCGCGCTGGGCTGGTCGGACAGGACGACCGTCGACCGGGTGGTGGGACGAGAGGATGGGACGTATGCGGATCCCGCCAACGTCTGGATGGAGGGGGCCTCGGTCTGGGACAACTGCGGCGTCGTCTATCGCGATTCGTCCCGGCTCATCGTCCGGGCGTCGACCCGCCCGCTCGAGGTGGTGAATCCGTCCGGGACTCCCCGGGTGCTCTCCGTCCAGGCGAAGGTGGCCCGGGGTGGGGCCTTCTTCAACTGGGGGCAGGACTCGGAGGGGCGGGCCTTCGTGACCCGGTATGACCTGCCGGAATTGACGCCGGTGGAGCTGCTGACGGCGGCGCCCTACCGGCTGGGCAAGGTGGATGTCAGCCCCACGGGCGAGGTCTCCTTCGTCGCGACCCGGCTGTCCGATGGCGTCCGTGTGGTCGGCACCCTTCGGAACGGCACGCTCAACGTCTCCGAGCTGACCCAGTCCCAGCCGGAGATCGTCACGTTGGTGCGCATCAATTGACCGCGGACCGCGCCCCCCGCCTCTCCGTTCACGGACGGTGAGAACCCACGAACGGAGAGAGAAGACCCGCTCCAGGGGGGCGGGTTCGGGCACGCCCGTCCTCCCCAATCGTGATTTAAATGGGGCCGTGGCCGACCTGACCGAAGAGCAGATGAACTCCGCGCTCCACCGCGCCAGCGAGGAGCTGTCGTTCCCCTCGTACTACGAGGCCTGTGTCCGACCTCTGGTGCGCAATCCCGAGGGACATTGGCCCCGGTGCTGTGGCGGCGGCTGTGAGCCCTGTGCGCAGACGCTCATCAAGGTGGCGCAGCGGACCCTGGAGATCCTCGGGACTCCTCGCGTCACGCCCCTCCCGGAGTGGTGAGCACGGGTGCTCCGTCCAGCGCGGCGCTCCTCCTGAACACTCACCTATAGCGGGGCAGGGTTTTGATTTGCCCTTGCAGCCAGAAGAGGAGATCCTCAGCCGTCTTGAATTGCTTGGCGAGTACCGCCGAGCCATGAGGCATATAGGGGCTTGGAAGTGGGAAGGCTCACGCGTCTTTCCAATTGCCACAGCCCCTCCTTTTTGACGGAGAGCTGCAAGCCGTGCTGCTTGAACAGCTGTTGGCGCCAGCACGCCGAGCACGCGCTGCATCGGCAACACGCTGGCGCACGGTGGACGGGCTCTTGCGTGACGCGGATGGGGACGGCGTGGCCTCGGGCGAGGCGCGAAGCGCGTGTGTCGGCACGGACCTGACGGGCTACTCGAGCACCAAGGACGCGGACGACTGCGACAACGCGAACCCAAAGGCCTGGGTTCTCCACCCGGTGTACCTGGACGCGGATGTCGACGGCGCCGGAGATGGCGAGCGCGTGCTTCGCTGCGGAGGACAGACGCCCCCTGTGGGCACCTACGCCTCGGCCACGGACTGCGCGCCCTCGGATGGCTGGCGCTGGCGGATGCTGCCCTACGCGCACCGGGCGTGTATCGGCAAGGAGCGGCCGGTCGGCTACTCCATCTACGGGTTCGACTCGAATGACTCTGACGCCAAGGTGACGGAGTCCACCGAGGACGCGGAGCTCCTGGAGCAGCTCATCGCCTGGTGAGCTAGGCTGGTGCGTCCCTGAGGAGGGAACTCATGCTTCGTCGATCCGAACGGATGCTCGTGTGGGGGTTCGCCGCGCTCGTCGTGGGAGGGTGCAGCAAGTCCACGCATCCGGCCGTGAAGGAACTCACTGTCGCGGAGGCCGTGGCGTCGCACAAGGCGGGAGCGGTGTTCGTGGATGCGAACACCGAGGAGTTCCGTCAGAGCAATGGCAAGGTTCCTGGCGCGCTCCTGCTCGCCAACTACCGGACGTACGACGTGAAGTCCGTACTGCCTGGGAGCAAGGACACCCCGCTCGTCTTCTATTGCAGCAACAAACGTTGAGGCGCGTCCCACGTTGCCGCCGGTCGGGCGGCCGAAGAGGGTTACACGAAGGCGTTGGTGATGTCCGAGGGGCTCAAGGGCTGGATGGACGGAGGAAACCCCATCGAAAAGGTTCCGTGACCACAGGGTCGCCCCCTACGAATCGTCTGACACCCTGGGTCAGTGGATCCGCGGATCTCCCTTCGTCTGGAGCTGAGCGGCCTCTCGAGCAACCACCAGTCAACAGAGGGGGCCTCGTTCCGGGCGAGGCCGACAGGGTGCGGGGGCAGGGCCTTGCCGGGAGCATTACCTTGCCGGCCATGACTACCCTTACTGTCGACAATCCGTACACCGGAGACGTCGCCTGTTCCGTCCCGCTCGCGGACGAGGCGACCGTCAACACCGTTCTCGATCAGGCTCGCGCCGCCGCCCGGGCCGCGCGCTCGACCCGTCTCTCCGAGCGCAAGGTGTGGTGTGAGCGCATGGTTGCCGCCATGGAGGCGCGCGCCAACGACATCGCCCTCGATATCTCCCGGATGATGGGCAAGCCGCTCGGCCAGGCGCGCGGCGAGATTCGCGGGATGGCCGAGCGTGCCCGCTACATGATCTCCATCGCCGACTCGGCGCTGGCGGACCTCGTGCTGCCGGACAAGGCCGGCTTCGAGCGGCGGATCGTCAAGGAGCCGCTGGGGGTGGTGCTGGATCTCCCCGCCTGGAACTACCCGCTGCTCACGGCGGTGAACGTGGTGGTCCCGGCGGTGCTGGCGGGCAATGCGGTGGTGGTGAAGCACTCGCCGCGCTCGCCGTTGTGCGGTGAGCACTTCGCCCGAGCCTTCGCCGAGGCCGGTGCGCCCCCGCACCTCGTCCAGGCGATGCACTGCGACCACCCCACCAGTGAGCGCATGATGGGAGATGCGCGCGTGGACCATGTCGTGTTCACCGGCTCGGTGTACGGTGGCCAGCGACTCATCCAGGCCGCCTCCAAGCGGTTCCTCCACATGGGCCTGGAGCTGGGGGGGAACGATCCGGCCTACGTGGCGGCGGACTGCGACTTCGACAAGACTGTGGAGAACGTGGTGGACGGCGCCATGTACAACGCCGGGCAGAGTTGCTGCGCGGTGGAGCGCGTCTACGTGCACCGCTCCCTCTACAAGCGCTTCATCGAGGCCTGTGAGGTGCTGGTGCGCGGCTACGTGCTCGGCGATCCGCTGAACGACAAGACGTCGCTGGGGCCCATCGCCCAGCCCAACCATCCGGCCGAGCTGGAGCAGCTGGTGGAGGACGCCCGGCGCAAGGGAGCCCGCGTGGTGGCCGGCGGCAAGCGGACCCAGGTGGATGGCAGGGGCCGGTTCTTCGAGGCCACCCTGATCGCCGACCTGGATCACTCGATGCGGCTGATGAAGCAGGAGTCGTTCGGGCCGCTGCTGCCCATCGCCCCGGTGGATTCGGACGAGGAGGCGCTCGCGAAGATGAACGACTCGGAGCTGGGCCTGACCGCCAGCGTGTGGACGAAGGATCGCGAGCGCGCCGCCCGCTTCGCCTCCCAGCTCGAGTGCGGCACCGTCTACATGAACCGCTGCGACTCGGTGGATCCGGCGTTGCCATGGATTGGCGTGAAGAACTCGGGACGGGGGCACAGCTTGAGCACGCTCGGGTTCGACCAGCTCACCCGGCCGAAGTCGATCCACTTCCGGCTGTCGTTCTGATTCCGGGCCCGCTGTTCCTCCGAGAGCGCTGGGTTTCTCGGAGGAGCCCACCGGGGGCGATTTCACGGGCCCCCGCGCGCCGGAGCCTGCGTTCATTCCAACGGCTGGAAGTGACTTCGCTTGTAGACGTCTACAAGCGGTGTCGTGTTTTGTCCCACATTTGCCTACGTTGCTTGTAGACGTCTACAAGCGAAGCCGGCGAGGACCCGCGAATCAGAATGCACGGCTGAGCGCGGATGGGCGGTGAAGACGAGAAAACCCGGGTGCCAGAAGCGAGGGGCCCCGCGCCACTCACGGCTCAAGCGACTGGGGTGGCGGCTTCGAGGCCAGAATGGGCAAGTAGCACTTGCCCTTGTGCTCATAGAGTTCATCCGGGCACGGGGCTTTGAGCTCGTGAGGCCCCCAGCAGGCCCCCACCAGTTCTACCTGGACGTAGCGAGTGCAGGGGGGGCGCTTCTGCCCTTTGAAGGGCTCGCTCGGCAGCGGTCGGGCGAGCACGGATTGCTCCTGGGGCGTGGCGTCCGCGAGCCAATCGCTGACGAGCGGAGCCGGCTTCTCGGCGGCCGTCGACACTGCATCGCTCATGGGTGTTGGCGCGGCGCTCGCCATGGGCTCCGGGCAGTCTGGGGGGTTGGACACAAGGGCCGGACGCACCAGCGCGAAGAGCAGGGCGCCCACCGCGGCGGCGCTCGCCAGCGCCAGCCCCAGGTGCCA
>NZ_DASVWK010001054.1:0-10355 GCF_036389735.1 Archangium sp. | reverse complement strand
GGGCCGACGTGTGCCTGAAGAGGGCTGCACCGCCTCTCCACCGGCCCGGCGCACAGCCCTGGCGGCCCCCCTCCGCAACCTTCCTCGCCCCCTCCGCTCCCTCCCTCTCCCTCAACAGGGCCCTCATCCCGCCTATACTTCTGGCCAAGGCCGAGTCCAGGGGCATCGTGCTGGAGAAGGACGGGAAACCCATGGGCATCCAGCCTGAGGGGGTTCCCATACGCAACGCGGATGAGATTTCAACTCAGCCGGGTTGATGCTGGCCGTAGAGCCCCCTGGATGAACATGCCTGCCCAGGCCGCCTTCCCAGGCGGGACGCGCCAGGGGCCTGGCTCTCTTGGCTGGCTGTGGCGGCTTGACTGAAACACCGCCAGAGCGGGCGCTCTCTTGCAGCCTGCCCGGGCGGTGCGCGGCCGTGCAGCACCGGCCTAGCGCGCGACGATGGGCGCCTTCTTGGAGCGGCCCCAGGCGACGAACGCGGCCAGGGCGGCAAGCACGAAGTTGACGGGCAGCATGCCGAGCTCCCCGCGCGTCACGTGGACGCCCGAGGCCAGCACCATCACCACCACGAGGCCGAGCGCGGCGAGCGGCGTGAGGCGCGGCTGGATGCGCGTGGCGGAGGGCAGGATGAGACCGAGCGCGCCCAGAATCTCCACGGTCCCGATGAAGCGCACGAGGGCGCCTGGCACCGCCGTCGTCCAGGGCATCTGGGCGGCGAGTGCCTCGAGCGGCTGGGTGACCTTCGTGAGCCCCGCCATGAAGAAGGCCACGGCCAGGAGCACCTGGACGACCCAGAGGCCGATGTGCAGGCCCTTGGAGGCAGTGGGCTGGGCGACGGAGGACCGCGAGGGGGACTGCGTGGTGACGGAAGCCATGGTGTTTCTCCGGTGCAGCGAGGTCGAGGGGGAAGAGGCATCACGCGGTACTGCGCGACGTCCTTCCCGGCGCACCAGTTCTAACTGTTTCGTATCTGGTCCACATCCGGGCCAAGCGCACAACTGCGTTTCCGTTTGGAAACGGCGGTCCGAGGCGTCGCCGGCAGCCTAGTCGAGGCCCACCTTGCCCGGGGCCCAGTACGCCTTCGCCCGCGCGCCGCCCAGGTCCACCCCGCGCGCCCGGAGGCCCTGGCGGACGGCCTGGATGGCGGCAGCCCGGCCCGACAGGACGAGCTGCGCGCCCGGGTGCGCGGAGAGCGCCCGCGCCACGGCCTCGACGAGCCGCTCGTGCGCACCGCGCTCCACGAGCGTCACCACCGAGAGGCCCAGCGCTTCGAGCACGGGCTGCATCTCACGCGGGTCGCCAACCTCAAGCACCGCGGGGCGGTTCGCGCCGTTGGCGAGCGCGAGCCCCACGCTTGTCTCGTCACCGAAGACCAGCCTGGGCTCCGGGCCGCCGACGACGAGCGAGCTGCGCGGGCCGAAGACCTGGAGCTGCTCGCCGGGCCGGGCGTCCCGCGCCCAGCGGGCTCCGGGCCCCTCACCGTGCAGGTAGGCCAGGAGCTCGGTCTCGCCCGCGGCCGCGTCCCAGCGCACGGGCGTGTACGCGCGCGTGCCGACGCCGGGGAGGAAGACCTGGAGCTTGTCGCCCGGGCTCCACGTCGCGCCCCCCAGCCCGGGCCCGCCCAGCACGAGGCGCCGGAAGTGGGGCCCGAGCGCCTCGGCGCGGGTGACGGTGGCGTCGCGAAAGACGAGGCGGCCGATGACGCCCTTCACGAACGCCTTGGCGGTGTGGATCGTGCTCATGCTTCTCCTTGGAGGGAGCGGGGAGCGCAGATTGAGCGGCGCGTGTCGCCCCGCGCCGTGAAGAAGTGTGAAGGCCTCCCCACCTGCCCCTCCGCTCGCCCGGACCGAGTCTATGGCGCGGTGCTCCACTTCTTCATGGCCTCCAAGAGGGCGTCGCGGAAGGCGGTGATTTTGCGTGGGACCTGTCCACTCGACGGGTAGACGAGCGCGAGCTCGGCCTTGAAGGCGTGCTGGTCGGTCAGCGGCACCGCTTGGAGCAGGCCCTCGGCCACGTACGGCGCGGCGGCGAACGCAGGGAGCATGCAGATGCCTGCACCTTCCCGGGCGAGGCTGCGCGTCATCAGGATGTCGTCGCAGAAGAACCGGAACGGCGTGTCCGCGGGCAGCTTCATGAGCGTGCGCTGTGCGGGGTGGAGGATCCAATCGTGCCCCTCCTCGCCAACCTCCTTCGGCCTCCCACGCCGAGCGAGGTAGCTCGGCGCTGCGAACCAGCCCCCCGTCGCAGGCCCCAGGCGGCGAATCGTCAGGGTGGAGTCCTTCATCTTCCCGCCCCCGACGGCGCGGATGGCGAGGTCGAACCCTTGGGCCACGAGGTCGACGTTGGCGTTCGTCACGCGGAGGTCCAACTGCACCTTGGGATAGCGGCGTGCGAACTGCGTGAGGACCTCGGGGAGCACGACGTAGGCGAAGTCGGACGGCGCGGTGAGCCGCAGCACCCCGGAGGGTTCCTCTGCGCGCTCGGGGAGCTTCTGCAGTGCCTGGTTGAGCGCGGCAAGGTGCTGCGCTGTTCTCTCGTAGAGGGCCGTCCCGGCGGTGGAGAGCGCCACCGTGTGCGTCGTGCGGTGGAGCAGCTCGGCCCCGAGCTGTCGCTCCAGGCTCGCGATCGCCCGGCTGACCGTCCCCTTCCCCATCCCGAGCTTGTGGGCGGCCTTGGTGAAGCTCGATGCCTCCGCCACGGCGACGAAGACGGTCAGGAGCTCGAAACTCACGCGTGTTTCCGGCATGGAACAGCATGTTGTCCACCCAAAGGGTGGTGTGCAACGGGAAACGCGCGCATGTTGGGTCGAGCAGCAGCAGCACCTCCGACTCACACATCAAGGCAGCAGACCCGATCATGAGCGACACGAATAAGAACGGACTGACGCGCCGGGAGGCCTCGCTGGGCGGGGCCGCCGCGCTCGCAACCCTCGCCGCGACGGCCCGGGCCACCGGCGCCTCTGAATCTCCCGGAGGGGCCAGCACGGCGAAGGGCGCGCGCATGCCGGTGGCCTTCGTCCCGCACGGCGGCGGTCCCTGGCCCTTCGTCGACATGGGCCGGATGGTGCCCAAGCACGAGATCGAAGCGCTGCGCGCCTACCTGGTGGACCTCCCCAAGGGGCTACCGGGCCGGCCCACGGCGCTGCTGGTGGTCTCGGCGCACTGGGAGGCGACGGAGCCCACGGTCATGACCGCGGCGGCGCCACCCATCTATTACGACTACGGAGGCTTCCCCCCGGAGGCCTACACCATCCAGTGGCCCGCGCCCGGTGCTCCTGCGCTCGCGCGGCGCGTGGCGGGCCTCCTCGAGGCGGCGGGGATTCCCACGAAGACGGATGCGAGCCGGGGCTTCGACCACGGCACCTTCATCCCCTTCAAGGTGTCCTGGCCCAACGCCGACATCCCGACCATCCAGCTGTCGCTCAAGAGCAACTACGACCCGACGGAGCACCTGGCCATCGGCGCCGCGCTCGCGCCGCTGCGCGACGAAGGGGTACTCATCCTCGGCAGCGGCATGAGCTTTCACAACTTCCGCTCGATGCGCACGGGCACCGCCTTGAGGGACTCGCAGCCCTTCGACGCGTGGCTGCGGGAGGCGGCCACGGCAGCGCCGCAGGAGCGTGCACGGCGGCTGACGGCATGGGCTGCCGCACCAGGCGGGCGGCTTGCGCATCCGCAAGAGGACCACCTGCTCCCCTTGATGGTCGTTGCCGGCGCCGCCGGAGACGACGTGGGCCGCGTCACCTTCAACGACGCGTTCGGCGGCGCTCGCCTCTCCGCGTTCCAGTTCGGCTGAGCGCTCCCCCTCACGGGCGCTGCTGGCAGCCTCGGCCGCCGGCCGGCCCGACACCCTCACCCGGGTCGAGGCGGCACACGCTCGACCCAGAAAGAACGAGTCCATCCCCATGATTGCCGTCACCGGCGCCTCTGGCCACCTCGGCCAGCTCGTCATCGAGCAGCTTCTTCAGAAGGTCCCTGCGAACCAGGTCATCGCCATCGTGCGCAGCCCCGACAAGGCGCAGGGCCTCGCGGCCAAGGGCGTGCAGGTGCGCAAGGGCGACTACAACGCCCCCGCCACGCTGGACGCCGCCTTCCAGGGCGTCCAGAAGCTCCTCCTCGTCTCCAGCAGCGAGGTGGGCCAGCGCGCCCGCCAGCACCAGGCGGTCGTGGACGCGGCGAAGAAGGCGGGCGTGAAGCTCCTCGCCTACACCAGCATCCTGAAGGCGGACACCTCGGGCGTCTCGCTCGCCGCCGAGCACCTGACGACGGAGAAGGCCATCCGCGCCTCGGGCATCCCCTTCGTGTTCCTGCGCAACGGCTGGTACCTCGAGAACTACACGGAGAACCTCGGTCCCGCGCTGCAGCACGGAGTGCTGATGGGCGCCGCGAAGGATGGCCGCATCGCCGCGGCCACGCGGGCCGACTTCGCCGCGGCCGCCGTGGCCGTGCTCACCACGCCGGGCCACGAGGGCCGGGGGTACGAGCTCGGGGGCGATCAGCCCTTCACCATGGCCGAGCTCGCCGCCGAGGTGGCGCGTCAGGCCGGCAAGCCCGTCGCCTACAACGACCTGCCCGCGGAGGCGTACGAGAAGACCCTGCTCTCCTTCGGCCTGCCACCGCCGATGGCCCAGGTGCTCGTGAGCGCCGACCAGGGCATTGCCCGGGGCGACCTCGACGAGCGGAGCGGCGACCTGAGCCGCCTCATCGGCCGTCCCACGACGCCGCTGTCCGGGGCCGTGGCCGCCGGGCTCAAGTCGCGCGTCTGACGCCCGCCAAAACCCTCACGGGCGTTGCCGCCCCCTCTGGAGACACCTGCGCATGGAACCCATCACGCCGCCACTCGCCCCCGGCCAGAAGCACGTCATCGTGCTGGGGGCGGGCTTCGCGGGCCTCAACGCCGCGAAGGCGCTCGCGCGCAACCCAGCGCTGCGCGTCACCCTCATGGACCAGCGCAA
Organism: Archangium sp.; assembly: GCF_036389735.1. GTDB lineage: Bacteria > Myxococcota > Myxococcia > Myxococcales > Myxococcaceae > Archangium. Next base: position 5,401 of record NZ_DASVWK010001054.1, on the reverse strand, counting down.
CCATCACCTCTTCCAGCCGCTGCTCTACCAGGTGGCCACCGCGGGCCTGAGCCCCTCGGACATCGCGGTGCCCATCCGCTCGCAGTTCGCCCGACGTCCCAACGTCTCGGTCCACCTCGCGCACATCACGCAGCTGAGCCTCGAGGAGCGCTGGGTGGGCGGAGAGGAGGGCGTGCGGCTGCGCTACGACTACCTCGTGCTCGCGTGCGGCGCCCAGCACAGCTACTTCGGCAAGTCGGAGTGGGAGGACTTCGCGCCGGGCCTCAAGACGCTGGAGCAGGCGACGGAGCTGCGCCGCCGCATCCTCAGTGCCTTCGAGCAGGCGGAGAACGAGCTGGACCCCGAGCGCCAGCGCGCGCTGCTCACCTTCGTGGTGGTGGGCGCCGGGCCCACGGGCGTGGAGATGGCCGGCGCCATCGCGGACATCAGCCGCACGGTGCTGGTGCGTGACTTCCGGCGCATCAACCCCTCCAGCGCGCGCGTCGTGCTGGTGGAGGCCGGCCCGCGCATCCTGCCGACCTTCAGCGAGAAGCTGGGCGAGCGCGCGCACAAGGACCTCGGCGCGCTGGGCGTGGAGGTGCGCACCGGCGCGCGCGTGACGGCGGTGGACGCGGAGGGCGTGACGCTGGGCGAGGAGCGCCTGCCGTCGCGCACGGTGGTGTGGGCCGCGGGCGTGGAGGCCGCGCGCTTGACGCGCAGCCTGGGCGTGCCGCTGGACCGAGCGGGCCGCGTGAACGTCCTGCCCGACCTCTCGCTGCCCGGCCACCCAGAGGTGTTCGCGGCGGGGGACGTGGCGCACGTGGAGCTCGACGGCAAGCTGGTGCCGGGCGTCGCGCCCGCGGCGATGCAGATGGGCCGTGCGGTGGCGCGCAACGTCCTCGCGGACCTGATGGGCAAGCCGCGCGCCCCCTTCCGTTACAAGGACAAGGGGGCGATGGCCACCATCGGGAAGCACCGCGCCATCGCCGAGACGGGCAAGACGCGCCTGACGGGCTTCGTCGCGTGGCTCGCCTGGCTCTTCATCCACGTCTGGTACCTGGTGGGCTTCAAGAACCGCTTCGGCGTGTTCCTCACGTGGGTGTGGAGCTACCTGTTCAGCACCCGCGGCGCGCGCCTCATCACCGAGCGCGAGTGGCGGCTCGCCCCGCGCGCGGCGGCGGCCCGCACGCCCCTGGGCGCACCCACGGCGGGGCCGAAGACCCCAGCCGAGGGCACCACCACCGGCACACGCGGCACGGAAGCCGACCGCCTGGGGCCGTCATGGACTTGAGGTTCGCGGGCGTTGGCAGAAGCCGCGCGAGCCGCGCCCAACGGGCGTTCAGGGGTTCAGGGGAAAGCCGGCGGGGGGGCGTTCGGGTCGTTGGGGTCGAAGCCGGCGTCGATCAGATCCTGCAAGGTCTTGCTGTTGGCCTTGCACAGGGGCGTGCCGGTCGACGAGCGGACGATGAAGGTCTTCCAGGCCAGCATCGCGCCATCCGGCATCTTCCGGGTCTGGAAGATGAAGTCGCCCAGTTGCTCCTGCGCCACGACCAGGTCGGCCGTGTTGCGCGTGTCACGCTGGCCACGCGTGGTGTAGAGCGGCTGGGTGCCGGTGATGTCGTCGTTGAGCGAGTCCTGGAAATAGAGCTGGGCCGTCACGGACTCGGTGCCGGCGATGTTGATGGTGAAGTGGATGTGAGTGGCGCGGCCCTTGTACCAGCCAGGGAAGCAGGTATCGAAGTCCACCCGGCCGTCGACATCCGTCGTCTGCACGCCACGGAACCACCGCGCGGCGCGGGCCTCCTGGTTGTCGGGATTGCAGAACGGGTGCATATCGTCGCCCGAGTAGACGCCCTCCGGTCCGGCATGCCAGATGTCGACGGTCGCGCCCGGGACGGGCTTGCAGGACTCATCCAGCACGCGGAACGCGAGGCGCACGGGCAGCCCGTCATGGCCCTCGCTGATGTCCTTACGGACCAGCGTGGTTCCATGGCAGGGGCCCAGAATCTGTTCACACGTCAGCTTGCACGCCGTGCCCGAATCCGAGGCGAACGGGTTGGGGTAGGTGCTGGCCCCGGTCATCGCGGCGGTCCCCCCGGTCGCCCAGCCCGCTTCTCCTGTGCCCGGGTCCTTGTCACCGCAGGCGAGGAGCTGACTGAGTGGAACGGCCGCCAACGTCAGGCCGAGTCCACCGAGAACCTGCCGGCGCGTCATCTTGTTCTTCGTCGTCGTGCTCATGAAGGGCCTCCAGGGCAGTGAGGTACCCTGTCCCTCCGTGAGCAACAAGTCAGCGAAAACGAAACCCGAGGTTGCCATTTCAGCAACGACTCCGGATGACCTGAGGGACCTGCGTGCCTTCTGCCTGGTCGTGGACCATGGCTCGCTCACCGCCGCGGCGAAGCAATTGGGCGAGACCAAGGGTTCGGTGAGTCGAAGGCTCTCCCGTCTGGAATCGGCCCTGGGTGTTCCCCTCGTTCGTCGCAGCCCCCGGCTCGTGCAGCCCACGGAGGAGGGAGTCCTGTACCGGCAGCGTGTCGGGCGGGCGCTCGAGCTACTCGAGGACGCAACGGATGCGCTCAAGGAGGCACAGGGACACCCGCGAGGGCGGCTTCGTGTCACCGCTCCGCCGGATTTCGCCCATACGGTGCTCGCCCCGGTGTTCGCGCGATTCTGTGAGGCCCACCGGGACATCTCGCTGGAGCTGATCCTGACCGACCGGCAGCTCGATTTCGACGCACACCAGTTGGATGTCGCGCTTCGCCTGGCCTCCTCCCTACGAGACTCCTCATTGGTCGCGCTTCGGCTGCTCGACGGACAGATGGGTTTCGTTGCCTCGCCCGCGTACCTCGAACGGGAGGGTCACCCGCGTCGCCTGGCGGATCTCTCGGAGCATCGCGTCCTGGTGCTGCGTCAAGAGAGCGGACCGAGCGCCGTTCACCTCACGCCGGCCGTCGTGGCGCTGGATGGCACGTTCCTCCGCGCCCTGGCGTTGGAGGGGGTAGGGATTGCCATCCTGCCCCTGACCCTGGTCGAACCGGAGCTCGCGCAAGGGCGACTGGTGCGGCTGCTCTCCGGCCAGGACAGTCCGCGCAGGTTTTCCTTGTACCTGCTGCATCCGGCCACCCCGTTGCTCCCCGCCAGGGTTCGCGCGTTCCGCGACTTCATGGCTCACGCGCTCCTGAATCAGGGCCGTGGGCCATGGGGCGCCTAGGTTCTGTTTGCAAAGGCCGGTACCGGAGCATCGAGCGACGCGGCCGGGCGCTCCGTTCCATTTTCAGAACACACTGTTGCATGCGCCCCATCTGGTGGCGCCTGGTGCAACAGTTATCCTTGGCGTGTCGGTCCTCTCTCCCGGAAATCCCCATGCCCGCGTCTATCGCCGCCCCCCAGGCCTCCCGAGGCCTGCGCATCGCCCTCTGGGTCGCCCAGGCGCTCCTCGCCGTCGCCTTCATCGGTGCGGGCCTCATGAAGTCCACCGTCCCCATCGAGGAGCTCGCGAAGAACATGTCGTGGGTGCCCCGCTACTCGCCCGGCATGGTGCGCTTCATCGGCGCCTCGGAGCTGCTCGGCGGCGTGGGGCTGCTGCCCGCGCTCACCCGCATCCTGCCCGTCCTCACGCCCGTGGCCGCCTCGGCCCTCACGCTGGTGATGGTGCTCGCCGCCGGGGAGCACCTGACGAACGGGGAGGCCCCGATGGTGGTGTCGAACCTCGTGCTCGGCGGCCTGGCCGCGTTCATCGCTTGGGGCCGCTTCACGAAGGCGCCCATCGCGCCTCGCTAACGCCTGGGCCGCCCGCCCCTCAGCGCGCAGCGAGCGGGCGGGCGGCGAGTATGAACTCCTGAAGAACTCCGCAGAGGTGAGGGGCCGAAGCGAGCCCCTCACCCCGGTTCAGCTCACGGCAGCGCCAGGGCGACGCGCTGGCGCAGGCGCAGGAAGTCGTCGGACAGGACGTAGGTGAGGATCTGCTGCAGGTCGGCGCGCTCGCGCAGGGCCTGGAGCAGGGGCTCGGCGTTGTCCAGGCGGGCGGTGGCGAAGTTCGGGTCCTCGCGCAGCACCATGGTGAGGCCCACCGACACGTCGCCGCACATCAGCACGCCGGCCCGGTCCGCCGAGAACGCCATGCCCGCCAGCGCGGGCTCCAGCTCCACCTTGGCCTGCGGCCCCAGCTCCAGGGCGGCCGGCTCCAGCGCCTTGAGCGCCTTGCGCGAGTAGGCCCGGCGGTACTGCCGCACCATCTCCTCGTTGTTGCGTCCCAGCGCCGTGAACAGCGGCGCAAAGATGCGGATGGAGTTGCCGAACAAGTCCTGCGTCTCGCCGCGCGACAGCTTGGAGAGCACCGCCGTCTTGTTCAGCAGGCCCAGCACCGCGCGGCCGAAGAGGAACTTCTGCTCGCGGGCGTTGAAGCGGCGCACCACGTCCTGGCCCACGCACATGCTCAGCGGCTCGGTCGTCTCCATGCCGATGAGCCCGCGGCGGGCCTGGTACACCTCGAACTCCTCCACGCCGAACACCTGCGCCACCGCGCGCACGGCCTTGAAGACCGCGTGGTCCGGCTTGAGCTTGTCCGTCTTGCGGTCCACCCCGAGCAGCTCGAACTGCGCCGGGTGCAGCTTGCTGAGCTGATCTCCCACGGCCCGCATCACCTCGAGCAGCGGCCCGCGCGCCGAGGGGTGCATGAGCCCCGCGTCCACGTCCGCCAGGCTCAGCCGCTCCTGCGTCTCCGTGGGCAGGCGGCTGCGCATCTCCGAGTAGAAGGACGCCTCCGCCTCGTTGGACGAGCGCAGGAAGTGCAGCACCGCCGCGGCGCAGAAGGCCTTGTCGTTCTGCCGGGTGCCTTCCCACAGCCGGAAGAGCGCGTGCAGGCTCTCCACCCGGGTGGGATCCAGCTTCAGCAGTTGCCGGTTCTCCTCGATGGCGAGCTGCGAGGCCGCCGCGTCGCGCATGTAGAGCGTGGCCAGGGCCGAGCGCGCCGGGACGTTGGCCGCATCCGCGTCGACGATGTGCCGGTACAGGGGGATGGCGCGCGTGGGCTCCTCCAGCGGGCCGGCGTACAGGTCCGCCACCTTGAGCCGCAGCGAGGCCGCGCGCTTCATGTCCCCGGTGGCCTGGGCCTGGGCGGCCTGGGCCTCTAGCATCTGCGAGAGCTCCAGCAGGTTGCCGCCGCGCTCGTAGAGCACCACCAGCCGGTCCACCAGCGTGGCATCGCCCGGGGTGAGCTCCAGCGCCTGCCGGTACAGGGTGGAGGCGGAGGCGCCATCCCCCAGGCCCTGCTCGTGGATCTGCTCACCCAAGCAGGTGAGGAGGAGGCGAACGAGGCGCCGCAGGCAGCGGCCAGCAAGGAGCTGCTGAAGGAGAGGACGCCGCGAGTGAATTGGGCCGAGCTGCTCAGAAGGACGTTCGACTTGGACGTGTTCGCCTGCGT
>NZ_DASVWK010001053.1:0-3549 GCF_036389735.1 Archangium sp. | reverse complement strand
GAGGGCCTGGGCCACGCGTGCCGCACGAACCAGGAGGAGATTTTTGGCCCGGTGGCCACGCTCACGCCCTTCGAGAAGGAAGAGGAGGTGCTGGCCTGGGCCAACAGCACGCGCTACGGGCTGGCGGCGAGCGTGTGGACGCGGGACCTGAGCCGGGCGCACCGCTTCGCGGCGAAGCTGGAGAGCGGCATCGTCTGGGTGAACTGCTGGATGCTGCGCGACCTGCGCACGCCGTTTGGCGGGGTGAAGGACTCGGGCGTGGGGCGGGAGGGCGGCTGGGACGTGCTGCGCTTCTTCACCGAGCCCAAGAACGTGTGCGTGAAGCTATGAGCGACCGGGTCGACTCCCAGAAGGCCCCGGAGCCGGTGGGCCTCTACCCCCACGCCCGGCGCGTGGGCAACCTGCTCTTCCTCTCCGGCGTGGGCCCGCGCGAGCGCGGCAGCAAGAAGATCCCCGGTGTCGAGCTGGACGCCCAGGGCAACATCGTCTCGTACGACCTCGAGACGCAGTGCCACTCGGTGTTCCGCAACGTGCGCTACATCCTGGAGGAGGCGGGCTCGTCCTGGGAGAAGCTGGTGGACGTGACCGTGTACCTCACGGACATGAAGAAGGACTTCCCCACGTACAACCGGCTGTGGGCCGAGTACTTCAAGGACGTGCCCACGCCGCCGTGCCGGACGACGCTCGGCATCACCGCGCTGCCCACGCCCATCGCCATCGAGCTGAAGTGCGTCGCGACCATTGGAGACTGAGATGAGCCGACTGCAGCCCCTCGACTTCAAGAAGTGGATCGACGAGCACCGCCACCTGCTCAAGCCTCCCGTGGGCAACCAGCTGGTGTGGCAGGACCGCGACTTCATCGTGATGGTGGTGGGCGGACCCAACTCGCGCACCGACTTCCACATCGACGAGAGCGAGGAGTTCTTCTACCAGGTGGAGGGCGACATCACCCTGCGGGTCATCGAGGACGGCAAGCCCCAGGACATCCCCATCCGCGAGGGGGAGATCTTCCTGCTGCCGCCCCGGGTGCCGCACTCGCCACAGCGGCCGGCGGGGACGGTGGGACTGGTCATCGAGCGCAAGCGGCGCGAGGGCGAGCTGGATGGCTTCGCGTGGTTCTGCCCCCAGTGCCACACGAAGCTGTATGACGAGTTCCTCCAGGTCACCAACATCGTCACCCAGCTTCCGCCCCTCTTCGAGCGCTTCTACGGCAACCCGGAGCACTGCACCTGCAAGCAGTGCGGTTTCCAGATGAAGCGCGAACCGCGCAAGACATGAAGATCGACATCCACACGCACCTGCTGCCGCCCGAGGTGCCGCGCTTCGCCGAGCGCTATGGCTACGGGGGCTTCATGACGCTGGAGCACCACGCGCCGTGCCGGGCGCGCATGGTGCGTGATGACGGGAAGTTCTTCCGCGAGATTGAAAGCAATTGCTGGGACCCGGTGAAGCGCCTCGAGGAGTGCGATGCGAGCGGCGTCACCGTGCAGGTGCTGTCCACCGTGCCGGTGATGTTCAACTACTGGGCGAAGCCGGAGCACGGGCTGGACGTGTCGCGCTTCCTCAACGACCAGCTGGCCTCCGTGGTGCGGGCGCACCCCAAGCGTTTCGTGGGCCTGGGCACGGTGCCCCTCCAGTCCCCGGCGCTCGCCGTGCGCGAGCTGGAGCGCTGTGTGCGCGAGCTGGGACTGGCCGGGGTGCAGGTGGGCTCGCACGTCAACGGCACCAACCTGGGCGAGCCGGAGCTCTTCCCCTTCTTCGAGGCCGCGGCCGAGCTGGGCGCCGCCCTCTTCGTCCACCCCTGGGACATGCTGGGCGAGGCGCGGATGAAGAAGTACTGGATGCCCTGGCTCGTGGGCATGCCCGCCGAGATGGCGCTGGCCCTCTGCTCGCTCCTCTTCTCCGGCACGCTGGAGAAGCTGCCGAAGCTGCGCCTCGCCTTCGCGCACGGCGGCGGGGCCTTCCCGGGCACCTTCGGCCGCATCGAGCACGGCTTCCAGGTGCGGCCGGACCTCGTCGCGGTGGACAACCCCGTGCCGCCCCGCGAGTACCTGGGCCGCTTCTGGGTGGACTCGCTGGTGCACGACCCGGACATGCTGCGCTTCATCGTGAAGCTGTTCGGCTCGGACAAGGTCGCCCTGGGCAGCGACTATCCCTTCCCGCTCGGAGAGGACAGGCCGGGCACGTTGGTGGAGTCCCTCGTGGACTTCGACGCTTCCACCCGGGAGCGGCTGTTGTGGCGCAATGCGCTCGAGTGGCTCGGGCGCTCCCCCGAGGAGTTCAAGTAGATGAGCGGTGAAGCGGTGCGTTTCGAGGCCAGTGAGGAGTTCGCCCGGCGGATGGATGCGGAGGACCCCCTCCGCCACTTCCGCGACGAGTTCCTCTTCCCCCAGCACCAGGGCGAGCCAGTCATCTACCTCGTGGGCAACTCGCTGGGGCTCCAGCCGCGCAAGGCCAGGTCCTACGTGATGGAGGCGATGGAGGACTGGGAGAAGCTGGGCGTGGAGGGCCACTTCCGCGGTGGGCGCCCGTGGATGCCCTACCACGAGAACCTCACCGAGCAGACGGCGCGGCTCGTGGGCGCCCGCCCCATCGAAGTGGTGGTGATGAACACCCTCACGGTGAACCTGCACCTGATGCTGGTGTCCTTCTACCGGCCCTCGGGCGAGCGCCGCAAAATCCTGATGGAGGCCGGGGCCTTCCCGTCGGACCAGTACGCGGTGGACTCGCAGGTGCGCTTCCACGGGTATGACCCCGAGGAGACCGTGCTCGAGCTCACCCCGCGCCCGGGAGAGGAGACGCTGCGCACCGAGGACATCCTCGAGGCCATCCAGCGCCACGGGAAGGAGCTCGCCCTGGTGCTGCTGGGCAACGTGAACTACCTCACCGGCCAGGCGTTCGACATGGCCGCCATCACCCGCGCCGCGCACGCGCAGGGCTGCAGGGTGGGCTTCGACCTGGCGCACGCGGCGGGCAACCTGCCGCTCGCGCTGCACGACGACGGGCCGGACTTCGCCGTGTGGTGCTCGTACAAGTACCTCAACGGAGGCCCGGGCACGCTGGGCGGCGTCTTCGTCCACGAGCGCCACGCGCACGAGAAGAACCTGCCGCGCTTCGAGGGCTGGTGGGGCCACGCGAAGCAGACGCGCTTCCAGATGGGGCCGGACTTCGAGCCCACGCCGGGCGCCGAGGGGTGGCTGCTGTCCAACCCGCCCATCTTCCAGCTCGCGGCCCTGCGCGCGTCCATGGAGATCTTCGACCGCGCCACCATGCCGGCGCTGCGCCGCAAGAGCGAGCTGCTCACCGGCTACCTGGAGTTCCTCCTGGACCGGCTCCCGCCCGGCTTCGTGCGCATCACCACCCCGAGAGACCCGAAGCAGCGCGGCGTCCATCTCTCGCTGCGCTTCAGCAAGGAGCCTCGGCAACTGCTCGAAAAGCTCACATCGCAGGGCGTCCTCTGCGACTTCCGTTCACCGGACATCATCCGCGCCGCTCCGGCCCCTCTCTATGTCAGCTTCCATGACGTATATCGCTTCGCGGGGGTCCTCG
>NZ_DASVWK010001052.1:0-26411 GCF_036389735.1 Archangium sp. | reverse complement strand
GGCCTCCAGCACGGGCTGCTCCTCGACGGGAGCGGACCACTCGGGCTGGGCCTCCAAAACAGGCTGCTCCTCGACGGGAGCGGACCACTCAGGCTGGGCCTCGGCGGGGGCAGCGGGCTCGGCGGAAGCCCACTCAGGCTCGGCCTCCAGCACGGGCTGCTCCTCGACGGGAGCGGACCACTCGGGCTGGGCCTCCAAAACAGGCTGCTCCTCGACGGGAGCGGACCACTCAGGCTGGGCCTCGGCGGGGGCAGCGGGCTCGGCGGAAGCCCACTCGGGCTCGGCCTCCAGGACAGGCTGCTCCTCAACGGGAGCGGACCACTCGGGCTGGGCCTCGCTGGACGCGGCTTCCTCCGTCTCCGGCTGGTGGCCCCACGTGCTGCTGGCCGAGATGAACTCCGGAGAGCTCACGAACTCCGCCGCGCTCTCCAGCGGGAGGCTCTCACCGGAAACCCCGCCCTCGCCGCTCCAGCTATCGCTGCTCTCCAGCGGCACGGGCTCGGAGGACACGCTCGTCTCGCTCTGCTCGGAGTGACCCAGGAACTCGTTCGCGCTGGCGAGCGGGAGGGGCTCGTTCGGATCCCCGCTCAAGTCGTACATCGCGTCGGCCGTGGACGTCGTCTCGTCGAAGGGCTGGGTGGCCTTGGGATCGTACGAGTCGGTGAACTCGACGGTGTCCGCCTGAAGGTCCGGCGCGACCTGCACCGGGCGCAGCTCCAGCGAGGGCACATGCTCTTCGGACGGGAAGGCCGGGGTGGGCTCCACGTCGGCGCTGGCCTCGTAGGCCATCGCGTCCTCGGAAGTCTCCCAGGGCATGTCCGTCGCCGAGGCCGCACCCGTGCTCGGCTCCGCCTCGATGGCGGAGAGCTCGAGCGTGGGCGTTTCGTCAGCCGCCGAGCCGGACAGCATCGAGGTCGAGGCGCCGAGCCCGGGGGCGGGGAGCGCGTTGGCCGGGTCGAGCAGGGCGACATCACCGGTCGGATCCGCGGGGATCGCGTACGACGCGGTGACTTCCATCGGATCCATCTCGAGCAGGGCTGCGTCCGAGGACTCCTCATCGGTGGAGAACGGCTCGGGTTCCGTCACGGGGTCCCCGTAGTCCGATCCGGCCTCATAGGTCGGCGCAGGGGTCGCGGCGGTGCCCGACTCCTGGTTCTCCACCGCGAGCGGTGCGGAGCTCCACTCGTCGACGACCGGGGTCGTGGGCTCCTCGGCGAGCACCGGCTCGGCCTCGGAAAGCTCCATCATCTCCGGCTCGGCCTCGGAGAACTCCACCACTTCCGGCTCGGCCTCGGCGTATTCCACCACCGCCGGCCCGGCCGGGGGCTCCTCCTCGACGGCGCTCTGGAGCCTCTCGATGTCCGAGGGCATCACCTCGAGCGTCCGGACGGGCACGAGCGGCACGTCGTTCACGGGCGGCGCGGACCGGTGCGAGGGAGTCGCCAGGTCGGAGTTGAGCGAGGAGAAGTCGTCCTCGCCCAGCTCGATGGGATCCGAGGACTCCAGCTCGGCCGCGTACTCCGGCTCGGCCGTCGGGGCCTCGGCCTGGGCGGGCGTATCCTCCCAGCCGCTCATGTCGACGGACTCGGGCTCGTCGAGCCGCTCGGGAAGAGGCGTGGCCTCGCTGACGGGCGTGACGTCGGTGTCGGTGACCTCGAAGACGTCCTCGGCCTCGGACGGGGCCGCCTCGAGGGGCACGGCGCTGGGGTAGGTGACCTCGGGCTCCGGCTCCGCCCAGGGCGCGGGCGCGCTCAGCGCGGGGATCTCGAGGTTCTCGCTCTCCAGGGTGATCTGGACCGGGTCCTGCACCGGCTGCACGGGCTGCGGCACGTAGATGGGCGTGGCCTGTGGCGCGGGGGCGGGCGACTGCTCGGCGTAGTCAGGCGCGTAGGCCTGCTCCTGCGGAGCGTAGGGCTGGTGCGGGTCGTAGCCCTGGGTGGGGTAGGCGTACCACTGGCCATCGGCGCCGTAGTAGCCCTGGGGCTGCTGCGCGTAGGCCTGGTTGGGATCTTCGCCCTGGGCGGGGTAGGCGTACCACTGGCCATCGGCGCCGTAGTAGCCCTGGGGCTGCTGCGCGTAGGCCGCGTCGTAGCCCTGGTTGGGATCGCCGGAGGGCGTGTAATCAGCCGGGTAGGCGTACCACTGGCCGTCGGTGCCGTAGTAGCCCTGAGGCTGCTGGGCGGGGTCCACGACCGCGTTCGTCTCCTGCACGGGATCGGCCTGGGAACCCAGGACGCCCCGCAGCTCGTTCAGACGAGCTTCCTCCGCGGGGGAAAGATACCCCCGCGTCCGCTTCTCTTCCAGGAAGCGAAACTCCCTCATCTCCGCACGCGTGTCGGACATCCGTCACCTTGCTGCGGACCCGGGACCGGAAGGCTCCAGCCGCAGCGCTCTTGCAAAAAATTTCCGCGTCGGAGTGTAGGGGAGTCACCGGGAGGGGTAAACTTCGCGGATGTGGAATCCGCCCGCCCGCTACCTCCGCGAGAGAGCGGACGCGAGGGATTCCTCCAGCTGCGCGACGCTCCGCCCGTACTTCTGCTGGAGGGCTTCCTCGAAGGGCGTGCCCTGGCCCACTTCGCGGATGAGGCCGAGCAGCCGCTCGGGCCCTCCCTCGCGCATCAGCTCCCGGACGGCGACCGCGGAGGTGCCATAGGCGAGCCCCGGGTCGCTCTGCTGGATGAGGGCCTGCCCGGCCATGTCGGAGAGGCGGGGGAGGCGGCCAGCCTGCGAGGCGCCCCGCATGCGGGCGGCCAGGGCGCGGGGCGGATTCTCGCTGCCCAGGTAGCGCCACTCCACGTACTCGGCGAGGCCCTCGTTGAGCCAGATGGGGACGTGCTGGCCGCCCGAGGCGGCGCGCACGAGGTCATCCACCACGGAGTGGACGTACTCGTGGACGAGGGTGGCCTTGGTCTCCTGGGTGAGCTCGGCGGCGTCGTTGATGCGGATGGCGCCGTCCGAGTACAGCCCGGCCACCATGCGCGCCAGCGCGCTGCCCTGGTGGGTACGGAACTCCTCGCGGGTGTAGAGGATGACGTCCACCGGGGCCTCGCGCGACTCGCCCAGCACCTGGCGGGTGTGGAAGTAGGCCTCGTCGAGCGCGCCGACGATGCGGCCCTCGTATTCGGCACGCTGGCCGAAGTCGCGCGAGTTGTTGAAGTACTTCACGACGAAGCGGCCGTTGGCACGGGTGCGCATGCCGTCCTCGCTCACGCCGGACTCGTAGGAGAGGCCGGAAGAGGCGGAGGCGGGTTGGACGGAGCCCTTCTTGTCCTCGCTCTCGCCGGTGAAGCGCCGCTCGATGGCACGGGCCTGGGCGCGCGCCTCGGTCTCCTCGGCGGACTGGCCACGGGCCTTCTGCATCAGCGCCCGGGCCTTGGCGGCCTCGGGTGAGCGCGGCGGCACCTTCTCCAGCACGGCGAGGGCGCCCTTGGGGTCCTTGTCCTCCAGGAGGAGCCGGCCCAGCTCCAGGGCGAAGTGGCCCTCCTTGGGGAAGCGCTCCAGTCCATGCCGCAGGGCCTCCTCGGCGGAGCCGCGCTGGTCGGTGGCCAGCGCGGTGCGGGAGACGCAGCGCAGGCCCGGGGCGGTCTCTTCGAAGGCCACGGAGCGCTCGCCGAGCGAGTACGCCATCACCGTGTCGGAGCCGGCGAGGGCCTCACAGCCCTTGAGGAGCGAGGCGGCGATGACGCGACGCTGAGGGGCCTCGTAGCCCTTGGGGTCCACGGAGGAGTAGGCGAGGTACAGCTCCTCCCACGCCTTCTGCGAGGCGAGCTTCTGGGCCTGGGCGGGCGGGGGAGGGGGAGAGGCGGAGAGCAGGGCGGCGAGGAGCAGGGCGCGCATGGCGCGCAGTATCGCCGAGCCGGGGCCCCGGAACGAAGGGGGGGGAGACAACGCCCTTCCAAGGAGGTTGACCATGTTCCCGCGGCCGTGTGTCCAGGGTTCGCACGAGTGGGGAGGCCCTCGGACCTTGCTGGTCATGGTGGCCCTGGTGGTGCTGGCCGGGTGTGCCACCGGTACACCCCGGGGAGGGTGGATGTCGGGGCGTGCTGGGGCGCAGCGGGTCGGAGCGGACGCCCTTCTGGCCCCCATTCCGGAAGCTCCGAGCGGCGTCGATGAGGACGAGGTGGGGCCCTTCTACGCGATGGAAGGCGGACGCCTGTGGCCGGTGGACGCGGAGCTGGAGGTACCCCGAGCGGCGCTGCCACTTGGCCCGTACGTGCCGGACGACGGCGTGGTGCTGCCAGCGCTGGAGGGAGCGGGGCTGGCGCTGGTGGACACGGTGGAGGGCCTCTACCGGCTCGTCTTCCACACGGGGGATACCCTGAAGGGACTCACCCGGCTGCCGGGGGCCGTGCGGCAGCTCGTCCAGAATGCCCCCGAGTATTGGGTGGCCTTCCGCCACAAGCCGCCCGGCGAGCAGGTGCGCGACATCTCACGTCTCACCGCGCACGTGCTGCTGATGGTGGGCAGTGGGGGCGCGGGGGCGGGGACGGGAGCGGCGAAGGCTGGCTCCGTTGGGGGCAGGCTGGGCCGGCTCGCCGCGCCCGTCTTCTCGCTGACGGGAGAAGGGGTAGTGGCGCTGCGGCTGGTAGGGGTGCCCGGGCGGGTGGTGGCGTTGGCGGGCGAGGTGCTCAACGCCACGTATGTACTGAGTGTGGCCACCACGGGAGCCGTGGCCGTCAGTGGGGGCAGGCTCATTCTCACGCCGGAGCGGTTCAACGGACATGAGCCGGAGTACGTGGCCCTGGCGGATCGGCTACGCGCGTCGCTTGATGGAGCGGGATTGCTGAAGGAGTCCATCATCTCCCCGCGAGCCCCGACGTAAACCCCGGGTGCTCACGGGAACGTCACGCCACGCACGGTGAGGGTGCCCGCTCCACCCGCCTCTCAGGTCTCTTCCGCGACCTGCCAGCCGTTCTGCGTCAGGCTGCCGATCAGCTCCTGGATGTGGCCGCGGCCGCGCGTCTCCAGCGTCACCTCCACGGCCACCTCGCCCAGGCCCGCCTTCGAGAAGGCGCGGTTGTGGTAGATCTCCACGATGTTGGCGCCCTGCTGGGCGACCTCGGCGGTGAGCCGCGCGAGCATTCCCGGCCGGTCCGGCATGCGCACCACCAGCCGCACCAGCCGCCCGTCCTTCACCAGGCCGCGCTCGATGATGCGGCTGACGAGGTTGACGTCGATGTTGCCGCCGGAGATGAGCAGCACCACCTTGCGGCCGCGCGCCGAGGGAATCTTCCCGTTGATGAGCGCCGCCAGGCCCACCGCGCCCGCGCCCTCCACCACCGACTTCTCCCGCTCCAGCAGCAGGAGGATGGCGTTGGCGATCTCCTCCTCGTCCACCGTGACGATGTCGTCCACGTAGCGGCGGATCATCTCGAAGGTGTAGTCGCCGGGGCGCTTCACCGAGATGCCGTCCGCGATGGTGGTGCCGGCGGGCAACTCCGTCAGCTTCCCCGCGTCCACCGAGGCCTTCATGCTCGCGATGGCCGAGGCCTGCACGCCGATGACCTTGATGCGCGGGTTGGTCTCCTTGAGCGCGCACGCCACCCCGGAGATGAGCCCGCCGCCGCCGATGGGCACCACCACCATGTCCATGTAGGGAATCTGCTCGAGCAGCTCCAGGCCGATGGTGCCCTGGCCGGCGATGATGAGCGGATCATTGAAGGGGTGGATGAAGACGCGGTTCTCGCGGTCCTGGATGCGCAGGGCCTCGGCGTAGGCCTCGTCGAAGTTGCTGCCGTGCAGCACCACCCGGGCGCCGTAGGAGCACGTGCGTGTCACCTTGATGAGCGGGGTGCGCTCCGGCATGACGATGGTGGTGCTCACCCCCTGGCGGCCGGAGTGATAGGCGAGCCCCTGCGCATGGTTGCCCGCCGAGGCGGCGATGACACCGCGGGCCCGCTCGTCCGGCGTGAGGGTGAGCAGCTTGTTGAGGGCGCCGCGCTCCTTGAAGGCCCCCGTGCGCTGGAGGTTCTCCAGCTTGCAGAACAGCGCCGCGCAGTCGGTGAGCTCCTTGAACTGCTCCGACCTCGGGCAGGGAGAGCGGTAGACGGCTTCACCGATGCGCTGCTGGGCGTCTTCGATTTGCTGGAGCGTGACCATGTCTGTGTCGCGCCTGATAACCGATGCGGTGCCCGGGCGAAAGGGGAGGGGACTTCGGGCCGACGCCTGTCCGCCTGCCCGTCAGATGCCGCGCAGCACCGTGGCCTTGCCCACACGGCCGATGGCCAGGATGAATGCCGCGGTGCGCAACGTCACCTTGCGCGAGCGCGCGAGCTGGGCCACGCGGTCGTAGGCTTCCTTCATCGTCCGCTCCAGCTCCGCGTTCACCCGCTCCTCCTCCCAGGACAGGTGCTGGAGATTCTGCACCCACTCGTAGTAGCTGACGGTCACACCGCCCGCGTTGGCGAGGATGTCCGGCACCACGAGCACGCCGCGCTTCTCGAGAATCTCGTCGGCCTCGGGATCCGTGGGGCCGTTGGCGCCCTCGATGATGAGCCGGGCGCGCACCGTGTGGGCGTTGTCGCGGCGCAGGGTATTGCCGAGCGCGGCGGGGATGAGGACGTCGCAGTCGGCGGCCAGCACCTCGTCGTTGGCGCAGGCTTGGCCCCCGCCAAAGCCGGTGACGGTGCCGGTGCGCTTCACGTGCTCGAAGAGGCCGGGGACGTCCAGGCCCTGCGGGTTGTACACGCCGCCGTACACGTCCGACACGGCCACCACCACGCCACCGTCCTGCCACACCAGCTGCGCGGTGTGGCTGCCCACGTTGCCGAACCCCTGGATGGCGAAGCGCGTGCCCTTCATGGGCATGCCCGTGTCGCGGAGGATCTCCCGGGTGATGTAGAGCAGCCCGCGCCCGGCGGCCGAGTCACGGCCCTTGGAGCCGTACAGCTCCATGGGCTTGCCGGTGACGACGGCCGGCGAGTGCCCATGGTAGCGCGAGTACTGGTCCATGATCCACGCCATCACCTGGGGGTTGGTGTTGACGTCGGGGGCGGCGATGTCCCGGGTGGGACCGATGAAGTCCTGGATCTGATCCACGTACTTGCGGGTGAGCCGCTCCATCTCCTTGAAGGAGAGCTGGGTGGGGTCCACCGCGATACCGCCCTTGGCGCCGCCGTAGGGCAGGTTCACCACGGCGGTCTTCCACGTCATCAGCGAGGCGAGCGCCACGCACTCGTCCTGGGTGACGGAGGGGTGATAGCGCAGGCCGCCCTTCATGGGACCGCGGCTGTTGTCGTGCTGGATGCGGTAGCCGTGGAAGGTGCGGATCTCCCCGCTGTCGAGCTCGATGGAGACCTGGACCTTGACCTCGCGCAGGGGCATGGCGAGCAGCGTCTCGATGCGCTCGCCCACGTCCATGATGCGTGCGGCCTTGCGGAAGTAGTAGTGAATACCTTCGACGGCTTGCATGGCCGGGATGCTCTCCTGGGCGAGACCTTATCAGATGGGGTGCGCTAGCATGGGTTGGCCATGCGCTCCAGTTCCCCGACAGCCCAGGATGCGAGCGGGCACCTCCAAGGGCTCGCGCGCCGCATCCGGACGCTGCGGGAGCGGCGAGGGCTGACCCAGGAGGACTTCGCCGTCCGCTGTGGCATCTCCGTGAGCTTCGCCTCGCTGCTGGAGCGGGGGGAGCGCAGCCCCAGCTACGAGACGCTGGTGCAGGTGGCGGGGGCGCTGGGCGTGCCTCTGGCGGACCTCTTCCGGGTGGAGGAGGACGAGGTGGCGGGGGCGCACCGGCTGGTGGAGTTGGTGCGGGAGCGGGGCCTGACGCGAGCGGAGGTGGATCGGCTGCTCGCGGTGGCGGAGGCGATGTTTGGCGGCAGGGAGCCAGGAGCACCGCCAGCCGAGGAGGCCCCGCGCTGCAAGGAGGCGGGCTGCGAGAAGCCCGTCCTGGCGAAGGAACTGTGCGCGGCGCACTACCACCGGGCGCGGAGGGCGAAAACGGGAAGACCCTCCCCCTAGCCCGCTCCCGCCGTCCTACCCGTTCCAGATGGCCTGGACCCGTGCCCTCACCTGACGCCGACCCTCGGCGAAACCCGGGAGCGCGCGCAGGGAGGCGAGCGCGGGGCAACGGTCGGTCCACTCCAGGTCGATCAGGGCGGTCTCGGCGGCGCGCAGGAAGTAGCCCAGGGCCTTCTCCGGCTGTCCGGTGAGGCAGAGCTGCTCGGTGGCGAGCTGGCGCAGGAGCGAGGCGAACCGGGGGCTGAGCGGCCGGGTGAGCATCTCATCCATGGGCGCGAGCGAGGCGAGCACGTCCAGCTCGCCGAGCACGGCGGAGGCGTAGCGGAAGCCATTGCGGGCGACGGGCGCGTTCTCGTCCTCCAGGGCGAGCTTGCACTCCCGGACGCCCTCCAGCTCTCCCCTCCAGGCGGAGACGCGCAGCCGGAGCATCAACCCCGGGACCCGGTAGGAGTTGAACGTGGCGAGCCGCTCCATGGCTTGGCGGTAGTCGTCCAGCTTCCCGCGCAGGGCGCTACAGCGGGCGAGTTCGAAGAGGCTCAAGCCCAGCCGGGAGTCGAGTTCGAAGGCCCGCCGCAGGAGGACGAGCCCCTCGTCGGCGCGTCCGGCCTCGCATTGCAGGCTGCCGAGGAATTGCATCGCCGCCGGGAAGGTGGGGGCGGCCTCCAGCGCGGCCCGTACGGCGAGCACGGCCTTGCGCCAGTCGGACTCCTGCCCGGCGAGCATCGCCCGGGCCAGGTGCGTCTCCGGCAGGTGGGGCGCCCGTTGCTCCAGGCGCGCGACACTGGCGCGGGCCACCTCCTCCCAGTTGCGCTCCGGGCCCGACGTGCCCACGAACCAGGTCCGCAGGCTCAAGAGGGCATGGAGCGCCAGCGCGGGAGACAGATTCGGCGCGAGCTCGAGGCACTGCTCCACCCACTCGAGGGCGGTGTCCGTGGCGTAGCCGGGGGTGAATCCCCGGACGAAGGCCTGGCGGAAGAGGGAGAGGGCCTCCGGCGGAGTGTCCCGGTGGAAGGCGATCCGAAGCTCGATGCGCAGCGCCTCGGCGATGCGTGGGCCCAGCCGGTCCTGGAGGGCGAAGGCGTCCGAGGAGGAGTCCTCGAAGCGCTCGCTCCAGAGCTGGGTGCCCTGGGCCGTCTCCACCAGGCGCACGGAGACGCGCACCAGGGGGCCGGCGCTCTGCACCACGCCGTCGACGAGGAAGGCCACACCCAGCTCGCGGGCCACGGCCCGGGGCTCGCGCTCGGTGCGGAAGCGCGCGGTGGTGCCGCTGCTGGGCACGCGTACGCCCCGGGTGTGCGAGAGCCCGTCGATGAGCGCGTCGGTGAGGGCCTCGCCCAGGTACGCCTGCTCCTGGGGGCCCTGGAAGCGCAGCGGGAGGATGGCCACGCCCTGCTCGCCCGTGCTGGTGCCGGTGCTGGTGGGCCAGGAGGTGCTACGCACGAAGGTAGGGGCGTCGGGCTGGGTGGGCGGAGCGGACAGGCCGGGGTTCGTCACGAGGAGCGGGCTCGTGGTGGTCGACTCGCCGGTGCTCTCCAGCCACGCGCGCAGCGCCTGGGCGAGCTGCGCGGCGCTCGCGGGGCGACCCTCGGGCTCGCGGGCGAGGCAGCGCAGCACCAGCTCGGCGAGCGCGTCCGGCACGGCCGCCTTCGTGCGCGGGTCCGGCGGAGGCTGACGCAGGCGGGCGAAGGCGACGGCGAGCGGCGAGTCCCCGGAGAAGGGCATCGCCGCGGTGAGCAGCTCGTAGAGCATCAACCCGACGGCGTACAGGTCGGTGCGTGCGTCCACCTCGCCGCCGGAGAGCTGCTCCGGCGCCATGTACATGGGCGTACCGGCGGTGCCCTGGGTGTGCTGGGCGGCCTCGTCCGCGAGGGCCCGGGCGATGCCGAAGTCGGTGAGGACGATGCGCCCGCCCTTCTCGACGAGGACGTTGGCGGGCTTGAGGTCGCGGTGCACCACCCCGGCGGCATGGGCGGCGGCCAACCCCTCGCACACCGCGAGCACGATGCGGGTGGCGCGGGCCGGAGCCAGGGCTCCCTCCCGGGCGAGGAGCGAGCGCAGGTCCACGCCCTCCACGAACTCCATGGTGAGGAAGTGCTGGCCTTCGTGCTCCCCCAGGTCGTGCATGCGCGCCACGTTGGGGTGGGAGATGCGGCGGGCGAGGCGGACCTCGCGGCGGAAGCGCTCCACGGCCTCGGTGCCAGGGTCCTTGCCGAGGTCCAGCGTCTTGAGGGCCACCAGGTCGCCGACGAGCACGTCCCGGGCCCGGTACACGCGGCCCATGCCACCGCGGCCGACGAGCGCCTCCAGGGCATAGCGCCCGGCGAAGCGCTCCGAGGGCACGGCGTCCGGCACGGCACCGCCTTCCCGCCGCACGGCGGGCGTCAGCAGGGTGGCGTGAGAGTCGGGAGGAGGAGCGGAGCTGTCGTCGGACACGGCGGAACGAGTCTAGGCGATCCGAGGAGAAGGGGCTCGGGGCGGGGGCGGAGCGGACCGCGACCCCGCCCCCCGAGCCAGCTAGCGGCGGCGGGCGCGCTCGAGCTTGAGCGTCTTCTCGCCGTGCTGCTTGCCGTTGAGCGCCTCGAAGGCGGGCACGTCCTCATCGGCGATGAAGACATAGGCGTAGGTGGGCTTGAGCTCCACGCGCTGCACCTTGCCCGCGGGGGCACCCATGCCCTCCAGGGCGGTGGTGAGGCCCGCCTCGTCCAGGCCGTCGGAGCGGCCCAGTCCTACCCACAGGCGCGCCTGGCCGGGCACCTCGGGAGTCTCCTGGCGCTCGGTGCGCTCGGGGCGGGGCGGGCGCTCGCGGGTGCCGCGAGGCCGGTGTTTCTCCACCTTGAGCGTCTTCTCGCCGTGCTGCTTGCCGGTGAGGGCCTCGAAGGCGGCGGCCTCCGTCTCGGGCACGTAGGCGTAGCCGTAGTGCGAGCGGAGCACCGCCTTGTTCACCTTGCCCGCGGGGGCGCCAGCGGCCTCCAGGGCGGCGGTGAACCTGGCCTCGTCCAGGCCGTCGTCCATGCCGAGGTTGAACTTCAACTTCACCTCGCCGGGGCCGGCGTCGGGCGAGGGCGGCGGCCGGTTCGGGTCGCGCTCACCGCGCGGCCGGCTCTTCTCCACCTTCAGCGACTTGTCCTTGTACGACTTGCCGTTGAGGGCCTCGAAGCCCGCCAGGTCTCCCTCGGCGATGAAGACGTAGGAGAAGCCCGGCTTGAGGTCCGCGCGCACCACCTTGTCGGTGGGGGCACCGGCCTCCTCCAGAGCGGTGACGATGCTGCCGGGCCCCAGGCCATCCTCGGTGCCCAGGTTCACCCACAGCTTCACCTCGCCAGGGCCGGCCTCCATCGAGGAGGGGCCACGCTCCGGGCGATCCCTCCGGGGCGGCCGCTCGGTGCGCTCCCGCCGCTCGCCGCGCTCACGCGACTCGCTGGCCGGTTCCGCGCGGGTCTCCCGACGCTCCTCGCGCCGAGGAGGCCTGTCGCGATCCCGGTCGCGGGGACGCTCGCGGTCGCGCTCGCCGCGCTCCTTGCGGCGGCCCTCGGGGGCGCGCTCATGACGGGGCTCGGTGCGCTCGGGCTCGCCGGCGGCCTGGGCCTTCTCCATGCGCAGGTGGCTGAAGAAGTACTTCAGCAGGAAGGCCATCAGGTCATCCGCGTCCGGCCGGGTCTTGAGCAGCGCGGCCAGGGGCAGGAAGCCCTCGAAGATGGAGTCGGAGGCGGCCTCGCGGATCTCCCGCACGTGGCGCTCGGCCCACAGGCGCATGGCCTCCTCGGGGGCGGGCATCTCGCGCTTCTCGAACTTGATGCCGAACTTCTTCTCCAGGACGGTGTACGTGGCCAGCTCGCGGCCGGAGAAGAGGTTGATGGCGGTGCCCTTGTTGCCGATGCGGCCGGTGCGGCCCACCCGGTGCAGGTACACGGCCGGGTCCTCGGGCAGCGAGTAGTTGATGACGTACTCGAGGCCGGAGATGTCGATGCCGCGCGCCGCGATGTCCGTGGCCACCATGAAGGCCACCTCGCCGCGCTTCACCTTGCCCATCACCCGCTCGCGCTCCTTCTGCGGCAAGTCCCCGTTGAGCAGGTCCGCGTCGAAGCCGTTGCGGTTGAGCACCGCCGTCACCAGCGCCGTGTCATCCCGGGTGTTGCAGAAGATGATGGCGTTCTGGGGCTCCTCGGCCTCCAGCACGTAGATGAGGTTGCGCGGCTTGGGCAGCGCGTCCGACACGTCGTAGCGGATGTGGTGGATGTGCTCGACGGTGAAGACGTCGCCGGAGAGCAGCAGCGTCTCGGCGTTCGTCGTGTAGCGGGCAATCAGGTTCTGGATGTCCGTGGGCACCGTGGCGCTGAAGAGCAGCACCTGCCGGTCCTTCGGAAGACGGTCGAGGATGCGGGTGACTTCCTCGTAGAAGCCCTGGTTGAGCATCTCGTCGGCTTCGTCGAGCACCGCGTGGGTGCAGCCCTCGAGCTTGAGGTTGCCGCGGTTGATGTGGTCGAACACCCGGCCAGGCGTGCCCACGATGATTTGAGTGCCCTCGTCCAGGGCATCCTCCTGCTGCTTCATGGAGGCGCCGCCGTAGATGGCCGCCACCTTCACGCCCTTGTGCTTGCCCAGGGAGGCGAGCTCCTCGGACACCTGGAGCGCCAGCTCGCGCGTGGGGCAGAGGATGAGGGCGCGAACCCGCTTGTCCTCCGAGGAGATCTTCTCCAGCAGGGGCAGGCCGAAGGCGGCCGTCTTGCCCGTGCCGGTCTTGCTGCGCACGATGAGATCCCTGCCGTCCATGACGGGCCGGAAGGCCTTGGCCTGGACGGGCGTGGGGTGGGTGTAGCCGCGCTCCGCGATGCCACGCCGGAGGGGCTCGGAGAGGTTCAGGTCATCGAAGCTGACATCCGCGACGTACTCGGCGGGGCGGGTCGACGCTTCGGCAGGGGTTCCCGGTTGTTCCGGGTCTTGAATGTCGCTCATCAGGTAGGGGCATAACCCCTGCATTACCCTCTGGCAACAATCGGCTCACTTTGCATAAGGAACACCCCATGGCGAATGGGCGGAAGAAAACGGGAAGCACCGGCCCCAAGACCCGGGCGAAGCGGCCCACCGCGGCCCCTCCTCCCGAGGAGGCCGAGGTGTTGGAGGCCGATTCCACCGAGCCGGAACCGGACGCCGTCGAGCCAGCCCCCGAGGAGCTGGAAGAGGTCGACGCCGAGGTGGAGGAGGTCGTCACCCCCGCTCCCAGGGCCCTGGCGCGGGCGGGGGAGTCGGCGCTGACCCGGGCCGATCCCCTCCAGGCCTACATGGCGGAGGTGCACCGGCACCCGCTGCTCACCCGAGAGGAGGAGGGGGAGCTGGCCAGGCGCTTGAGGGACACGGGGGACGTGAAGGCGGCCTACCGGCTGGTGGCGGCCAACCTGCGCCTGGTGGTCAAGCTGGCACACGAATACCACCGCAACCCGCTGTCCCTGCTGGACCTGGTGCAGGAGGGCAACATCGGCCTGATGCAGGCGGTGAAGAAGTACGACCCGGAGCGAGGGGTGAAGCTCAGCTCCTACGCGGCCTGGTGGATTCGCGCCTACATCCTTCGCTACATCATGGACAACTGGAAGATGGTGAAGCTGGGGACGACGGAGGCCCAGCGAAAGCTCTTCTTCAAGTTGCGCCAGGAGCAGGAGAAGTTGTTGGCGCAGGGCTTCGAGGTGACGCCCAAGATGCTGGCCGAGCGCCTCAACGTCACCGAGCAGGACGTGGTGGAGATGGACCAGCGGCTGGGCCACGACGAGGTGTCGTTGGACGCGCCGGTGGGAGGGGACGACTCGGGGACGACTCGGGGAGACCGCTTCCTGCCCTCCTCGCAACAGGGCGCGGAGGAGCGCCTGGGCAACGAGGAGCTCAAGGCGCTCTTCCGGGAGAAGCTCCAGGAGTTCGCCAAGACGCTGGAGGGCAAGGAGCGCTTCATCTTCGAGAACCGGCTGAGCGCGGACGAGCCGCTGACGCTCCAGGACATCGGCGACAAGTACGGGGTGAGCCGCGAGCGGGCCCGGCAGATCGAGGCCGCGCTCATCAATCGGATGCGCGAGTACATGCGCGAGCACATCCCGGA
Source organism: Archangium sp. (assembly GCF_036389735.1). Lineage (GTDB taxonomy): Bacteria > Myxococcota > Myxococcia > Myxococcales > Myxococcaceae > Archangium. The sequence continues at coordinate 12,367 of NZ_DASVWK010001052.1, read as the reverse complement.
CTTCGACCTGGTGGCGGTCCCCAAGGGGTGAGAGCCGCCCGGGCTCACTGCTTTCGCAGCAGGTAGAGGGCGCCGGCCTTGTCGTCGCTGATGAGCAGACCGCCGTCGGCGGTGACGGCCACGTCCACGGGGCGGCCCCACACCTCCTGGCCATCCGGGGACACCCAGCCGGTGACGAGGTCCAGTTCCTGGCCGGGTTGGCCCGCCGCCGTGTCCCAGGCGAAGTACGCCACCTTGTAGCCGGTGCGCCGCGTGCGGTTCCACGAGCCGTGGTAGGCCAGCACCACGCCCGGGGTGTAGGGCGCGGGGAAGGCCGTGCCGTTCAGGAAGGTCAGCCCCAGCGGCGCCGAGTGCGCCTGGATGCCCTGGTCGATGCGGTCCATCCGGCCGCAGTCCACCGTCCCCGTGCGGTTGAGGTCGTAGTCGCGATCCAACGGCATCTGCTCCAGCTTGCTCGACGTGTCCGGGGTGGGGTTGCAGAAGGGCCAGCCGTAGTGGCCGCCCTCGCGCACGCGGGTGAGGGCCTCGGGCGGATGGTCGTCCACGTACGGGGCCACCACCTTCCCGTACTGGCCCGTGCTGTCGTTGTGCGGATAGGGGATGTTGTCGCGCGCGTTCACCGTCACCCAGAGGGTGTCGGTGCCGGGCACGAAGGCCAGGCCCTCGGCGTTGCGCAGGCCCCGCGCGAAGAGCCGCCCCGCGCCGCCATCCGGCCCGTGGAGGTAGACGGTGGCGCGCTCGGGGGTGCTCTGCGTGTCGCTCAAGCACACGTTGCAGGTGGAGGCGATGGAGACGTAGAGGCGCCCCGTCGAGTCGACCGCGATGTTCTTCAGCTCGTGTCCGTAGCGGCCCTTGAGCTCGGGCGAGCTCGAGTCCGGCAGGCCCTCCACCATCACCTCGGCGGCGCGGCGCTGCGTGTCGCCGGGCTGCCAGGGCGAGCGTGTCACCCGGTGCGTCTCGGCCACGTACACCCAGGTGGTGCCCCCCCGGGTGTGGAAGACGAGGTCATGCGGGCGGCGCAGGCCGGTGGCCCAGGCGAGCACCTCGGGGGGCTGTCCGGGCTTGGGGCGCACCAGGTGCACCGTGCCGGACGCGGGCTCCGACACCAGCACGTTCCCATCGGGCGCCACCGCCATGAAGCGCGCATTCGGCACGCGCGCGAAGACGGAGATGGAGAAGCCGGGCGGCACGGTGAGGGTGCGCGGCGAGTCGAAGGGGTGGTCGCGCAGGCTCTCCTGGACCGTCACCGGCACCTGCACGCTGGCGGCCGCGGGAGACGCCGCCTGGGGGGCTCCCGGGCCCGGGCCCGGGTCGGGGACCGCGGGGGGCGGTGGGGCTTCCGGGGTGGAACCGGAATCGGCGGGACTCTTCTTGGAGGAGTGGCAGCCGGAGGCGGACAACCACAGCAGGATGGTGGCGGGGAGGAGCCAGTGACGCATGCCGGGGAAGCTAACGGGCCCCCCGCGGGCCTCCAATCACTCCGGTGTCGCTCCGTCGCCCACGCTACGAAGCGTCGCTACCGCGCCGTGCGGCGCCGTGGCGACCGCGGAAGTGACGGTCCAGATAGTCTTCCACCTCCGGGGGGCGCTCCGAGCCCGCGGCGGCGAGCAGGGCGTGCGCGCCGTCCACCACGGCGAGGGCCTCGTCGAGGGACACCTCACCCTCGGAGAGCGCGGTGAAGAGGTTGCAGTGGTAGCGACGGCAGCCCTCGGGACGCTGCGCGTAGGCGGTGCACCGGCGCCCGTCCAGCGCGGCGCAGCGCTGGGGGAGCACCGAGGTGCCATCCTCTCGCTCCCTCACGGGCAGCCCGAGGGCCTTCAACGGAGCGGCCTCGGTGTGTCGCAACGGCACGTGGGTGAAGAGGGTGCCGTCGCAACACAGGCCGCAGCGCAGACAGAGCGTGGTGAGGGGCATGAGGGGACCTCGGTTCAGGGGAACCCGGGTCCCCCCTTGCTAGTCGTGGACAGCCAGGCGAGCAAGGGCTGGGGCGTGCGCCTAATCCTTCTTGTAGAAGTCGCGGTACGTCGAGACTTCCTCGATGCGCGCGTCGGTGTAGCCCCAGTGCTCGACGTCCACACCATACTGTCCCTTGGCGATCAACATTCCCCGGCAGAGCTTCTTCTTCTCGGGCTCGTTGTGCTGGTTGCGAGCGCGCTCGAGGAGCTCGTCCCACACCCAGCGGGGCACGTGGTCGCGCTGGCCGGGGTAGCTGAAGCGGTAGAAGGTCAGGTGGGCCAGCAGCACCTCCCAGTGCGGCTCGAACCGCATCATCAGGTGCTTCCAGTCCATCTGCTTGCCGCGTGCGAGGATGAGGTGGTTGATGTCGGTGCCGTCGAAGCGCTCGCGCTCGCAGACGAAGGCCTTGGACCAGATGATGTCCTCGGGCGGCGCCACCAGGATGGGCAGCCCGTGGACGACGCCCGGGTGGGCCCGTTCGATCCACAGGTCATCCACCAACGCCACGCCGTTGCCGGAGCCGAAGATGAGGTCGGCGAAGTACTCGTCGTTGGCGTAGGCCTTCGCGATCCACACCGGGTCGTGCATGTTCGTCTGGAAGCCCATGCTGCCCAGGGATTCCATCGCACGCTCCACGTGCTCGCGCTTGAGGAAGATGTCCAGGTCCTTCGTGTCTCGATAGATGCCCGTATAGAGATGGAGGGCATAGGCGCCCGCCACCACGAAGGGAATCTCGGCGTTCTTCAGGGTGCTGAGCGCCAGCAGGTGCGCGCCCCGTTCGATGGGCGGGCGTTGATCCGCCTGCATCGGAGGCGGGGCCTTGCTCGGCTTGCTCGACTGCTCGGAAGACGCCTGCGTGCCCTCCGCCCCCGCTTGCAGCTTGTCCGTGTCTTGACCGTTCATTGCGCGCCCTCGGTGTCCTGGCGAGTAGGGTAGGTGTGGAGGCGGCCAGGGGCAGGATGGCGGATGATTCACCAGCCTGGTCGGCTGCTCTCCAGGCGGCTCAAGCCTGACCGGCCCAGAGAGCCATTCCGGGTTCCGATCCATTCACGGCCCGCTCCGCATGGCGGTAGGCGCGAGCCTTGGAGGAGGACTCGACCTTCATCTGCTCGCCCCGGGGACCGTGGAGCTCCAGGTGATAGCCCCCCTCACGCTCACCCTCGTTCGCGATGTTCCAACCTGCCTGCCGGATGTGCTTCTTGCAGGCTCGCCCTCGTCCTTTCATGGCGACCTCCTCCCGTGGGTCACGGCCGTCTGCCCGGTCCGTGCTACAGCCGTTGAAGATCAGTCCCCTGGGGCGGACGTGCATGGCGCGCCCATGGCCTCGGGCTTGGGTGCTCGCTCATCGGCCCGGCGCGTGGCGAGGAGCGCGGGGCGGTCACATGGTGAGGCCAGAGAGGGTAGCGACATGGCACTCCCCAGACACGTAGATGAAGCCGCGGACAAGCTGCACGAGGCCTTCGCTCGAATCGAGGAGGCGCGCGCGAAGCCGCCGAGCCCGGAGAGCCTGCACGAGTGGCTGGCCGCGCTCACGGACTACGCCGAGGCGTTGATGGACCTGCACGAGTTCACCAACGAGTCGGTCCACGAGAAGCTGCACGTCCTGGCGGGCCTGCTCAACCTGAAGCAGTTCCCCGAGGAGCCCCTCCGGGAGATCGGGCCGACGCTCGAGCCCGAGTCGCGGAGCCACTGAGCCCGGGCGCCCGAGCGCTCCCCGTCACGCTCCGCGCCGTCCCGGCATGTCGCCGAAGGGCCAGACGAAGCCGGGATGGTGGAGGAGCTCGGGAGCCTTGCGTCCTCGCCAGGAGAGGGCCTCGCCGGGGCGGAGCAGCAGGGCCTGGGGCCCGTGGCCCACCTGTCGGCGCACCTGCTTGAGCCGCTCGGGGAAGGGGTCCGCGTCCGGGTTCTCGTCCAGGGTGCTGGCGCCGTTCACCGGCTCGCCGGGATAGCCCGGGTAGCGGGGGCCCATGCCCTCGCGCCAGTACCAGGGGGCGCCGCCGTCCGCGCAGGGCACCACGTAGCGCGCGCCGAGCAGCTCGCCATAGTGCAGGGCCTCCTCGGGCCCGGCCATGAGCTGCTGGGGGCTGGCGAGTGCGTCCAGGGGCACGTCGACGAGGTAGGCGTCCAGGGTGGTGTAGCCGAAGAAGAGCGGCTTGAGGCGGAAGCCCCGGACGCCGCAGAAGAGCACGTCCACCGGGCCCTCCTCGCGGAGCTGGCGGCAGACGTCGCGCATGTCCCCGCGCACGTCGTGCCCGGCATCCGCGAAGAAGGCCGCGGAGAAGCCCGGTGCGCGCACCAGCCAGGTGTTCCCCTCGTTGAAGAGGCCCGGGTAGAGGCCCTCGCCGTCCGTGGGCTGCTCGCCATGGAAGGGAAGGGCGCGCACGGTGATGTCCCCCACCTGGCGCTCCTCGCCCCAGCGCAGGGCCTCGACACGCGTGTAGCCGAGCTGCTTCAGTCGCAGGACGCAGTCGGTGGAGAAGAGGCTCTCGCGCTCCACCGTCGGCACGAAGACGCGGGTGTCGCGCGGGAGCTGGAGCAGCGAGCCCAGGTGGAAGTGATCCCCGTGTGAATGGGTGATGACCACCGCGTCCACGGGGCCAAGGTCCCTGGGCTGGAGGGGCTGGTAGTCCGGCCGGTCGAGCCCGCTGGCGGGGCGGAAGTACGGGTCCACCAGGACGCGCGCCTGGGCGCTGGCCACCAGCACGGTGTTGTGGCCCACGAAAAGGGCTCCGGGAGTGGGCACCTCCACCGGCCCATCATGGCGGACGAGCCAGCCAGCGCTCGACAGGTCGGCGAGCAGCTCTCCCACCGCGGGCACGGCGGCGAGGGCCCGCAGCTCGGCCCTGGTGGCACCGCGGGCCAGCGTGGCGAAGAGATCGGCGAGGGCCGGCCATTCGCGGGCCTTCACGGGAAAGTCCAGCCCCATCTGCTCCTGGCGCAGGTGGAGGACGCGGGGTTTGTGCCGCACCGCGTCGGGAAAGAGCACCTCGGGCCGCAGCGGGCGCCGGCCGCCCCGCCGCCTGCCGTCGGTGCAGAGCGCGGCATAGTGGGGCGTCTCCTCCAGCCAGCGCACGAGGGCCCTGGCCTCGCGAAGGGAGCGCTCGGGCCCCAGCTCGGCGAGCCGCTGTTTCAAGGGGAGATGGGCCTGGCGCACGGGTCGGGCGGTGGGGCCCTGGATGCTGCACCCCAGATCCTCGTGGTGTTCCGCCTCGGTACGCGCCGAGGCGAGAACCGCGAGACTGACACCACGGGGGAGGGTGAGTCGCATGAAGGAGCACGTACCAACCCGGGGTAGGGGTGGCCAGCGCATTCGCCACGCGGCTTGCCCTGCCTCACTCGCTGTGATGATGCTGCATGTTCTCCGGATGACATCGCGTATCCGCGGCATGGAGGGGGAGCAGAGATGAGCGGCTTGTCCACAATGGTCTTCACCATCGCGACGGTGTGTGTCCTGCTCGGCTCGGCCGGGGCGGGCGCGCAGCCCCTCAGCCCCTACAGGCAATACAGCGGGAACGTGCTCATCAACGGCAACCTCAAGCCGGTCTTCCAGAAGCAGTGGGATGGGAGCGGCCCGCGCTCACTGGTGCCGCTGTCGCTCTCGGCCTCGTCCTTCCGCTCCGTCGTGGGAGGCCCCTTCGTGCACAAGCGCCTGGCGGCCAGCGCCCAGGGCCTCGCGGGAGACCAACGCCAGGAGCTGGAGACCGCGCTGCTGGGGCTGCTGAAGGGGTACGAGCACCTCCTCGACCAACAGGATGAGACGCAGCTCAAGAACAACCTCGCCGGCGCCTTCAACTTCCTTTTCCTCCACTGCTACTACGTGCTCAAGAACGGCCAGTCGCTGACCGAAGCGCAGCAGGCGAGCATGCTGGAGCAGCTCAACACCGCCATCGGCATGGGCCTCAGCGAGCGGCGCCTGTCGGATCGCGACAAGCAGGAGCTGTACGAGGCGGCGGTGCTCTCGGGCTCCATCATCCTCGGCCTCTACAACGAGGGTCGGGACCTGGCGCGCCCGGAGCAGATGAAGACGGCCCGCGAGCTGGCCAAGGAGCTGCTGGAGCAGATGATGGGCATCACCTTCGAGAAGGTGCAGGTCACCGACGACGCGGTGCGAGTCCACTAGCGGCGGCGGGGGAGAAGGACCCCGCCACCGCGGGTGATCAGCGCCAGGGGCGCGAGATGACGCAGGCGTTGATGCCGCCCACGCCCATGGACAGCTTGCCGGCGCAGCCCTGGGGCGCGGCCACCGCCTGATCGAAGACGAACCGGCCATGGACGCGGCCGATCTCCTTGTTGAGCTCGGCCTCGGAGAGCGGCGTGGGGAACACCTGGCCCCGGGCATGGCCGAGGTACTGGGCCGTCAGCTCCCAGCCGCCGCCGGCGCCCATTCCGTGGCCGAAGGTGCCCTTGCGCGCCGTCACCAGCACCGTCTCGGGCAGCACCGCGCGCAGTGTCTCCACCTCCAGGTAGTCCCCCGGGGTGGCGGTGGCGTGCATGTCCCAGCTGCCCATGTCGGCCGGCGTCAGGCCCGCGGCCTGGAGGGCCTCGTGGATGGCCACGGTGGGGCCCTCCTTCGAGGGCGTGATGATGTGATCCGCGTCCGCGGTCACGCCCACGGTCATGGGCTCCATGCCCAGCGGCTTGAAGCCCTTGGAGGTGAAGTGCTCGAGGTCTCCGAGGATCCACACCACCGAGCCGCCGGCCACGTGCGTGCCGCGCAGGGCCGTGAGCGGCTTGGACACGGCGCCGTCCGCGCTCACCACGCGGGCGTTGTAGAAGCCGCCCACCACCAGCGGGTGCGGGGGCGGATCCGTCATGCCCATCACCACCGCCTTCGCGTCACCCCGGCGGATGGCATCCAGCGCCAGCTTCAGCCCGTAGCCGAACGAGGAGCACGCGGCCACCGGCGCGAACGTCATGCCGGTGAGCTTGCCCATCATCGAAATCTGCGACGCGGGGGTGTTGTGGATGTTCCAGAGAATCTCGGACGGCACCGCGTTCCACGGCGGCTCGGGGGCGCCCCACTTCTTCTGCAGGCGCTGGTTGCGCGTCCGCTTCTCCTTGATGACGCCCAGCTTGGCGGCCTCCACGTTGCCGCCCTCGACGCCCAGGCCCTCGATCTCCTTCTGCTCGGCGAGGAACTCGCGCAGCTCGGGGGACTGACCGGCCCAGAAGTGCCACCAGGCCTCCTCGGCCTCGTCGCGCACGAGCTCGTCCACGGTGGAGGGCTCGGGGGGAAGACCGGACAGCGGCTCGCGCGTCTCCTGCCAGCGGCGCAGGGCGCTGTTGCGCTCGGGGGCCGCCCAGAACCGGTCCCACCGCCGCTGGGCACGGTGCAGGTTCAGGGTGATGTCATGGATGGTCGGCAGGTCCCCCAGGCCGGTGCCCACGTACACGTGGGAGCGGGCCCCGAGTGCCTGAAGCTCCTGCTCCAGTCCCGGGTTCTGGCCCAGCGCCTGGATGAAGGAGCCGATGGCCATCTTCGTGGGCATGCCCATCTTCTTGTCGAGCTGGGCGAAGCGCGTGGTGGGGAAGCGCGCGTCGATCCACGGCTTGTACTCCGCGAAGTCGAACTCCGGCTGACCCACGAGGAAGTTGTTCGGACCGAAGCCACCCTCGAAGGGGGAGAGCCAGCTCTCCGACGATGCGAGGTTCTTCTCGAAGGCCTCGATGTTGCGGGACCGGGGCGCGACCACGCCCCAGCCGAAGATTCCCACTCTGCGCACGTTGTTACCCCTGCTGCCTGATATCGCCACGGGCCGGAGGCCGGCTCACAGCGGCTGGATCTTCAGGTTGTCGAAGAAGAGCTGGGCTTCCCAGCTCGAGAAGCCGAAGCGGTCATGCCCCTTGCCCTCGAGGGGGAGGGGGTCATCGAACTCCATGAACGGCTTGCCATCGATGGACCAGCGTAGCAACGAGCCCCGACGCTCGATACGCCAGCGATAGGTGCGGCCGATCTCCACCGGGTAGGGCCGGGCCTCCACGCGCATGTGCGTGTCCTTCCGGAACACGCCCGTCTCCACCAGGCCCTTGCCCCCGGCGCGCCGCTTCAGCGAGTCCAGCGAGGCCCCGTGCTCGTCCAGGCGCGCGATGATGGACATCGAGTTGTTCCATCCGCCGTGGATGAGGATGTACCCGGAGGCGTGATCCGTGCCGTCGCCGAAGACCTCCACCTTGATGTCGCCCTCGGGGGACTGGGAGCGCACGTCGAACTCGACGGCCACGTCGCGCGGCAGCTTCGCCTGGAGCCACAGCGGGTTGTTCTTCACGCCGGGCGAGAGCAGCTGCCCGTTCACCACGCGCCAGTGGCCGCCGGTGGCGAAGAAGTCGCGCTGCACCACCGAGGGGTCCGCGAAGTCCTGCGCGTAGGGCACGGTGGCGGTGGTGTCCGCCTCGCCCCGGAAGGCGTAGTGGAGGAGGGGGAACTGGATGAAGAGGATGACGGCGCCGAGCACGCCCCAGCCCTTGGGGGACAGCCCGGCGGGCTTCTTCCAGGGCCCCTGGGCGTCCGCGTCCGGGCTCTCGGAGGGAGCGCCCTCTGACTCGGGGCGCTGCGGCTCCTTCGCCTCGAGGTTCTTCTCCTTGCGCTTGGCCTGGCCCATCGATGTGGCTCGTCCCCGGGGGGTGGAGGGGGCGCGGACTCTACGCGCGGCCCCAGTGGAGGTAAAGGTAGACTCCGGCTGCCCGGTCGACGCCCCTTCAGGCGCCCCAGCGCTTCTCCAGGGCCTTCTGCTCGGCCTTGCGCTGCTGCAGCTTCTGACGCTCGGCCGCCTGGCGCTCGGCCTCCTCGGGCGAGGGCCGCACGGCGATCTGATAGACGCTTCCGGCCAGGGCGAAAAGTCCCGCGGCGATGATGACGCCCCAGGGCTGGCTGGCCATGGCGGTGACGAGCCCGCCGAACTGGTGCAGCGCCGCCAGCGCGCCGATGACGAGCAGCCACGCGCCCACGGCGGAGGAGAGGATGGCGGCCACCTGACGGTGCACCACCACCGCGACGAGGCCGCCGAGCAGCAGGCCCGGCACGAAGCCGAGGAGGTAGTCCTTGGGCCCGGCGATCTCCCCGCCGAGCAGCCCCAGGGGGATGCCCACGCCAACGAAGATGACGGCGGGCGGAAAGAGGACGCCGAGCACCGCCAGGACGGCCGCGGCGGCCGTGGGCAGACGCGGGTCCAACGGCTGGCCGAGCTTCGTGAGCAGCACGCCTGTCCAACCCAGGCCGATGAGCGCGCCCAGGGGACCCGCCAGCGCGCGGAACATGCGCCCACCGCCGAAGAGGAGCAGGATGATGCCCAGCGCGCAGCTCAGGATGCCGGCCCACATGGGCAGCAGCCGGTAGATGGCCACCCACCCGGAGGGGTTGAAGGTCTGGTAGGCCTTGAGGGCTTGGAGGTACGGTTCCACGACGGTGTCCTAGTAGCGCGTGGTGGCGAGCACCACGAGCAGCACGAGGATGAAGGCGGCCAGGGCCGCGAAGCCGTAGAGGGCGAGGGGCGTGGTGCCCCGGCGCAGCAGCTCCTCGGCCTGGGCTTTGTCCTCGGGGGTGGGATTGTCCGCCAGGATGCGTTCGGCCGCGTGCCGCGCGGCCAGCACGTCCCCGGACTCCTTGAGCTTCCACGCCTCCTGCATCCGGGGGGAGGCAGGGTCCTTCGGCGTCTGTCCGCCTTTCGCCATGGGGCCTCTCTATAGCGGGGAATGGAAGGGCGAGTCGACGGTATATAGAAACCCATGCCCGCGCGCCCCCTCAGCCGTCGACACCTCCTGCTCGGAAGCACGGCGCTCGTTCCGCTGCTGGCCGGACGTGCGTCCGCCTTTGGAGAGAAGAGCCGCTTCATCCCCGCCGTTGCCCGGCACGGTGGCCGGTGGGACGGTCGACTGTCCGGGCTCCGGCGCCTGGCCTGGGAGCTCCAGCGGCGCACCTCGGTGGAGGTGGTGCCGGACGCCCGGCCCTTCGCGCTCTCCAGCCCGGACATCTTCGAGTACCCCTTCCTCTACCTGGGAGGGGACGGGGGCTTCCCGCCCTTCAGCCTCGCGGAGGTGGAGAACCTGCGGCGCTACCTCACCTTCGGCGGCTTCCTCCTGGCGGACGCCAACGATGGCAGCGACGGGGAGGGCTTCGACGCCAGCTTCCGCCGCGAGATGGCGCGCGTGCTGCCGCAGAGCCCGCTGACGGCGGTGCCCTCCACCCACGTCGTCTTCAAGAGCTTCTTCCTGCTGGAGTCCGCGCCGGGACGGCTGCTCAACAAGCCACAGTTGCTGGCGGCCAACCTCGGCAAGCGCGCGGCGGTGATGTACTCGCAGAACGACGTCGCCGGGGCGTGGAGCCGCAACGAGACGGGCGATTATGAATTCGATGTGTCCCCGGGCGGCGAGCCCCAGCGCGAGCTGGCCATCCGCCTGGGTGTGAACCTCTGCATGTACGCGCTCTGCCTGGACTACAAGGACGACGCCGTCCACCTGCCGCTCATCCTCAACAAGCGTCGCTGACCCGAGGCCCCCCCCCCTTCATGGAAACCACCCCCTTCAATGCCTGGAAGCTCGTCAGCCTCTCGCCACTGCCCGTGTGGGCACTGGTGCTGCTGGGGGTGGGGCTCGCTCTTGGCGTGGGACTGGCGGCGTGGGGCCTGCGGCGCGAGCCGGCCCGCTGGCGGCGCTGGTCCCTGTGGGCGCTGCGCGTGGGCGCGGGCCTGGCGGCGCTCTTCTTCCTGCTGGAGCCCGGCATCCGCAACCTCCAGGTGGCGCGGATGAAGAACCGGCTGGCGGTGCTGGTGGACCGCTCGGCCTCGATGAACTTCCCGGTGGAGCCCGGCGGCATCACGCGCTCGGCGCAGACGGCCGCCTTCCTGGAGCGGGCCGCGCCGGAGCTGGCGGCGTTGCAGGATCGGTACACGGTGGAGCTGTACGGGTTTGATCCGGAGCTGTCGCCCACCACCGCCGAGGCGCTGGCGAAGGAGCCGGCGCGAGCGGGCACGTCGGATCTGCTGTCGGCGCTGCGCTCGGTGGGAGCGGGGGCGCAGGGAACGAAGAAGCTGGCGGGCGTGCTGCTGGTGAGCGACGGCGCGGACAACGTGGAGCTGGCCGGCGGGGCGGTGGGCCGGGCGCGAGCGGCGCTGGCGGACCTGGACGTGCCGGTGTCCACCTTCCTCGTGGGCAAGGAGGCCCTGAAGGACTTGGCCGTGGATCGGGTGAAGGTGGATGACTTCGCCTTCGTGCGCAACTCCATCACGGTGGAGGTGGAGGTGCACGGCCGGGGCTTCTCGGGGCAGGACGTGCCGGTGGTGCTGAAGCAGGAAGGCAAGGTGGTGGCGAGCAAGACGGTGCGCTTCGAGTCCTCGGACGATGTGAAGCCGGTGGGCTTCACCTTCACGCCGGACCAGACGGGGCGCTTCGTCTACACGGTGAGCATGCCCGTGTACCCGGACGAGGCGGTGGGGGACAACAACAGCCGCTCCTTCGTGCTGAAGGTGATTCGAGACCGCGTGCGCGTGCTGCTGGTGGTGGGCCGGCCCTCGTGGGACGAGCGCTTCCTGCGGGGCCTGTTGCGCCAGGACGCCAACGTGGACCTGGTGTCCTTCTACATCCTGCGGACGATGTCGGACGACCCGGGCGTGGTGAGCCAGGAGCGCGAGCTGTCGCTGATTCCCTTCCCGATGGAGGAGATCTTCGACACGAAGCTGGACACCTTCGACGTCGTCATCTTCCAGAACTTCGGCTACGCGGACCAATCGCTGTCGATCAACCAGTACGAGCGCAACCTGGAGCGCTACGTCCACAATGGTGGAGCGCTGGTGATGGTGGGCGGAGACGCGGTGTTGGGCGAGGGCCGCGCGAACATGCCCACGCTGTTCGAGGCACTGCCGCTGGAGGGAGCGGGCCCGGCGAACCCGGAGGGCTTCAAGGCGCGCCTGACGCCCGAGGGCCTGCGCCACCCGGTGACGGCGATGGCCTCGGGGGCGTCGAGCACGGAGGCGGCGTGGGCGGAGCTGCCGGCCATTCCCGGGGCGAATCTGGCGCGGGCGAAGCCGGGGGCGACGGTGCTGATGGACCACCCGTTCCTCACGGTGGATGGGAAGAACGCGCCGCTGGTGGCGGTGTGGGACTACGGCCGGGGCCGGGCGATGGTGCTGGCCACGGACGGGAGCTGGTACTGGTCCTTCACGGGGCACCGGGGTGGCTCGCCCAACCGTGCCTATGACCGCTTCTGGGGCAACGCGCTGCGCTGGCTGGTGCGAGACCCGGACCTGACGACGCTGAACGTGAGCGCGGATCCGCCCTCGGTGGAGCCGGGCAAGGCGGTGGGTGTGGTGGTGTCCTCGAGGACGTCGGACTACCAGCCGGCGCAGGACGCGCAGGTGAGGGTGGAGCTGGTGTCGGTGGACACGCAGAAGCCGGTGGCGGTGCAGACGGGACAGACGGG
>NZ_DASVWK010001051.1:0-11901 GCF_036389735.1 Archangium sp. | reverse complement strand
CTGCTCGAGTTCGGTCGCGGGAGCACCGCCGGCCCAGCCCGGTGCCAGCCCCAGCGCACCCTGCCACACATACGTCTGATCCTCTCCCTCGTAAGCGCGGAACTCCCCCTGGGGCACGGCGCACTGGACCATGTAGTGCATGACCATGTTGGCCGTGGTCGGGTCCTCCCGGAACCAGGTGGTGAAGGCCTCGCTGTTCAACCCGTTGAAGGCCAGGCCATTCGTGGCGAGCCCGTTGAAGGCCAGTCCGTTGTTGCCGGAGCGCTGAGTGGCGTCGCTGTCCTCGTCCGCGGGACTCCAGGCCACGGTGAGGAGCAGCAGGGCGGCGAGGCACGTGCGCCGAAGCGACGGAACCATTCTCATGGGCTTCCTCCTAGGCATTGAGGAAATGAAGCTGATGTCTTTCCGTTCCTCCGGGTATGGGGTGGCTGTCCTTATCTTGCTGGACTGTTGCTCATGGACCCTTGCCGTGTGGCGCGGCGGACATCCCTCGGCGCCCTGGGCTTCCCTCCGACGTGTCGTGTGCCCAGAGCGGATGTCGCACCACGCTGTCCGATCGTGGGCCCTGCGCGAATGGCTCCGTGCGCTGGTGCACGGATCGGCAACGTGGGTGGCGCCGCGCCTCGGCTCAAGACCCATCATGTTCCAAGGAGAGGGAGCGGGTGATGGGGAGCGTCCTCCGAATGTTCGCACCGGGAAGCACCAACGAACTCTCCGGTGGCGGAGGCTCCACGTGGCGTTCATCCGCCCCGAGCGTGAGGGCGCCGTCCGGCCAGGTGGCGCTCGTCTTCACGGACGTGCAGGGCTCCACCCAGCTGTGGGAGCGGTGCAGCTCGGGCATGCGGGGGGCGTTGGACGTCCACGACCAGGTGATGCGCGCCCTGCTGGCGGGGGTGGACGGCTACGAGGTGAAGACCCAGGGCGACTCCTTCATGGTGGCCTTCGCCTCGGCCGTGGAGGCGGTGCGCTGGTGCCTGGAGGTACAGGAGGCGCTGGTGCGAGCGCCCTGGCCGGAGGAGCTCCTCTCGCAAGAGGACGCGGCGGTGGAGCAGGGCGCACGGGGGCCGTTGCACCGGGGCCTGCGGGTCCGCATGGGCGTACATGTGGGCGAGCCCGAGTGCCGCATCGACGAGCGGACGGGCCGGGCCGACTACTTCGGGCGGATGGTGAACGTGGCGGCGCGCGTGGCGGCCGCGGGCCACGGCGGGCAGCTGCTGGTGAGCGGCGAGGCCTGGGCGCGGGTGCGTGGCGAACTGGAGTCGCTGGGCCGGCCCGTGACGCGCTCCCTGGGCGAGTTCCACCTCAAGGGGCTCGAGGATGCCGTCACGCTGGTGGAGGTGTTGCCCGCCACGCTGGCCGAGCGGCGGTTCGAGGCGCCCCGGGTGCCGCGCGCGCGGCGGGGCAATGTCCCCAGTGAGACGGGGGAGTTCATCGGGAGGCGGGAGGAGCTGGGGCTGCTGCGACGCTGCTTCGACGAGGGCGCGCGGCTCGTCACCCTGCTGGGCCCCGGGGGCCTGGGGCAGAGCCGGCTGGCCACCAGCTTCGGCAACCTCCAGCTCGACGTGGGGAGCTGGGCGGGCGGGGCGTGGATGTGCGAGCTGACGGAGGCGTCCACGGTGGACGACATCTGTCACGCCGTCGGTCAGTCCCTGGGCGTCGCCCTGACGCGCGAGGGCGAGGAGCGGGATCCCGCGGAGCGGCTGGGCCGGGTGCTGGCGGGGCGCGGGGACGTGCTGCTCATCCTCGACAACGTGGAGCACGTGGTGCACCACATGCCGGCGACGCTCGACCGCTGGCATGGGCTGGCGCCCCAGGCCCGCTTCCTCGTCACCTCGCGCGAGGCGCTCCACCTCCCCGAGGAGCACGTCATCGACCTGGAGCCGCTGCGGGTGCCCGAGGAGGGCGAGACGCTCCTGGAGCCGCTGGTGCGCTCGGACGCGGTGCGCCTGTTCGTCCAGCGGGCCCGGGCGGTGCGGGGGAACTTCGAGCTGACGGCCGAGGAGGCCCCCCTGGTGGCGGACATCGTTCGCAAGCTGGATGGAATTCCCCTGGCCATCGAGCTCGCGGCGGCCCGGACGAACATGCTGGGGGTGAGTCAGATCCACCAGCGACTGTCCCGGCGCTTCGAGTTGCTGCGCGGGGGGCGGCGTGACGGCTCGGCCCGGCAGAACACGCTGTGGGGGGCCATCGACTGGTCCTGGGCGCTGCTGGAGCCCGCCGAGCGGGCGGCCCTGGCGCAGTGCTCGGTGTTCCGGGGCGGCTTCTCCCTGGAGGCGGCCGAGGCGGTGCTGATGTTCCCTCCCGGTGGGCCGGACGTACTGGAGATCCTCCACTCGCTGCGCTCCAAGTCCCTGCTGCGGGCCTACGCGCCGGATGGGCTGTCCGGGGAGCTGCGCCTGGGCATGTACGAGAGCATCCGGCAGTACGCCTCCTCGCGGCTGGCGGAGCGGGGCGAGGGGGCGATGCTGGCGGCGCGTCACGCGGACTGCTACCTCGCGCAGGCCCGGCGGCTGAGCGCGCGGATGCGGGGCGAGGGCGGAGAGCTGGCCTTCCGCCGGCTCGCGCTGGAGCGGGAGAACCTGCTGGCGGCCTGTGACAACTCGCTGGCGGTGGCGCCCGCCACGGCGAGCGCGCTGGAGCGGGCGCTGGGCGTGCTGGTGGCGCTGGAGCCGGACGTGACGGCCCGGGGCCCCGTGGGCATCACGCTGTCGCGGCTGGACAAGGCGCTGGAGCTGTCGGCCACCGTCGAGGTGGAGCCGCTGTTGCGCGCCGAGGCGCTCGCGGTGCGGGGCCGGGCACACCATGGGGCGGGCCAGCTCGCCGCGGCGCGGAAGGACCTGGAGGAGGCGCGGAAGGCCTTCCAGACGTCGGGCCCGGTGGACCGGGAGAAGCGCGTCCTGCTGGACCTGTGCATCGTGGCCCGCGACGAGGGAGACATGGGCACGGCCTGGGAGCTGGTGCAGGCGGCCCAGGAGCTGCCCTCGGCGGGGGACCGGTGGCTGGATGCGTACGCGGTGGGCAACCTCGGCATCCTGGAGCTGGTGCGGCACGGGGCCGGCGCGGCCCTGGCCCCGCTGCGCACCGCGCTGGAGCTGTTCCGGGCGGTGGGGGACGTGGCCTTCGAGGTGGGCTTCCTCACCAACTACGCGATGGCGCTGGGGGAGGCGGGGGGCACGGCGGAGGCGGTGCACCTGCTGGAGGAGGCCCTGGAGAAGGCCTCGCGCGTGGGAGACCTGGCGGGGCAGACGCTGGCGCGGGTGAACCTGGGTTGCTTCCTGCTGGACGCGGGCCGGGTCGTGGAGGCGCGCGAGCACCTGGAGGCCACGGTGCGCATGGGCCGGCGGTTGGGCATGCGCATCCTGGAGGGCGTCTCGCTGGGGGAGCTCGGCCGGGCCCTGGTGGCGCTCGGGTCGCTGGAGGCGGCGCGCGCCTGCCTGTCGGAGTCCGTGGCCGTCCTCGCCCGGGTGTCGCGCTGGCACGCGTTGCGCTTCACCACGCACCTGGCCGCGGTGCGAGGAGCGCTGGGAGACCTCCCGGCCGCTCGCGAGGGCTTCGACTCCCTGGAGGCGACACCGGAGCTGCGGGACGATCCCATGCTGCGCGAGCTCACCTCCTTGCTGCGCGCCTCGCTGGAACTGGCGGAGGTCTCGAGGGCCTCGCCCGGGAGCGAGGAGGCGAGGCGGGCACTGGAGTCGGCGAGGCGGCGCGTGGAGCGGGCGAGGAATGCTCCGGCGGAGGCGGCCTCGTCGGACCTGCGCGAGGCGCTCCGGGTTCTGGAGCGCTGCGTGCTGACGCAGGGCGGGTGCTCCTCGCGGGCGTGAGGCGCCCCGGGAGGCTCAGCGCCGCGTGCGCAGGAACTCGAGCACACCGGGCTGGTGGCGGCGGTCCGACTCGATGCACAGCCGGATGGACTCCAGGGCCCGGGCGAGCGCGCGAGGCCCTCCCTCGATGCGCTCCGCCAAGGGCGTCAGCACGGCCTCCGCCTCGGCGCGCTGCGTCTCGTCGCAGAGGTCTCCGGCCATCTCGATGAGCCAGCCCAGTTCGTCGGAGCGCAGCTTGCTGGCGAGCTTGTCGAAGTTGCGCAGGTAGAAGTCCCAGGCCAGGGCGCGTGTCTCGGGGGAGTAGAAGGCCGTATAGAGGATGCCGGTGGTGTCGCGCATGTCGAACTCCTCCCCGCCCACCAGCGCGAGGGCCTCCTTCACGAGCGCCGGGTCGCGGAAGCCGCCGAGCGTGGCGAGCAGTCGGGAGCGCTCGTAGCGGTCCTTGGACGCGCGGGCCTGGGCGAGCACGGTGTTGAAGAGGGCGCGGTCTCCACCGCGGGCGGCCACCTGGAGGGCCGTCCAGGCCACCTCCGGGCTCACGGACTTGCGGTCCACGAGCCACGAGCGCGCGAGCCGGGCGCCCTCCTGGAGCAGTTCCGGATCCTCTCCGCCGAGGGCCGCGCGCGCGAGCAGCAGGGCGCGCGTCTGTTTCAGCTCATCCGGCTCGCCGGGCTGGGGCGTCCACCCCAGGGCGCGGGCGCGCGGGGCGTAGAGCTCACGCATCCAGGCCCGGTAGCGCGCGCGGTCGGCCTCGGGGAGCCGCTCCAGGCGGAGCGAGGCGAGCACCTGGGTGCCACGCTGGAGGATGAGCCGGTGGGGGTCCGAGGCGGTGGAGGGGATGAGCTTCATCGCCTCGCCGAGCGGCACGTCGCCCCGGTCCACGGCGGCCTTCACGTCCGAGAGGAAGGTGAGCCGCTCCGCCGTCGTCAGTGTGCCGGAGGGGACGGAGAGGAGCCCGGCGAGCTGCTCGCGCGAGTAGCTCGCCCGGTAGTAGCCGGTGCCGCCCGCGTTGAGGAGGAGCCACGAGGGGCAGCCCTGGAAGGGCAGCGCCAGCTCGTCGGCGGAGGCGGTGAGGAGGGTGCAGGCGCGGGTGGTGGCCTTGCCCTTGCCGACGCGCACGCACACGGGGATGTCCCAGGTATGCGAGGTGGAGCCGGTGGAGCCGGCGGGGAAGTAGCGCTCCTGCGAGAGCTTCAGCCGCGGCGCCGCGCCGGCCTTGCACTGGAGCTCGGCGGAGACGCGGGGGACGCCCGGCTGGTCGATGTAGCCCCGGAAGACGCGGGCCGCGTCGGGCCCGAGGGACTCGCCGATCGTGACGAGGAAGTCCTCGGAGGTGACCACGCCCCAGGGGTGCTTGCGCACGTGGGCGCGCAGGGCGTCGCGCAGGCGCTCCTCTCCGAGCCAGCCCGCGAACATGGTGAGGAGCGCGGCGCCCTTGTCATAGGTGGTGCCGCCGTCGAAGGAGCCGACGATGTCATCGTTGGTGGTGATGGGCTTGCGGACGGGGGGCGAGGTGGTGAGCGAGTCCGTCTCGAGGGCGTAGGAGGCGGAGGTGGCGCTCGCGTCCAGCGCGTAGTCCCAGGCGGGCTCGAAGCGGTCGGTGAGGTGGTGGTCGAGCCAGGTGGTGAGGGCCTCGTTGAGCCAGATGTCGTCCCACCACCGGGAGGTGACGACGTTGCCGAACCAGTAGTGGGCCAGCTCGTGGAGGGCGATGTTGACGTAGGACTTGCGGCGCTGGAGCGTCTCCTCGCCCGGGGGGATGAGGGTGAGGGGCTGGCCGAGCGCGACGATGCCGGGGTGCTCCATGGTGCCCCAGAAGCGGGGAACCACGGCCACGTCGAGCTTCTCGTAGGGGTACGTCTGGTCGAAGAAGTCCTCCAGCAGAGAGACGAGGCGGGGGGTGACCTGGGCGGCGTAGGCCGTCTCGGCGCCCCGGCCGCGGGGGACGATGAAGCGCAGGGGGACGCGGGCGCGCCCGATGGGGCCGCCGTCCACGAGGTCGAAGGGGCCCACCACGAAGGCCACGAGATAGCTGGGCATGGGGCGGCTCTCGGCGAAGGTGACGCGCTTGAGCCCGCCGGACAGCGGCTCCTCGGAGACGATGGCGTGGTTGGCGAGCGCCACGTGCTCCTGCTTCACGGTGAAGCGCAACCGCCAGGGCACCTTGAAGCCCGGCTCGTCGAAGCACGGGAAGGCGCGCCGCGCGTCGATGGGCTGGAAGAAGGTATAGAGGTAGGGCTCGCCCCCTTCCTCCACCGCGTAGAGGCCCTGGCTGCGCGCACGGTCGGCGCGGCCGGTGAAGGAGAGGGTGAGCTGGGCCTGACCGGGAGCGAGCGCCTCGGGCAGCAGCAGGCCCAGGCGCCCCTGATGGGCGGTGGAGACCCGGGCCTCCAGCGTGCGGCCGGAGGTGAGGACGAGGGCCTGCGTCACCTGGAGGTCCTGCGCATGCAGCCACACCTGACGCACGGGCTCGCGGACCTCCACGTCGATGGTGACGGTGCCGGAGTAGGTGGGCTCGGCGGGGAGGAGCTTCAGGTCCAGCGCGTAGCGCACCGGGCGCACCGAGTCCGGCAGGCGCAGCTCGGGAGGCTCGGGCTCGGGCCACTCCTGGGCGGCGGCCACGGGCGCGGGCGCCTCGGGGGCCACCGAAGGGGCCTCGGGAGCATGGGCACAGCGGAGGGAGGCGAGGGTGAGGAGGGAGAGGAGAAGCCAGCGCATGGAGCGCGAGGCTAGGAGAAGGGGTGCGTCCGAGTGAAGAAGCCGTTTTTAATCTTGTGCTCTACCCCTGAGCTATCTCCCGGTGAGGCGAGTCGGGAGAGCCGGATTCGAACCGGCGACACCAAGAATCCATTGGCTTGTAGGGCCTCTTCGGCCGGACGTTTCAAAGCGGTGTGTCTATACCCTGAAGGACGCGGCACCCGGCGGGACCTGACACGCTATTTTCCGGGGGATTTCTGGAACGTGGCGCACGGGTCCTCCCGCTCGGCGGCGGGGGTGAACCAGACATGGTCGTAGGGCAGCGTCCCGGCGCTGTCGGGGGAGGCGTAGTCGCGAGGCTCACGGGCCTCGGGGGAGACCTCGAGGAAGGCCAGGGCGCGCACCGGAAGGTCGGGAGCACGCCGGGCGAGCTGCGCCGGGACGCCGCGGTCGGTGCGTGCATGGCCGGCGCCGGTGATGAGGAGGGCGCCCTCCTCCGAGGCGGTGGCCAGCAGCCGGTCGGCCATCTGCGCATCCCGCGCCCGCTGGCCGAGCACCATGGGCTCGAGCATCGACTCGGGGAGGTGGCCGCAGTGGGACTCGTGCATCTCCGTGCGCATGGCGCGGGCGACGTCCTCGGGCAGCGGGGTGTCGAGCCCGAGCCGGGACCGGGTCTCCTGCGAGAGGGCCTCGGGGCCTCGCATGACGAGCTCCTTCACCTGGGAGCGCGGGAGGTTGGCGCCGATGATGCGCAGGCCCCGCTCGGTGCCCACGGCGAAGATGGGGCGGTAGAGGGACCAGTCGGGCCAGCCGCTCCGCTCCCACGCCACCGCCTGGGCGAGGGCGTCCGGATCCTTCGGAGCGCGAGCGAGTGACTCGTCCACGGTGGGCTGCTGGGACACGTCGAGCATCTCGAAGGCGAGCACGGGCTTGCGACCGGAGTCGGTGAGGCGCCGCACGAGCTCGGCCTGGAGCCGGTGGTGGTCGGCGTTGTCGTGGCGCTCGCCGAGCATCACGAAGCGCGCACGGGAGAGGTCCGCCAGCAGCGCGGACTCGTCGAGCCACTGGCCTCGCCGCACGTCCCAGATTCTTCCCACCAGGGGATGGTCGCGGTGCAGCGTGCTCCGCCACGCCTCCGTCTGGGAGGGGGGGGGCATCTCGCGCCTCGATGAGGAGGACGAGGCGCAACCACAGGCGAGCAGGAGGACGAGACAGACACGGAGAGAGGGAGGAAAGCTCATTCGGTGAGGCAGTCCGGCACGTCCGCACCGGAGGCGCCACGGTCCGATGACACGGGCGCTCAGCGGCCAACATCCAGAGAATCCTTCCTGGAGTGAGGGGCCGGGCTACGCTACGCCCGCTGACCGTCAACCCAGAGAGAGGATTCCCGTGAGCGAGCGAGACCTGCTGATGATTCCCGGCCCGGTGGAGTTCGACCCGGAGGTGATGCGGGCCCTGGGCGCGAAGACGTACAGCCACGTGGCGCCCGAGTTCATCACCGTGTTCGGCCGGGCGCTGAAGCGGTTGCGCGAGGTGTGCCTGGCGCCCTCGGCGCAGCCCTTCGTGGTGTCGGGCAGCGGCACGCTGGCCATGGAGCTGGCGGTGGCCAACCTGGTGGAGGCGGGCGAGCGCGCGCTGGTGGTGAACACGGGGTACTTCAGCGACCGGATGGCCACGCTGTTGGAGCGCCACGGGGCGGAGGTGGTGCAGGTGCGCTGCGCACCGGGCGAGGCGCCGGACGTGGCGGCGGTGGAGTCGGCGCTGGGGAGTGGACGCTTCAAGGTGATGACGGTGACGCACGTGGACACCAGCACGGGGGTGCTGGCGCCGGTGGAGCCCCTGGTGAAGGCGGCGGCCCGGCACGGGGTGCTGTCGGTGGTGGACGGGGTGTGCGCCACGGCGGGGGAGACGTTCCACCAGGACGCGTGGGGCGCGGACGTGTACCTGACGGCGAGCCAGAAGGCGATTGGCGTCCCGCCGGGGCTGGCGCTGCTCACGGTGAGCCCGCGTGCGATGGCGGCGTGGCGCGCTCGCCGGACGCCGGTGCGCTCGCTGTACGCGGACTTCGGCGAGTGGCTGCCCATCATGGAGGCGTACGAGGCGGGCCGGCCCTCCTACTTCGCCACGCCGGCGGTGAATCTGGTGTGCGCGCTGGACGTGAGCCTGGGACAGATCGTGCGCGAGGGAATGGAAGCGCGCTTCGCCCGACACCGGCGCATGGCCCAGGCCTTCCGGGCGGGGTGGCGCGCGCTGGGTCTGCGGACGCTGCCCGTGTCCGAGTCCGTGACGGCGCACACGCTCAGCGCCCTCTACTACCCGGAGGGAGTGGACGCGGGGGTGCTGGCGCGGGTGCGAGAGCAGGGGGTCGTGCTCGCCGGGGGCCTGCACCCCGAGCTCAAGACGCGCTACTTCCGGGTGGGCCACATGAACGTGGTGGGCCCCAGCGATGTGCTGGCCTCGGTGGGCGCGGTGGAGCGGGCGCTCGCGGCGGCGGGTTACCGGGCGGAACCGGGAGTCGCGGTGGCCGCCGCGCAGACGGAGCTGCTCAAGGCGCGATGACGGCGGAATTCCAGCTCCGCGCGTGTCTCCTCCCGTCCCGTCCCGCTCCAGGCAGGCCGCCGTCTCTCCTCGCTTCATGGGAACGCTCGACATAGGTTGAACGGCTTCGCTTCGTCCCCAACCTTCACGGGGAGTCCCTTCACCCTGCGTCCGTGTGATGCCCCTGTCCGACCCCAGTCGCTTCCGGCGTCTGTTGCTGCGCGCCATCTTCCTGCCGGTGGTGCTGCTGCTCGCGCTCACGACCCTCCTCATGTGGGAGGTGGGCGACCTGCTCGAGGTCCAGGAGATGGCGCGAAGCTCCCAGGTGACGCTCACCCGGGTGGAGCGGGTCCGGCAACTCTTCATCGACCGGGAGACGGGCGTGCGCGGCTTCCTCCTCACCGGCGACCCCGTCTTCCTGGAGCCCTACCTGGCCGCCGAGGAACAATTGTCCCATGCCCTCGATGAGCTGGAAGGGGGCCTGGCGGGCGAGCCCCGGCAACTCGCCCGGGTCATGGAGCTGCGCGAGCGTTGGCGGGACTGGGAGAACGTGGCCGCGGAGGAACTCTCGCTCTTCCGGCAACGGGGAGATTGGCTCTCGGTCGTGCGCTCCGGCGCTGGCAAGTCCCGCATGGATGCGCTGCGTGCCACCCTGGATGCCATCGCCCGCGAGGAGCGCGAGCGCGCCTCCCACCAGGCGGCCGTCGCCGAGCGGGGGGCCCGCTCCGTGCTCATCGGCGGCATGCTGTGGGCGCTCGTCGTGGGCGTGTTGCTCGCCTGGCTCAGCCGGCGCCAGCTCCTCTCCCTGGCTCGGGATTACGAGGCCAGCCTGTCCCAGGTGCACGCCCAGGCGGATGCCCTGCGCGCCAGCGAGGCCCGACTGGAGGTGCGCGTGGCCCAGCGCACCTCCGAGCTCTCCGCCGCCAATCGCGAGCTGGAGTCCTTCAGCTACTCCGTCTCCCATGACCTGCGCGCGCCCCTGCGCGCCATCGATGGCTTCTCCCAGGCGCTGCGCGAGGACGAGGGCAAGCACCTGTCCGCCGACGGGCTCCAGCTCATCGATCGGCTCCAGGCGGCCGCCACGCGCATGGGTCACCTCATCGATGACCTGTTGCAGCTCTCCCGCGTCACCCGCGCCGAGCTGCACCGCGAGCCGGTGGACCTCAGCGCGCTGGTCACCTCCGTGGTCGACGACTTGCGCCAGCGCGAGCCCGGGCGCGACGTGTCGGTCTCGCTCCAGCCCGGCCTCACCACCCGGGGGGACCCGCGTTTGCTCCGGGTGATGATGGAGAACCTCCTGGGCAACGCCTGGAAGTTCACCAGCAAGCGCTCCGGCGCCCACATCGAGTTCTTCGCGGAGACGCGCGACGGAAGGACTCATTACGCTGTGCGCGACAACGGGGTGGGGTTCGACATGGCGTACGCGGGCAAGCTCTTCAGCCCCTTCCAGCGGCTGCACAGGGCCAACGACTTTCCGGGCACGGGCATCGGGCTGGCCACGGTGCAGCGCATCGTCCACCGCCATGGTGGCGACATCCAGGTCGAGGCCACCCTGGGGGGCGGCGCCACCTTCCGTTTCACCCTGCAGGAGTCGCTCTCATGACCAGCTCGCGCTCCATCCTCCTCGTGGAGGACAACCCCGACGACGTGGATCTCACCCGGCGTGCCTTCCAGCGCGCGGGCCTCACCCAGCCCTTGGACGTGGTGGAGGACGGCGTGGAGGCACTCGACTACCTCTTCGCGCGGGGGGCGTATACCACCCGGGCTGGCGCGCCCCTGCCCGCCCTGGTGCTGTTGGACCTCAAGCTGCCGCGCCTGGACGGACACGAGGTGCTGCGGCAGATCCGCGCCCACCCGCACACCCGCTTCCTCCCCGTGGTCATCCTCACCTCGTCGGACGAGGAGAAGGACCTGGTGGAGAGCTACAGCCAGGGCTGCAACAGCTACGTGCGCAAGCCGGTGAGCTACACCGAGTTCGTCGAGGCGGCGCGGCAGCTCGGCGTCTACTGGCTGGTGCTCAACCGCTCGCCGCCCCCGGCGCCGGGGGTGCCTGGATGACGGTGCTTCTGCGCGTCCTGATGGTGGAGGACAACCCGGACGACCAGATGCTGGTGGAGCGGGAGCTGCGCCGGGGCGACTTCGAGGTGCACACCCACCGGGTGCAGACGGCCGAGGAGCTGCGCCAGGCCCTGGCGAGCGGAAGCTGGGACATCATCCTCTCCGACTACTCTCTGCCCGGCTTCGACGCCCCGACGGCGCTCGCCGTGCTGCGAGACAGCGGCCAGGACATCCCCCTCATCGTCGTCTCCGGCAGCGTGGGCGAGTGGGAGGGCGTGGAGGTGATGAAGGCCGGGGCCCGCGACTACTTTCCCAAGACGATCCTCACCCGGCTGCCGGCCGCGGTGGCGCGCGAGCTGGAGGAGGCCCGTCTTCGCCACGAGCGCACCCGCGCCGAGCGGGACCGGGCGCTGCTGGCGCGCGCCGGCGAGGTGCTGGCCCTCTCGCTGGACTTCCAGGAGACGTTGGACCAGGTGGTGCGCTTGGTGGTGCCGGAGCTGGCGGACTGGGGGGCCGTCTATATCTCCGAGGAGGGAAGGAGCCTCCGGGTGGCGGCGCTGGCGCACCAGGACCCGGCGCAGGTGGCGTGGGGCCTCGAGTCGGATCGCCTCTATCCGCTGGACCCGGACGCGCCCTCGGGTCCGGCGCGGGTGTGGCGCACCCGTGAGTCGCAGCTGGTGCCGGACGTGCCCTCGGCCCGGCTGGAGGTGCTGGCGCGCTCGCCTGACCACCTGCGCCGGATGCTCGCCCTGGGGCTGCGCTCCGTCATCCACGTGCCCCTGGTGGG